>DAHXNQ010000085.1 GCA_027365315.1 Rhabdochlamydiaceae bacterium | reverse complement strand
ACCGGGACAGTGCTGTGCACGGCCCGGGAGCAAGGATCGAGGGATCGAAGCTGCAGCCGGCCCATCTTATAATGAGCAGTCTGCTCGTTCACATCCAACTTCTCCCCTCGGTCTGATAACAGTTCTTATTTGTGCAACAACTCTGTCTCCAGCCACACAGTGGGCTCAAGTGCTAATATATTTTGTGCGTCGATCATTGGACAATGTCCAATGATCGACGCACAAAATATATGTTACTCACGTTGGTTAGGCGAGGGCAATGAGGAGCGCTTCGGCTTCGCCGGCGATGTAGGGGTCGGCGTGGGTGGCTAGCTGTTTGGCCTGCATGGCGCCTTGGCGTTTGTAGCCGAGGGTGAAGAGGGCTTTGGTGCGGTTGAGAAGGGTGGGGCCGTGGGTGGGGTCCACTTTGAGGGCGCGTTCGAGGTAGTTGAGAGCCATCAGCCCGTTGCCGCTCTGTAGATAGAGAGCGCCCAGGGTTTGCAAATCGTAGGCGGAGTTAGGGGAGAGAACCACCAGAGCCTCAAAAAAGGTGCGGGCGATCTCATATTTGCCCTGCTTGATATAGGAGTAGCCGACGAATCGAAGATCCTCGATCTCGTCTTCCCCCCAGCCCAAAACCTCTGTCCAGCTTGTCTCTGCCATAATCTCTAGGCCCTATAATACCTGCTGCGCGCCGCAATGACCAGCTCCAGATTGCGGCTCATCTTCGCAGTTTCATCCAGCATGGAGGCGAGCGTCTCTCCCTCCCTTTGGGTCCGGTTCTTCAGCTGCTCCACCTCCCAGGGGAGGAGGGGCTCTTCTGTGACGGCCGGGCGCGGAGGGCTTTCGATCGCCGTTTTGATGCGGCGCCTCAGCTGCTCCTGATGCTCGTCGGAACCGAGGGAAGGGACCACCAGATGCTCAAAAAGCCCGCGCACCGATCCCGGAATTTTGCTGGGGGCTTCAAAGTCTGCCCAGGAAATGCCCTGGCCTGGCAGTCCAAGAAGGATGTCCAGCTGCTGCAGGATGCCGGGGTGGGTCACCTCGATCCGGGTGCGTCCGGGGATATCGCTGTCAAACCGCATTTTCAGAACCAGATCGTCCTGGCTCTGCTTTTCCCACTGAGCATACCCTTTGTGAGCGCCTATGGGAAGATCATTGATCGTCCTAGATTCCGCCACGAATTTTCGCCTTCAAAAGAGCAATTACCCTTATTTTGGACCTTTGCCAGGTGGTAGTGAAATCTGCAAGAGGTAATTCCAAATCAATAGCCTGATAGTTTTTTTAAAAAATCGATTGCCTAATCAGGGGAATGGGTGTTAGATTGTGGGAAGTGGTGGGAAAACTGTGGGCAAATTCTTCTTCAGCGGCTCGAATGTAGCCAAGTTAGACGAGAAAAACCGTTTCGTCCTTCCTCAGGAGATGCGCTATGGCCTTGTGGAGGCGGGCGATCTAAAGTTTGTCCTGGGGCTAGGATTGGGCGGCTGCCTGGCTATTTATAGGCCTAGCGATATCGAAAAGATTGTCGAGAAGTTTCAAGCTAAACAGCATCTAGCTAAATATCAGAAGTTTTTCACTTTCTTCTTTTCGACACTCTATCCCACAACATGTGATAAAATAGGGCGCGTTACTCTTCCTCTTATGCTGAAGAAGGCGGTGGGAATTGAGGGAGAAATTGTGGTAGCAGGCGTTCTCGATAAGATCGAGATCTGGCCTAGAGAGCTTTACGATCGCCAGCTTCAGCTGATGCTGAGCGGCCAGGATGCAGAGATGGACCTAGCCAAGCTGACAGAAGAGGCGTTTGCCCTTCTGGATGAAGCTCCTTCTGCGCCCGCTTTGCCAGTCCAGCCTGTGATGAACGCATACGAGATACCGATACCGAGGAACTAAAAGACGATGACCGAAGAGGCGTGGCCCCATACATCTGTACTACTGGAAGAGAGCGTGGCTGGATTTGTCGGCCTCTCCATCCGCACCTTTTTTGATGGAACGGTGGGAGCGGGTGGACATGCCGATGCCTTTCTTTCCGCCCATCCTGAGATCGAGCTCTATATCGGATGCGACCAGGATCCGGTGGCGCTGGAGCTAGCGGGGCGGCGGCTGGCCAAGTGGGGCAGTCGGGTACGGCTAGTAGAGAGTAATTTTGCGCAGCTAGATGAGGTGATTGCGTCATCGGCTGGAACCGATCATGTGATCGATGGTTTTTTTTTGACCTAGGGGTGTCATCCATGCAGCTCGACCAGAAAGAGAAGGGGTTCAGCTTCCTCAGGGAAGGGCCGCTCGATATGCGGATGGATGGGACACGCTCTCTCACCGCTAGACAGATTGTCAATGAATGGTCGGAAAAGAATCTGGGCGAGCTGTTTCGCGAATATGGAGAGGATCCACGCTGGAGGCGCGCCGCCAAGGCGATTGTAGAGAGCAGACGCAGGAAGCCTCTGACTACCACAACCCAGCTGGCTGAGCTGCTGACCCAGGCGCTTCCCGGCAAGACGCGTGGTAAACTGCACCCAGCCACTCTTGTCTTTCAAGCTCTTAGGATTCTGGTGAATGACGAGCTAGGCGTGCTGCAGGAAGCGCTGAATAAGGCCATCGCAGCGCTAAGTATAGGTGGTCGCCTGGGTGTGATCAGTTTCCACAGTCTCGAAGATCGACTGGTGAAGAACTGCTTTAGAATGGCTGCTTCCAGCCGTCAGCCCGATGGAACTCGGGTGCCAGCTCTAGTGAAGATTCTGACAAAAAAGCCGATTGTGCCCTCTCTACGCGAGATGAGAAGCAACCCTCGCAGTCGCAGTGCCAAGATGCGTTTTGTCGAGAAGATCGATGCTCTCAGTGAGGGGGTGCTGTGATCCGCATCGCCTCGATCCTTAGCGCACTCACCCTCACCTTCGGATCGGCCCTCTCGTTTTTGCAGAGTCAAAACGAGCTGCTCCGCTTAAAGTTAGAACTGCCCCGCGCTGTGGCAGAGATTGATTTGCTGGCCGAAGAGATTGCCGAATTGGGCTATCTCGCTCGGCAGCTGGAGAGTCCTTCCAGGCTGCTCGCTCTTGCCGAGCTTCCTGAATTCAGTCATCTCTGTTCGCCCGATCCAGCTCGTATCTGTGTTGCTATCCAGGTAGATCCCGTTTCCCATGATCCGACGCCCGCCGCCGCCTCCACCAGCGCTACCATCGCCTCCACCTGGCCCTCTCTATCCATCGCAAGGCCATAGCCGCCTCGCTACGGGAGAGAGAAGGCGTCTTGCTATCCTTTTTCTCGGAATTGCTCTTTTATTTGCCCTGCTGCTGCTGCAGTTTTTCAAGATCCAGGTAGTCGAGCATGAGAAGTGGAGCGCGCTAGCGCTGAGGCAGCATGAGGCGGTGATCCGCGAGCCAGCGCGGCGTGGCCGTCTCTATGCCCACCCCTCTTTGCGTCCCGGCCATCCAGAGTTGAAGACACCGCTCGTGGTCGATCTCCCCAAGTTTCATCTCTACTGCGATCCGTTTCTCGTTCCGCCCGAAAAACGGGCCGATCTGGCGGCGGAGCTGGAGAGGTTGCTACCCCATCCTTCTAAACAGATGAGTGCAAAAGGCTGGATTCTCGAGCAGCTGGGGAAAAAGAGCCGCAGCCGCAAACTCTCCCTCTGGCTCTCTCGCGAGGAGAGAATGAAGATCGAGCTCTGGTGGGAGGAGTATGCGCCGCGTGCCAGGCTGCGTAGAGGTGTCCTCTACTTCATCTCCGATTACCGCCGCTGCTACCCCTTTGGACATCTGCTAGGGCAGGTGATGCATACCATCCGTGATGAAAAGGACGAAGAGAATGGGCAGGCTATTCCCACGGGTGGTCTTGAGCTGATGTTTGATAGCATTCTACAGGGTACCGAGGGAAAGAGGATCCGCCACCGTTCGCCGCGCCGAGCTCTGGGGCTAGGTAGAGTGCTTTCTACTCCTGTGCCGGGCGCCGATCTCTACCTCACCATCGACCACCATCTGCAGGCGATTGCCGAGGAGGCGGTAGAAAAGGGGGTGCGTACGGCAAACGCTTCGGGCGGCTGGGCGATTCTGATGGATCCTTATAGCGGTGAGATCTGGGCGCTGGCGCAGTATCCTTTCTTCGAGCCCAGCCACTATGCCTCCTATTTTCAGGATGACAAGGGAATGCAGCAGACCAAGGTGAAGGCTGCGATCGATGCCTATGAGCCGGGCTCGATCTTCAAGCCGCTGATTGTGGCTCTCTTTCTGCAGGCCAACCAAGAGCTCCGCCAGCGCGGTGAAGCCCCCCTTTTTGACCCCGATGGGAAGATCGCTACCAGCGATGGACGGGTGCCTGGACGTCACCAGAAACCGATTCGCGATCTACGGTTCCATCGCTTCATGAACATGGATATGGCGCTACAGAAGTCGTCGAATGTCTACCTGGCGCGAGTGATGCAGCGGCTGATCGAGCGGATGGGAGAAGAGTGGCTGCGTAGCAGGCTGCAGAAGGTTTTTGGCATAGGGCAGAAGACCGGCGTGGAATTGCCCGGGGAAGCGAGCGGTTTTCTGCCCACTTTGGGTAAGAAGTATGCATCGGGAGCGCTGGAGTGGTCAGTTCCCACCCCCTACTCGATGGCAATGGGACACAACCTCCTTGCCACCGGTCTTCAGCTGGTGCGCGGTTATGCCATCTTGGCGAATGGCGGGCGGGAGGTGACTCCCCATCTGGTCCGCAAGGTGGTGCGCTCTCTGCCCGATGGCAAAGAGGAGATCTTGCTTGACAGGAGCGCAAAAGCAGCCCCTACAATGGGAGAGCAGCTTCTTGACCCTGAAATTGCAGCCCGCATGGTGCGCACACTGAAGTATGCCACCAAGTCTGGAGGCTCTGCAACGAGAGCGGATATTCCTGGCTATACCGAAGCTGGCAAGTCGGGAACGGCTGAAAAGGTGATTGCCGGCAGTTACTCCAAGAGAGATCATATCTCCTTCTTTGCTGGGGTAGCTCCTGCAAATCATCCGCGGTTTGTGCTTTTGGTGGCGATCGATGATCCCGAGTACAAGGTGGGCGTGGGTAGGAATCAGCTTGGCGGTGTCTGCGCGGCGCCTGTCTTTCGAGAGATTGGCCTGCGTACGCTAGAGTATCTGGGCGTTCCACCGGACGACCCCTTCTCTGGTACCAAGCAGGCGGACTGGTACGACGAGGCAGAGCGTCTAGCGCGCCTCTACCGCGAGTGGAATCAATGAAGTTAAAAAAACTGCTTAAAAATCTGCCCATTGCGGCGGTGCGCGGCTCCTCAGAGGTGGAGATCACAGGACTCTGTGCTCACTCCAAGTTTGCTGCACCCGGTGCGCTCTTTCTCTCGAAGAAAGGGAAGGAGCCCTCTTCGGGTCGCTACATTGCCGAGGCAGTTTCGGCAGGCGCTGCAGCGGTGGTGACCGATCTGTTCGATCCCTTCCTGCGTCAGGTGACCCAGGTGATCCATCACGATCCTGCCGCTCTGGAGCCCGAACTGGCACGCCGCTACTACGGCGGGCCGTCGGAAGAGCTGCTGCTGGTGGGCATCACCGGCACCAGCGGCAAGACCACCACCAGCTATCTGGTGCGGGCGCTTTTAGAGGCGATGCTAGGGCCCACAGGACTTCTGGGCACTGTGGAGTGGATTGTCGGCAAGAGTCTACTTCCCTCTCTTTACACCACGCCCGACCTCTTCACCACATCGAGGCTGCTGCGCGAGATGGTGCAGCAGGAGGCGTTAGCAGCGGTGATGGAGGTCTCCTCGCATGCACTGAAGCAGGGAAGGGTGATCGATCTCGATTTCGACGTAGCCATCTTCACCAACCTGACGCGCGACCATCTCGATTATCATGGCAACTTCGAAGAGTATGCCGCTGCCAAAGCGCTTCTTTTCGAGCAGCTGGGCCGTGTAGCGCGCAGCCGCAAAAGTGTTCCGAGATGGGCCATTTTAAATGCTGACAGCTCCTGGAGTGGACGGATGGTGCGCTCCTGCTGTGCTCCATGGCTCACCTATGGTCTGGGAGAGGAAGCACAGGTGAGGGGGGTCAATTTGGTGACAACGATGGAGGGGACCCTCTTCGATCTACTCCACGAGGGGAGAACCTACCGGTTCTCAACACCGCTGATCGGTAAATTCAATGTCTACAACATGCTAGCGGCGATTGCCTTTGGCCTTTCACAGGGTTGGGAATTAGAGAGAATGGCCGCCATACTAGCGCAGGTGCCTCCTGTACCAGGACGGCTGGAGAAGGTGGTCAACTCGCTGGGCATCTCTCTTTACGTCGACTATTCCCACAAGGGAGATGCACTCGAGAATGTGCTGAAGGCGCTTCGCTCCATCAGCCCTAACAGGATGATTGTGGTCTTTGGCTGTGGAGGAGGACGCGACACTACTAAACGGCCCGAAATGGGACGCATTGCAGAAGAGCTATCCGATCTGGTTGTAGTGACAAACGACAATCCGCGCAATGAAGAGCCTCTAGAGATTGTGCGCCAGATTCTGGCGGGCATGAAGAGCCCTGAAAAGGCGGTGGTCCATCTTGACCGGGCGCAGGCGATTCGCTTTGCTATCCAGTCGGCTAGAGAGAGGGACGTAGTACTGATCGCTGGCAAAGGGAACGAAAGTTATCAGATTGTAGGGCAGCGCTTTCTACCCTTTGACGACCGCATTGTGGCACGCACCATCTGCAGTGAACTAGCCACCGCTACCATCTAGTTAAAGTAGAGAATCCAAAACTGCTATTTTGTTAGACTGATTCCTATGCTACACTTTCTGCTGATTCTGCTCTTTTTGACCTCTCCAGTGTTACGTGGAGAACTGCGCGATCCTCTCTCGTCGGTGCATCGCAGAAGTTCTAAACCTGTTCATCTCGAGGCGACGCTCTCTCATGCCGAGAAGCACCAGCAGCTGGTTGTGCTCGATCCCGGCCATGGCGGTCCGGATGAAGGGACCAAGCTCAGCTCGCTGCACGAAAAGCGCATCGCTCTCACCACGGCACTGCTGACAAAGCGTCATCTCGAGGAGATGGGCTACCGTGTTATCTTAACGCGCAGCCGCGATATCTTCATTCCCCTGCCACAGCGGGCACAGATAGCCAACGATCTCGAGGCCAATCTATTTGTTAGCATTCATTACAACTCTTCGCGCAATCCCGAGGCAAAGGGGATCGAGGTCTTCTATCACAATAGTGGAGAGCAAGGTAGGCAGAGGCTCTCGCACAAATTGGCCGACTGCGTGCTGCACCATCTGGTCGATGAGACCGAAGCGCGCTCACGAGGAGTGAAGCGTGGTAATTTTCTGGTGATCCGCGAAACCAAGATGCCGGCTATTCTTGTGGAGGCGGGGTTCCTTACCAACTACGAAGAATTTGAAAAACTAAAGAAGCGGCAATATCTCGATCAGGTGGCGAAAGGGATTGCACTGGGTGTGGAGCAGTTTTTAAACTAGGTGTACGTCCTCGGCGCGAATTGAACGCGCGACCTGTCGCTTAGGAGGCGACCGCTCTATCCACTGAGCTACGAGGACAATAGGGATGCGATTTTAGCATCACTAAAATTAAAGGGAAACCGAGATGGGTGAAGAGTTAGCAGATTTTGGATTGATTGGGCTGGCAGTGATGGGACAGAATCTGGTCCTCAATCTGGCCGATCATGGCCACCGCGTTGTGGTCTTCAATCGCACCGTCTCCAAAGTAAAAGATTTTTTAGATGGACCTGCTCGCGGATTCAATGTGATTGGCAGCGACTCGATCCAGCAGTTTTGCGCCAAGCTGAAACGTCCGCGCAGATTGATGATGATGGTGAAGGCAGGCCAGCCGGTTGACGAGCTGATCGAAGAGTGCCTCCTCTTCCTCGAGGCAGGAGATGTGGTGATCGATGGTGGCAACAGCCATTATCCCGATAGCGAACGGCGCATGAAGGAGCTGGCGGCAAAAGGTATTCTCTTCATTGGCGCCGGTATTTCTGGTGGAGAAGAGGGGGCACGTCACGGTCCCTCCATCATGCCAGGTGGCAATCCGAAAGGGTGGCCCATCGTGAAGCCTATTTTACAGGGCATTGCTGCGAAAGCAGAGGATGGCTCGCCCTGCTGCGACTGGGTGGGCGAGGGGGGCGCTGGCCACTACGTGAAGATGGTGCACAATGGTATCGAGTATGGCGACATGCAGCTCATCTGCGAGGCCTATCAGATGCTTGAGACTTTGGGTGGGCTTTCCCACGACGAGATTGCTGACATCTTCACCAAGTGGAATAGCGGCGTGCTCAGCAGCTACCTCATCGAGATCACTGCCAAAATTTTCCGCCAGAAAGACAAAGATGGCTCACCTCTTGTCGACAAGATACTCGATGCTGCTGGACAGAAGGGGACAGGCAAATGGACTGGTATCAGCGCGCTCGATCAGGGAGTACCGGTCACCCTGATTGGCGAGGCGGTCTTCGCCCGCTGCCTCTCGGCCATGAAAGAGGAGCGCCTGATAGCGGCGGAGCACTATCCCGATGCCCCCACCAAATTTCAAGGAGCGAAAGAGGAGCTGATCGCCTCTGTCGAGCAGGCGCTCTACGCCTCCAAGATCATCTCCTATGCGCAGGGCTTTATGCTGATGCGCAGTGCAGCGGCTGCACTAAATTGGCACCTCAACTTTGGCGGCATCGCTTTGATGTGGCGCGGCGGCTGCATCATCCGCAGTCGCTTCCTCGGCAACATCCAGGCCGCTTTTGCCAAAAACAGCAGCCTCGATAGTCTGCTACTCGACGACTTCTTTGAGGAGGAGATCAAGAAGGCGCTTCCATCCTGGCGGCGCGTGGTGTCATGGGGAGCTCTGCATGGCTTGCCACTGCCCTGCTTTGCCACCGCTCTCTCCTTCTTCGATGGCTACCGCTGCAAGCGGCTTCCCGCCAACCTGCTGCAGGCGCAGCGCGACTTTTTCGGTGCCCACACCTATGAGCGCATCGACGCCCCCAGGGGAAAATTCTTCCATACAGAATGGTCAAATTAAATTATTACAATGAGATCTTGTTGCTCCCGATGTAGTACCTCTAACCGGTGAGTTACTCGATCAGAGAAGCAAGGTGTAGCGAACAGAAGCGTTTCTAAATGCTTTGCTTGCGTCTTCTAGAGCAGTGGTTTAAAATACCGCCTCATCTCAAGGAGGCTCTTTATGTCCAAAGCTGCAGCATTTGTTGGTAACGTGCCCATGGTACCGACCCCACCCGTTGAGCAGGTGATTATGTTTTCTCTTCATCTTGATGAGACACCTAGGGTATCGGCTGATCTGCTGAACTCTTTGATGGAGAAGAAGGAGCCTTCTTTAGCGGACTATTCGGGTGCCTCTCTTTCGGTGCAACGCATTGTAAAAGAGCTGACTACCCACTATAAATGTTCTGAAGAAAGTACAAAGAGCGCTCTGCGCTACATGCTGCTATTGGCTTCATGTAGCGATCAAAAAAAGGTCATAAGCTCTCTCCCTGGTCAAGCGTCTGATGAAAAGCATCGAGCTTGGTACCTTACGGAGATGGCATGGCGACTCGGCTTTGACTCATCGTACTTTACGGATTACAAAACTCTATCCCTTCCGTTGCAATCAGTGGTGGAGAGCTTTGCAGATTGGACTGAAGAGCGAGAGAGGCTCCTCAGAGGAGAGGCTTTCGATGCACAGATTGTACAAGCATCAATTATGCAGATTAATGAAGCGAGCAAACCGATTGTCGTGGCTGCTGGCCTGTTGGTCGAAAGCTGTTACAGGGCAGAGAGCGCCTCGCAGCAAGAGCGTCTCAAATATGTCCAGGTGCTCAATAACTGGATGGAGACTAGCTCCTTGATTTAGCTAGATGGGTGTGACGACGGCTATTCCTCCGCTTTCAGCACCTCCATGAAGGCCGATTGGGGAATCTGCACCTTGCCAAACTCCTTCATCTTGCGCTTTCCCTTCTTCTGCTTTTCCCACAACTTGCGCTTGCGGGTGATGTCGCCGCCATAGCACTTGGCGGTGACGTTTTTGGTGATGGCGCTGATGGTTTCGCGGCCGATGATCTTGCCGCCGATGGCTGCCTGGATGGGCACCTTGAACTGCTGCTGCGGAATGACGTCGAGCAGCTTTTTACAGATGGCTCTGCCTTTTGCCTCGGCGCGGCTGCGGTGTATCAGGCAGGAGAAGGCGTCGACAGGCTCTTCGTTCACGCGAATCTCTAGCTTGATGATGTCTCCCTTGCGGTACTCCTTGAACTCGTAGTCGAACGAGCCGTAGCCACGGGTGACCGACTTCATCTTATCGCTAAAGTCAGTCAGGATTTCGCCTAGGGGGAAGAGGAAGGTGAGGAGGAGGCGTTTGGCGTCGAGAGTCTCTGTTTTGGTGAGCTCGCCGCGCTTCTCCATGCCCAGATTCATCAGGGCTCCCAGATAGTCGCTGGGGGCCATGATATGGCAGATGACCCAAGGTTCTTCCACATGCTCGATGAGGGTGGGGTCGGGGTAGTGAGCCACGTTATCGATGTTCTTCTCCTCGCCACTGCGAAGTAGGAATTTGTAGACGACGCTGGGAGCGGTAGTGATGATGTCGAGGTTGAATTCTCGCTGCAGTCTTTCGAAGACAATCTCGAGATGCAGCAGACCCAAAAAACCGCAGCGGAAGCCAAATCCCAGTGCCAGGCTGCTCTCCTGCTCGACATGCAGCGCCGAGTCGTTCAGCTGTAGCCGAGAGAGAGCATCGCGCAGCGCCTCAAAATCGGAGCTGTCGACAGGATAGATTCCGGCAAAGACAACGGGCGAAACGGCGCGAAAGCCGGGGAGGGGGGTAGAGACCGGCTTCTGCGCAGAGGTGATGGTATCGCCGATCTTCACGTCGGAGCTGGTCTTGATGTTGGCTAGAAGATAGCCCACCTGGCCGGGACGCAGCACTTCAACCGGCGTCTCTTTGGGGGAGAAGACCCCCACCTCGGTCACCTCAAACAGCTTGCCGGTCACCATCATCAAGATGGAGCTCTTTCTGGTGATCTCGCCGCTCATCACCCGTACGTAGATCATCACACCGCGATAGCAGTCGTAATGGGAGTCGAAAACAAGAGCGCGTAGCTGCTCGTCTTCGGGCGCCCGAGGGGGGGGCACCAGATGGACAATCTGCTCGAGAATCTCTCGAATACCGATGCCATTTTTAGCGGAGCAGAGCACAGCGGTGGATGCATCGAGGCCGATCACATCTTCGATCTGCTGCTTCACCGAAACAGGATCAGCCGCAGGTAGATCGATCTTATTCAGCACCGGTACAATTTCGAGGTTGCGCTCGATCGCCAGGTGGACATTGGCCAGGGTTTGCGCCTGCACTCCCTGGACAGCATCGACAACCAGCAGTGCCCCTTCGCAGGCAGCGAGCGAGCGGGAGACCTCGTAGGAGAAGTCGACATGGCCGGGAGTATCGATCAGATTGATTTCGTAGATCTCTCCGTCGTCCGCCTTGTAGTGCATGGTGACGGGATGCGCCTTGATGGTGATGCCTCGCTCGCGCTCTAGATCCATTGCATCGAGCACCTGCTCCTGCATCTCGCGCATGGCCACTGTACCTGTTAGCTCGAGCATCCGGTCGGCGATGGTGGACTTGCCGTGGTCGATGTGAGCGATGATAGAAAAATTGCGAATCTTACTGCGATCGTAGGTCACGGAAAAAAAACCTCTGTTACTCTCGGCTATCTTACAACAAAAAGGCCCTTCTCCCAAGGGAGAAGGGCCGGAATTGCTTCCTGTTGGTCAGGAATTACGAAGTGGCCCTTATGAGGTGGCCTGGGGCTCTGTCTGCTTAGTAGCGAGTGAAGCAGCAGCTCCACCCGACGCCATGACAGGTGCAGCTTGTGGTTGCTTGCCTGTTTCCAGCGCACCAAACTGCTTGCTTAGCGATCTTGCAGCCCAAATCCAGGCGAAGACGATGACAAACAGAATACCAGCCACATAAGGAGTGATGGCAGCTAGGCTACCAAAGCCCACAATTAGACCCTGTTGCATGAGAGAGCCGCCCGATTTGCCGAGACGAGCACCCACCACGTCAATCGCAGCCTTACCTTTCACTTTTGACTCTGGATCCAGAGGGATGTAGGCCATCTCTTTGGTGGGGTCAAATAGAGAGTATTTGGAAGACTTGCTCAAGATGTTCTGGATTGTACCAAAAATCACCGCAAGAACTAGTGGCGAGGTGCCGAGATAGGCAACCATACCAGCCAGGTTATCGCGGAAAATCACGAAGGCGAAGAAGCCGGTTCCTGTGAGGAGCAGAGCAACTGGGGTGAAGAGGGCCGCAGCTCCCCAGCCAAAGCGACGCAAAACGTTGCTACCGACAAACAGCATCATCAGAACAGTTACAATACCCATGAGGGTAGAGTAGAGTCCTGTGAAGGCGCTGTAGTCATTGGGGTTGGGGTAGAGCTGCTTCAACTGACCTTTCCAGGTTACTTCCACGATGTTGATGGAGATACCGTAGGCGATCACCAAGATGGCGATGCAGGCGATATATTTTGATCTGGCTAGGAAGAGGAAGCTCTCTTTCATGGACATGCTGGGCTTCTCTTTCTTTTTCTTCACTTCAGCCGGATCGAAGAAGCGTGGATCGGTGAGTACATTTCTGTTGATCCAACGGTAGGTCAACATTGCCCCAATTCCCGCTAGCACAACCGATCCCACCAGGAGATTCAGTGTAACGCCCCAGGCGTCTACATCAGCGGGCACCTTATCGCGGATTTTCGAGAAGTAAATGATGGCCGGTCCGGAGATCAGCATTGCTAGGTTGGCACCGATACCAAAGAGGGCATAAAAACGCTTGGATTCGGAGACTTTAGTGATGTCATTAGCAAAGCCCCAGAAGAGCAGAGAGATTCCCACGCTACCCCATAGCTCGGCCATGACGTAGAAGAGACCGTAAGTCCAGTTGCGGAAGATCGCTACCAGTCCACCAAACCCTTCGGGCAGGATGGCCTGCAGCTTGTCTGCCAGTTGTGTGGGGTGCAGTAGGTCGCGGCAGGGATAGAGAACTGTGGCGAAGATGGCAAAGAAGATGAGGAAGACGGTCATACAGCCGTAGAACAGCTTCTCTCGGCTCATCGTATTGCTGAGCTTGGAGTAGATCAGCATGAAGAGCACGGCGAAAGGCATCACTCCCCATACTTTCAAGAATGGAATAGCCTCGGCGCCGGAACCTGGTGCGGTCACGATCAGAGTATCTTTGGTGTCGCGCAGGATGGTGTAGTTGAAGTTGATGAAAGCGAACATCAAAAGCATTGGAATGAGCTTTTTCAATTCGTAGGTGTGTACCGGCCAAAAGAATGACCGCCACTTCCCAAATTCGGCTGTCTTGGGTTCTGACATAAAAATCCCCTAGATCTCTCTAGAAAGTTAACAAAAAAATTAAATATCTCGTTCGACGAACTAAACTACGTTTCAAACAAGAGAAGGAGCCAGTATATACGCTCCCGAGTTTCTAACTCAAGGATAGATAGGCGGGAGGGTGCTCCCGCCTACAATGACAAGATAAAGAAAAACTTTTTACGATTCTGAATCTGACGGAAAGAAGAAGGCCTCTTCATTATCAGCGAGGGGGCCAGCTTTGGCTACTCTGCAGGCTTCGACGTAGGCATCCCAGAGCATCTGGTCTACATCGCCGCGGCGAATCGACTGTATTAAATCTCTTTTGCAAGATTTGAGAGAGCGCTTCGAGCTGAGTAGAAGCAGCATTTCGCGATTTTTGCTATTGCGGGCCAGTTGAAACATTTTTTCAATTTGACCGCGGGTCAGATCGCACGATTTGTTGGCGCGCGAGCCGCGTGGAGCGCGCTGTTTGGGGGGTAAGGGACTGGGGCGATCGGAGGTGAGGATGAACTGCTGAATGAGGGTGCGCAGTTGGTCTGGAGCCTTGCGACGCATCTTTTCCATGGTGAAGTGGTGCATATACCCGCCTGCATCTCCGGGTAGATAATGGCAAAGATCGGTCGATTTTTTGGCGCCCGTCTTTGACATAGCCCGTGCGATGACAGATTCCAGTTCATTCAGGCCTTTTGCCTGTCCGCTCTTTTGTTCGAGGGTTTCGTTGCTGCTTGCTTGGTGCATAGTTTGGTCCAATTAAGTTTGATCGGAATTGCAGTCCTGAGGCTAGGATTTATCCAATGTGAAAATTAAACTCAACGAATTGTTCTCCGATCGGCGATTTTTTCTGTAAACAGGCCGATTTTCGGCTAAAACGCCTATTGTAGAGGTTTAACTTTGTACTTTGATGTAGCTCATTTTGTAGCATGGCGACGTGGTGTATCCAAAGTTAATTGCTATAGCTTCTGGCAAAGGTGGAGTGGGCAAATCGACCGTGGCTGTCAATTTAGCCTATGCACTGAAGCGCAGGGGGGTCAGGGTGGGTATCGTAGATGCCGACATCTACGGCCCCTCCATCCCGCGTATGCTAGGGGGCGATGGCGATCTGAGGCCGCTAGCGCTCTGTCCAGGTCAGCCCGGCTTCTTACGCCCAGCGATGGCTCACGGCATCGCCTACATCTCGGTGGCTCTACTTTCCAGGCCAGACCTTGGGGGAGGGCGCGTCTCGATGGTAAGGGCTCCTGTTGCCACTTCGCTGGTGCGTAGCTTCATTCAGGAGGTTGTATGGGAGTGCGACCTACTGCTGGTCGATTTTCCTCCGGGAACGGGCGATATACAGATTGCCCTTTTGCAAAGTTTTTTATTCAGCGGAGCGCTGCTTGTCTCCACCCCGCAGCAGGTGGCTCTGGAGGATGTAGATAAGGCGGCGCAGATGTTTTGTGCCCTCGAGCTGCCCATTCTAGGTTTGGTAGAGAATATGGCTTCCTATCAAGGCAGTCGGCTTTTTGGCGATGAAGGGGCTCTTTTGGATCTGGCAAAGAGGTATCGCACCTCGCGCCTCGCTTCGCTGCCTCTCGATCCCGAAATCAGCCGATCTGCCGATGCTGGGCTACCACTACACCGGTGGCGGCCCTCCTCAGAGACCAGCGCCATTTTGGAGCCGGTGGCGGAAGCGCTTCTCGTTTCAGCAGAGGCAGATGCGCTGCCTCGCGTCGAGCTGCTAGAGCAGGGAAGCGAGCTAATGCTCTTCTGGGAGGGTGGCGAGATCTCGCGCTATTCGGTTCGTCGGCTGCAGGAGAACTGTCCATGTATTGTTTGTCAGGAGAAGCGCGGGCGTGGTAACCTCGCCATCGTGTCCGATCTGATGGCTCTTTCATGGGAGAGGGTGGGTCGGTATGGAATTAGTTTGGAATTCTCTTCAGGATGTTCAAAAGGTACTTACTCCTATTCTCTTCTGCAGCACTCCTCTTTCTCTTCTGCTTCCTTCTAGGTGGCTGCGGCGCTCCGCGTGAGCAGGCCGCTTCGCATAGCTGGACACAGCAGAATGGAAAAATAAAAATTCTTACCACAACTGCCATGCTGCGCGATCTGGTGATGGGTGTAGGCGGTGAGCGGGTCGATGTGCTGGCGCTCATTGTGGGGGAGATGGATCCGCACCGTTACGAGCTGGTGAAAGGGGACGAGGAGAAGTTTTCCCAGGCTCAGATGGTTGTGGCCAATGGCCTAGGCCTCGAGCATGGCGCTTCGCTGCAGAAGAGGATGTCGCTTCATCCCAAGGTGGTCTCTTTAGGCGATCTGATTCGAGAGCGCGCGCCCGAGATGATTCTTGAGTCGGATGGCATCTCCGATCCGCACATCTGGATGGATGCATCGCTCTTTGCTCTGGGAGTCGATCCACTTGTCGAGCAACTCAGCCAGCTCGACCCAGAGGGGGCAGCTCTCTATCGCCAAAATGGCGACCAGCTGCTAGCCGAACTGGCCGGTTTGCATGAAGAGGTGGTAGCGTGTTTTGCCATCATCGATCCAGAGAGACGCTTTTTAATCACCAGCCACGACGCCTTCCACTACTTCACCCGCAGCTACCTGGCTACAGATGCTGAGAGGGAGGAAGGGAGCTGGCACGAGCGTTGTGCGGCTCCTGAAGGTCTCGCCCCCGAGGCGCAGATTGGAAGTGCCGACATCCAGTGGATTGTCCATTTTGCAGAGAATCATAGCGTGGCGGTGCTGTTCCCCGAGTCCAACGTCAGTCGCGGATCGCTTGCTAAAATTCTGTCGGTGCTGACCAGTAAAGGGGTGCGAGCCCATCTAGCCAAGAAGCCCCTTTATGGAGATGCCATGGGTCCGCCGGGAAGTGGTGCCGACAGCTACCTGGAAATGATCAGGTGCAATGCGCGCACCATCGCAGAGGAGTGGGCTATAGAATGAGTCAGCCATGCGACAGAAAAGGAGCGCCTCCAGCGCTTGAGGTGAGACAGTTGACTGTGCACTATCGGGAGGCGCCTGTTCTTTGGAATGTAGAACTGACACTTCCCAGAGGGGTGATGGCTGCAGTTGTAGGGCCCAATGGCGCTGGAAAGAGCACTCTTTTGAAGGCTCTTGTGGGGGCGGTGCGGCCCACTTCGGGAACAGCGCTCTTTTTTGGAGAGAGCTTTGACGAGGCGCGCTCCCGCGTCGCCTATGTGCCCCAGCGAGCGCTTGTCGACTGGACCTTTCCCATCACGGCATTCGAATTGGTGTTGATGGGTCGCTACGGCAAACTGGGGCTGCTCGCTAGACCCAGCCGCGCCGACAAAGAGGCTGCCTATGCAGCTCTTGATAAGGTGGGCATGACCTCCTTTGCAGAAAGGCAGATTGGCGAGCTGTCAGGTGGACAGCAGCAGAGGCTTTTTCTGGCGCGTGCGCTGCTGCAGGAGGCCGATCTCTACCTGATGGACGAGCCGTTTGCCGCTGTCGATGCGGCGACCGAGAAGAGCATTGTGACGCTTCTAAAAGAGTTGAAGGAGCAGCGCAAGACGCTGCTGCTGGTGCACCACGACCTGACCACGGTGCGCGACTACTTCGACTGGGTGATTCTGCTGAGTACATGCCTGGTGAGTGCTGGTCCCACCGAAGAGGTGCTTAAGCCCGAACTACTCTCGAAAATCTATGGGCAGGAGCTGACGCTGCTGGGCGAAGTGGGTCGCCTTTCACAGCAGAAGACTACCGGGGGTAAGAGTTAAGAGGATGGAAGGTTCGTGGCTCTCGCCTCTGACGCTGCTGACCGACCCGATTTTAAGGGGGCCGGCTCTCGGAGCTCTTCTGATGTGTGCCACCACCTCGCTCGTAGGAGTTGTGGTGCTGCTGCAAAGGCGCTCTCTCATCGGAGAGGCGCTTTCGCACGCCTGCTATCCCGGAATTGTGCTGGCGGCGCTTCTCTTCTCAGCCATACCCTCTTTTGCCTATCAGCCCGATGCGCCGATTGTCTCTGTTGCTATTTTTGCGGGAGCGCTGCTCTTTTCGGGATTGGCCCTCGCCTCAATCGATCTTCTAGAGAGGAGGTGGCACTTCAGCAGTGACGCCGCGCTCACCGCTGTGTTGGCGCTCTTTTTTGGACTGGGTGTACTGCTCACCAGCCACCTTCAGGCGAGCCATCCGCTCTGGGTGCAGCAGGTGCAGATTTTTCTTTATGGACAGCCGGCTACGCTGACTGACGACCATCTTCTTCTCTACCTTGTCCTCACCGCCACGGTGGCTCTGCTGCTCTTTCTCTTTCATCAGCCTCTACGCGCTCTACTGTTCGATCGAGAGTTTGCCCTCTCTGTTGGACTGCCGGTGCGCGCTCTCGATCGCGGCATTGCTCTGCTCATCGCTATGGCGATCATGGTGGGCATGCGCACGATCGGCGTAGTTCTGATGTCGGGAATGCTGGTGGCCCCCCCTCTAGCTGCCAGGCTGCTGCACAAAAAACTCTCCAAGATTGTGGTGTCGGCTGTGGTCATCGGCTCTCTCAGCGCCCTGTTGGGAAGCTACGCCTCTTTTGTTTTACCGCAGCTGTTGACCCCTGTAGGGGCGCGTCCCTTTTCGCTCCCCTCGGGTCCTGTCATTCTGCTGGTGGCTACCAGCTTCTGTATGGCGGTGCTGCTCTTCAGCGGAAGGTCGGGACTGGTGCAGAGAATCTGGCGCAGACGTAAGTATGCTGCACAGATCGCGGTAGAAAATGGACTGAAGGCGATCTGGAGAGACTATGGCACCGATCTCTTTTCAGAAGGGGAGTGGCATCATATAGCGATTCTCTTTTTGGGGCCTGCGCGCTGGAAGAGTAAACATCTACTGCGGCGTATGTGTCGCGAGGGGTGGATCGAGCCGCTGGGGGCAGAGAGATGCTACAAACTCACCTCCGACGGAGAGAAACGGGCTCGCCGCATTGTACGGCTGCATAGACTGTGGGAGGTCTATCTGGTCAATGTGGTGGGACAGAGAAAAGAGAGGGTGCATCAGAGCGCCGAGGAGATGGAGCATGTCCTGACACCCGAGCTAGAGCAGATGCTGGCAGGCCTTCTTGGCGATCCCAAACGAGATCCACACAGCCAACCGATCCCATCATGATGTCCATCGCGATCAATCCCTATTCCGGAACTCATCTCTTCTCCTTTCTATGGGTCTTTCTTCAGAGGTTAGCGCAGCTTGTCACTGGTCAGCTCCCCTTTTCCGAACTGGCGGGAGACGAAGTGCAGCTGGGGGTTCTTTTTCTTCTCGGCATCAGCGGCGCTCTTCTGGGCTCTTTTTTGGTGCTGCGCCGCATGACTATGATGGCCAACTCACTTTCGCACACAGTTCTTTTGGGTCTTGTGGCAGCCTTTTTGGTACTCCAATTTCTTGGCGGTTCCTACCTGGGAGAGGATCTACAGATTCGCCTGCCCGAGCTGCTGCTGGCGGCGCTCTTTGCTAGCTGCGTCACCGTGCTTGCCACCGAGCTCTTGACGCATGGGGGAGGGGTGCAGGAAGATGCTAGCATTGGCCTTGTCTTCAGTTCGCTTTTCGCGCTGGCGGTGCTTCTTGTCACCCTCTACACCCGCAGTGTGCATCTAGGCCTCGAAGCAATCATGGGCAATGCCGATCTGCTCACTCGCGATGATCTGCTGCTTGCAGGTCAGGTACTGCTGACGAACGCC
Organism: Rhabdochlamydiaceae bacterium; assembly: GCA_027365315.1. Classification (GTDB taxonomy): domain Bacteria; phylum Chlamydiota; class Chlamydiia; order Chlamydiales; family Rhabdochlamydiaceae; genus DAHXNQ01. The sequence continues at coordinate 9,038 of DAHXNQ010000085.1, read as the reverse complement.
CTTGTCTTTGGGCTCTTTTGGAAAGAGATGAAGATCGCTGCATTCGATAGCGCCTTCGCTCGCTGTCTGGGCCTCGGTCCACAGAAATTTCATTATCTACTGATGCTACTGACAGCAGCCACCTCAGTGGCTGCCTTCCGCGCAGTGGGGGTGCTGCTGCTGCTAGCCCTCTTGGTTGCACCGCCTCTGATTGTGCGCCCCTGGACGAAGAGACTGCATTCTCTTGTAGCTCTCGCCTCTCTCACTAGCTTGCTCTCCTCTTTTCTTGGTGTAGCGCTGACGCGCCACATCCTCTCTATTTATGGGGTGGCTCTCTCTACCTCGGGCATGGTGGTGGTGGTCCTCGGCCTACTCCTCGCTCTCTCCCTCTCCCTGCGCGCCGTCACCCAGCGCAAAACCGCCCTGGCATAATCATTCCCACTGGTGTTGCACAAATAAGAATTGTTATCAGACGTGGGAAATAGTTTTCGACTTCTCGAGCAGACTGATTTTATAAGAGTGGACCGGCTCCGACTGCGATGAATCCATCCTTGTCGTCCGAGTGTGCACAGCACTACCCGGCGCGACTACGGAACGCTCGCGACCTCGCAGCTTCTGCCTTCTTTAGCCCGCCTTGAGTCGTCGATGCGTAAAAGCCAAGCGATGATGACTTGCTGCGGAGGGCATCTAGCGCCCCCGCTCCTCAGCAGAAGAGCGATCCACGGGGGCGCTATCTATCCCTCCTCGCTGGCGTCCTCATCGCTTGTTTTTACGCCGCACTCCTCAAGGTGTTTCGTCTCTTTGGGGCCGAAGGCATCAGCTGCGATCTCGTCTTCGCTTGAATTCCTCTTTGTCGTAGTCCGGTCTAATGGGCGGCTCCGCCGCAGAGACACGACCGCTTCCAGCGGTCGACGCCGCTGAAAGCGGCTTTTGGTGGTGCGGCGGAGCCGCCCATTTAGGCCGAGCTCCAGCAAAGAGCCCTCGAAGCGAAGACGAAGGGAGTGGCCTGGCCCCTCCCGTGAAGCGCCCTGTAAAAAATGGAGCCTCCAGAACGGAGCGAGGGCGGATAGATAGCGGCCATGCGGCTGCGGAGCATGGCCGCTAGATGCCGCTCGCAGCCCGCTTATGGAGGCTCCATTTTTTGCAGGCTGCGCTTCTAAGGTGAGGGGAACCATGGCCCGCTCCCTCGCGAGCGCTCCGTAGCAACCGGGACAGTGCTGCGCACGGCCCGGAAGCAAGGATCGAGGGATCGAAGCTGCAGCCGGTCCACTCTTATAAAATCAGTCTGCTCGAGAAGTCGAAAACTATTTCCCACGTCTGATAACAATTCTTATTTGCGCAACAACGCTGTTCCTGTTCGAGAGGCTGAATAGTCACTGGTAAGTTAGCGGCAGATTTGCGATGCTGGCAAACATGGAAACTATCCTCTATGTGTTGCTGGCCGTCTTCGGTCTGGGTCTTTTGATTGTGGTGCATGAACTGGGTCATCTCTGGATGGCCAGGCGAGTGGGCATGCGGGTCGAGGCGTTTGGAATTGGAGTGGGCAAGCTGCTGCGCTCCTGGCATTGGCGAGAGATTCGTTGGGAGCTGCGCATTTTTCCCGTTGGTGGTTATGTGCGCATCGCTGGTGCGGAGAAGAGAGGAGGAGCTGCCCAGCCGGACAGTTACTTTAGCAAGACCCCCTGGCAGAGGATTCAGGTGGCTCTGATGGGGCCGATCGCCAATTTCCTTTTTGCACTGATTCTCTTTGCCATGATCTGGATGGCAGGCGGTCGCGACGAACCTTTCATGCAGCACACCAAGATTGTAGGATGGGTCGATCCCACCTCCAGTTTCTATCAGGAGGGGGGACGTCCTGGCGACGAGATTCTCCGCTATGGCGACAGACCCTACCAAGGATTACGCGATCTCTATGTGGTGGGTTTTCTCGATCTCCCCACTACAGAGGTGGCGGGAGAGCGCATCGACTACTATACCGGCCAGCAGACCCCCTATCAATGGAACCTCAAGAATCAGCCCCTCAGTGCGAATAAGGGGGCACTGCGCACAGTAGGGGTGATGGCGCCGGCCAGCTACCTCATCTATCGTCAAAATAGTGATAAACGGGGCCAACACTACCCCTTAGCAGAACCTGGTCCCGCTACGCAGGCTGGTATCCAAGATGGTGATCAGCTGATCTGGATGAACGGCTCTTTTCTCTTTTCTTGGAAGGAGTTGGGGACAGTTCTCAATGCACCACAGGTATTATTGAGTATTCAGCGGGATGGAGAGGTGCTACAGGTTCTGGTTCCCAGAACTAGAAGTCGCTATCTCACCCTCAATCGTCAGCAGGCGGCCGAATTAGAGGATTGGCGATTTGAGGCTAAATTGCCGATGAAGCTGGCCGACCTCTACTCGATTCCCTACAGCTTCAATCATGAAGGAGTGGTGGAAGAGCCGCTCGTCTACCTGAATGAACAGCTCGAAGAGAGCCCTCATCTTCCCTCGGGTGAGACAAACTCCCCCTTCCAGAGAGTGCTGAAGCCCGGAGACAGAATCCTTGCCGTTTCGGGCGCCACGGTTCATTCAGCTGCCGAAACACTTGCAGAGCTACAGGTGCCTAAGGCGCTTTTGGTAGTGCGCCGCACAGCTCTGCCCGCGATCAACTGGGAGCAGGCGGATAACGATTTCATCGATGGCATGGCGTGGGAGCAGATTCGCCCTTTAATCCAGAGTCTCGGCACTCTCCATCCCCAGAGAGAGAATGGCGAATACCATCTGCTCGCGCCCATCCGGCCGGTCTCTGTGGATGAGATGCCGCTCACTCCCACCATGCGCCAAAAGCGCGAAGATCAATATGAAGCCTGGCAGCAAGAGATGGCGCAGCAAGAAGAGGGGGGGGGTGACCTAGAAGAGAGGCAGCGCATGGTGGCCAAAAAAATGGCCGAGCATCGTTCACTTCTGAAGCTGGGCATTCCTCTTAGCGATCGCCTCGTCGCCTATAACCCCACCCCATGGCAACTCTTTCAAGCGGTGGTGGGTGAGACCTACTTTGCTCTGAAAGGACTGCTGAGTGGCTCTCTCAGTGCCAAGAATATGTCCGGCCCGGTTGGTATTGTTCAGGCCATGCAGGCGGGTATTGCCACAGGTGTTAAGAATGGGCTCTACTGGCTTGGATTTGTCAGTCTCAGTTTGGGCCTTGTTAATCTGTTGCCTATACCTGTGCTGGATGGTGGTCACATCTGTCTCGCCTGCTGGGAGGCGATAACAGGAAGGGCTCTTTCCGAGCGTGCGATGCGTCGCCTGATGATTCCATTTATCATTCTTCTGATAGGTTTTTTACTTTTCGTTACGTGGCACGATCTACTTCGCCTCTTTTCTTCTTAGCCCTTCTCTCTCTCTGCTGCCCTCTTTGTAGCAGAGAGGAAGAGCTCGTGAAGAGCATTGGCACTCTTTTTCTAGTGCCTGCCTGTCCCGCGCGCGAAGAGCAGCACCGCCTCGATCTGAAGCAGCTTCGGAAAGAGCGCCATATTTCAGCACTCCTGATGAAGGGGGGGACGCCCGAAGAGCAGCTAGCACTCTGTCATGCGTTAGGGGATGATCTCTTTCTTGTGGTGGATGCCGAGTATGGTCTAGGCATGCGGATGCAGCAGGTAGCCTCGCTGCCCCATGCGCGCACCTTAGGTGAAGCAAACGATCTCCATCTTGTCGAGCGGGTGGGCGAGGCGATCGGCCAGCAATGTGCGCTACTGGGAGTGCAGATGAATCTAGCACCCGTAGCCGACGTCAATATCAATCCTGCTAATCCCATCATTCATGCACGCTCTTTTGGCGATGATCCCCACTTGGTCGCCGCTTGCGCTTTGCGCATGGTGCGTGGGATGGCTAGTCAAGGGATACTCTCTTGCGCCAAACATTTTCCCGGCCATGGCGATGTGTCGATCGATTCGCATCGCGACCTGCCCCTCTTGACCGCTTCGCGTGAAAGGCTCGAGAGTGTCGAGCTGGTACCATTTCGCCAGCTCATTCAAGCAGGTGTGCCGGCAGTGATGAGCGCCCACATCGCCGTGCCAGCCCTCGATCCCACCGAGACCCCCGCTACCCTCTCGCACCTAATCATGCGCAAATTGCTGCAGGAAGAGATGGGATTTGAAGGGTGTGTGATCACCGATGCCCTGAATATGCGCGCACTCACCATGCGCTACACGCATGAAGAGATCGCCATCGCCGCCATCCGCGCAGGATGCCATCTGCTGCTCTACGGTGATCACATCGCGCCCAATGTGGATGAACTACTGCGCGAGGTGGTGCCGCGCGCCTGGGAGGCGCTCTATGCAGAGGCTCTCATCGATCCTGAATTTCGCACTCTTATCGAAAAAGCAGCTGCGCGCGTAACCGCTTTACGCGCTCTGAGCCATCTCAAGCAGATGGCCGATAAAGAGAGATGTGGAGAGCTTGCCGCGCGCTCGTTTAACGAGGAGAAGTCTCTTGTGTTTCGCAAGGCGATGCGCCTTGTGCGAGATCGAGGTGGGCTGCTTCCACTCGCTTTACCGAGATGGCGACAGATCTTCTCTCTTCATACCACGCGCCTCGATTCTCTAGAGCAGCTTCTTGTAGAGGAGCTAGGGGCCCAGATTCTTCGCGATCCTCCACAGCAGCTTGCGGAAGATGAACTTCTCATCATTCCCTGGAATCTTGTGCCCACCTCTGGGCATGCACCACTTTGTCCCGATGCGATGCTGCTAGAGCAGCTCGATCAATTGGAACTGCAAGGAGCACATCTGTTGCATCTGATCTTTGGTTCCGTCTACACATTATCCCATTTTGTCGATGCAGACGCACTACTGCTTCTGCACGAAGATGACAACATAGCGCAGACCGAATCGTTCTTACATCTATGCAACAGAGCGAATCCGAAGAAGAGCAATGACAATCACACTCGCTGAATTGCGAACTTTTTTCATCCCGATGAAATTTTTTGGTGCAAAAATCGTATCTTTTGCTAGTCTCTCGAATTGAGACCATTCCTAGCAGAAAACGGAAGAAGGGGAAAAAGACATGAAACGTACTCAGAAGAATGTCGCCGTTACTGCAATCATCTCTGCGATAGCCGTTAGTAGTTTCGCCTTTGCAGACATGATGCAGAACAACATGCCTGTTTCACAGCAAGTGAACAACAGCAACATGTCGGCAGACCAAAAGGTGAGCGTAGTAGCAAGCCGTATTGACCAGATCACGACAAAGAACGTGAATGGTACCGTGGGTGGAAAGCTGCCTAGCTATCTGTATAACGCAGGCTTCAATATCGATATAGATTTTATCTACTGGAGAACTGATGTCGAGAATACTGCCTTTGCAGTGAAAACTAAGGATCAGACTACTACCACTTCTGGGCAAACAGGTTCTACAACTTTGACCCAAGAGACAGCAGGAGGTGCATTCGATCCAGGCTTCCGCCTGCAACTCGGATACACCTTTGCTAACGTAGATATGTGGGATATGGAGTTGGACTGGACCTACTTCCACAACACAGATAGTAACTCTGATTCGGTCACAGGGCTAACTGCAGCTAATGTAGGAACCTCTGGAACTGCATGGATTCAGCCTAACTGGGGCGCTGACCTAACTCCTCTCTATAACTCTTCTGCTTCCGGCAGTTGGACGCTGAACTACAACACATTGGATTGGGATATTGGACGCAATTTCTTCATCTCCAAGCAGATCTCCACAAGGATTCATTGGGGTTTGAGGGCGGCATGGCTCTATCAGAAGTATAACTACAGCTATGTTGGCTTTGATAAGAGTGGTAATGCTGGGACAGGTAGCTTTGTAGCTGACAACAATTTCCATGCAGTGGGTCTACGTTCTGGTGCAGACATGCGCTGGGGCTTCAACCAAAATTGGGCCCTCATAGGTAACATGTCAGCGGCTCTGCTTTATGGGCGATTCCAAACCGCATCGGTTGTTACAGGTTATTTTTCAAATACTGACGCGACCAATGTGACCTCACACAACTACAACTTCAATGCTCTACGCCCCGAAATCGAGGCAAGCTTTGGACTAGAGTGGTGTGCTTTCTTCTACCACGATAAGTATCGCTTTGCGATCACTGCTCTGTGGGAGCTCCAAGAGTGGTTCGAGCAGAATATGCTGACCGATCTTCTCACCGGCGCAGATCACGATGAATTTTTGCTAGTTAATAGCCGCCTAAACGGCAATATGGGTATCCAAGGCTTTACACTGAAGTTCCGTCTCGACTTCTAATTGGTTGAGAACCTAATTCGAACCCCCGAGGGAAATAGCCTCGGGGGTTTTTCTTTTTCTATTTTATTGATTATTAACAACTTAGTATATAATGATAAACTTTCTAAAAGTTTGATCTTTTGAAATATTTACTACTCATGATAGGGGAGGGGTAAGAAAGAAACCTTAATTGTAAGCGTGGGCATCATGCGCAACAAACAATTTATCACAACCCTGGCAGTCACCAGTATTGTAGTTCTGCTGGCGGCTGGCTGTAGCAGTACCGGAAAGAGCTCTTCATTGAGACGAGAGCAGCTCACCATCGAGCAGGCTTTCACCATGAAGACCAATAAGGGGCAGAAGTCCTCTATGTCGCGCGGCAGCCCGTCAGGCTTAGGAGAGACAGAGCTGGCAGCTGTGGAGCAGAATCGCTATGCAGCCACCTCATCTCTGACGCAGCAGATGAATGGCTCGATGATGAGTACTGATCGGAAGGTGACCCTAGTGGCCGCCCAGGTCGATCAGATCACCACCACCAATGTGAACCACACCATGGGAGGTAAGCTGCCCAGCTATCTTTACCATTCTGGCTTCAACATGGATATCGATTTCATCTACTGGAGAACCGATACAGAGGGCGTAGCCTTTGCGACATTGGTGAATGATAACATTGCTGCAGTTGCTGGCTCTAGCGGCGTCTCGAGTTTGCACCAGGTGACAATAGGGGGGTCGTTCGATCCAGGTTTCCGTCTGCAATTCGGCTACACATTCGCCAACATAGACAAGTGGGATATGGAGTTTGACTGGACCTATTTCCACAATACAGATCATCAGTCTGAGTCAGTAACAGGCCTCACCACCTCGACCGCCGCGACAGCCGGACAGTCGTGGATCCAGCCCAACTTTGGTATTCCTAACACTCCCAAGTACGGCTCTTCCGTTTCGGGTCAGTGGAGGCTCAACTACAATACGTTGGATTGGGAACTTGGACGCAATTTCTTCATCTCCAGGCAGATCTCCACAAGGATGCATTGGGGTATAAGGGCTGCGTGGCTCTATCAGCACTATAGCGCTAGCTATACAGGCTTCAATGCCACTGCTTCTACTGGCGCGGTAACAACCGGAACCTTCACTGCGAGCAATAACTACCATGCAGTAGGTCTACGCACTGGTACCAGCATGCGCTGGGGCTTCAATCGCTACTGGGCATTTGTAGGCAACATCGCTTTCTCTCTGCTCTATGGACGCTTCCAGATTTCTGAGTTTACAGCCTCCAATGTCACCGCAGGCTCCATCAACGAGGTGGGCGCCCCCTACAATTTCAATGCTGTGCGTCCCGAGATCGAAGCGAGCTTGGGGCTGGAGTGGTGCGCATTCTTCTGCCACGACAAATATCGTTTTTCGATCGCTGCTCTGTGGGAGATTCAGGAATGGTTCGAGCAGAACATGCTGAATCCGATCTATCAACCTAGTGTTGGAACTGGTATCAGTGATACAGCTCCATGGTATCCGGTCAACAGCCGCCTCAATGGCAACCTGGGTATCCAAGGTTTCACGTTGAAGTTTCGCTTCGACTTCTAAGCAGCCCCCACGGCAAGGTGACGACTCCCTCAGCTAAAGCAGAAGGCTTCTCCCACAAGCAGCTTTCACTGCACAATGGGACCCTTGCTACTAGCCACACCCAATGTGTGGCGAGGGCTTCTAGAGCAACTTGTACTCAGGCTGTATCGTCCTACAGCGGAATGGAGTATGTCGGGGAGTGGCTTTGTTGCGTAAATAGCTGCGGATAAGTCCTGTCTAAGTTCCCATTAAATCTTCAACTCGATATTTTCTTAGCTGCAAAACACAAGAAAGCAGGCTGAGAGAGGCTTTGTTGCACAAATAAGAACTGTTATCAGACTAAGAAGAGAAGTTGGATGTGAGCGAGCAGACTGCTCGTCACAAGGTGGGCCGGCTGCAGCTTCGATCCCTCGATCCTTAGCCGGCGGCCCGTACGAAGTACTGTGCCGCGCGTCTACGGAGCGCTCGCGAGGACGCTGGCCTCGGCCAGTTCGCTATTCGCTCACCTGCTTCGCATTGCGAAGATCCACTGGATCTTCTCCATGTCTCCGCAGCCTCACCTTAGAAGCGCAGCCTGTAAAAAGAGCCCCCATAAGCGGGCTGCGGAGAGCATCTAGCGCCCCCGCTCCGCAACTTTATGTGTTTTCGCGGGGGCGCTATCTATCCCTCCTCGCTCCGTTCTGGAGGCTCTATTTTTTACAGGGCGCTTCGCGGGAGGGGCCAGGCCACCCCCTTCGTCTTCGCTTCGAGGTCTCTTTGCTGGAGCTCGGCCTGAATGGGCGGCTCCGCCGCATCATCCCAGCCGCCTCCCGGCGGCCCGCCGCTTTCAGCGGCGTCGACCGCTGAAAGCGGTCGTCTGCATCTGCGGCGGAGCCGCCCATTAGACCGGACTACGACAAAGAGGAATCCAAGCGAAGACGAGATCGCAGCTGATGCCTTCGGCCCAAAGAGACGAAATACCTTGAGGAGTGCGGCGTAAAAACAGGCGATGAGGACGCCAGCGAGGAGGGATAGATAGCGCCTCCGCGGATCGCTCTTCTGCTGAGGAGCGGGGGCGCTAGATGCCCTCCGCAGCAAGTCATCATCGCTTGGCTTTTACGCCGCACTCCTCAAGGCGGGCTAAAGAAGGCGGAAGTTGCGAGATCGCGAGCGTTCCGTAGTCGCGCCGGGTAGTGCTGTGCACACCCGGACGACAAGGATGGATTCATCGCAGTCGGAGACGGTCCACTCTTGCAACATAAGCTTGCTCGAACGAATGAAACTTTCTTCTTAGTCTG
>DAHXNQ010000076.1 GCA_027365315.1 Rhabdochlamydiaceae bacterium | reverse complement strand
CTACGCACGCGATCCTCCAAGAATTGTCGATGAACGGTGAATTCAATGTTCTATTGAACTGCTGCCACGATCAATTTTGCAAACCTATTTATCGCGCCTTGCTGCAACAAGCTGCTTGGCAAGCGAAAAACAAAGGCGTATGAGGTGGTTGCAAAACTTTAGGCTCCTAGAAAAATCGATGATTTTGGCGCCCGTTGTCAGAGCCAGCTTGCTGGCCTCCTCTTAGGCGATGGGGGCGCGGCTTTCGGATTCGCGCAGGCCTAGGTTGCCGTAGCGGTGGTAGTCGATGCTGAGGGAGACTTCGCGCAGGTAGTGGAGCAGCTCGTAGCGGCCGGTCGCAAGCACGGGGTCGCAGCAGAGATAGGTGCCCGATTTGGCGGCAGCCAGAACCAGGAGATCGCTGGGTGGTGAAGCGAGGCGGATCCGTCCTATTTTACCCGACTCGACCCGTTTGAGAAACTTCTCACCGCTCTCTTTCACAAAGCGGCATTCGGGCACCAGTTTATGCCAGCGTTCTTGATCGATCTGTACGGGGCTAGTAGCGGAACACCAGCTCATCTCTACCTGCGCCGAAGCAGAGAGAGCAGCGGCCAGGATGCGCAGCAGATCGAGAATTCGATCCTGCTCCTGCACGCGGATCACAAGATGTTTGCGAGGCTGAAGGTAGAAGAAGTTGTCCTGCCCCACTACAAGCGATGGATCGCTCCACTCATGCAGCTTCTTGCCCCAGTAGGCGTAGCTTGAGGCGCTGGCGTACCAAACGCCCAGGCTTTCGGCGGGAAGACTCATTTTGGAGAGAAAGGTGGTGAGGTTGTTGATGCTCTGCGATACAGGGCTCTTTTCTCGCGGTAGATCTCCCTGACTTTCTTCCATCATCTGCAGCAGATAGTTAGGACCGCCCGCTTTGGCTCCATGGCCAAAGCAGCTCGCCTTGGCGCCGCCGAAGGGCTGACGGTGCACAATGGCCCCTGTAATGGTACGGTTGATGTAGAGATTGCCCGCCTCAATTCTGCGGATCCAGCTCTTGCGCTCCCGATCGTCCAGCGATTGCAACCCCGAGGTGAGGCCGTAGCGGGTGCCATTGGCTAGGTGAATCGCATGGTCGAGATTTTTGGCGCGCATGATGCCCAGCACCGGTCCAAATAGCTCGGTCTGATGCATGAAGCTTCCCTCACGCACTCCCATCTTCACGCCGGGAGACCAGAGTAGTGGATTGTGCGAGCTAGGGTGCGGTTCCACAAGCCAATGTTCGCCTGGATCGAGATGGGTGAGGCCGCGCACTAGCGCTTCGCCAGGAGCGCGGATGAGGGGCACCACCTTGGATGAGAGGTCGGTAGCGGGGCCCACATGAAGGCTCTCGACAGCATCCTTCAGCTGCCTCATGAAGTGGGGATCGTCGTAGAGCTCTGCCTCGATGATGGCTAGACTGGCAGCGCTGCACTTCTGACCAGAGTGGCCAAAGGCCGACTGCACCAGATCCTTGATGGCGAGATCGTGGTCTGACATAGCAGAGATGATCATGGCGTTCTTACCGCCGGTTTCGGCCATCAGATCGAGGCGCGGATTTAGCCTCAAGAAGAGCTCGGCTGTCGAGGTGGCGCCGGTTAAGATCACTCCATCGATGCGATGGTCGGCGATCAGTTTGCTGCCGACCGGATCGTCGACACAGTTAATGAACTGCAGCACATCTTTGGGTACCCCGGCATCCCAGAGGGCATTCACCATCATCCAGCCTACCAGCACCACTTCGGGGGCTGGCTTAAACAGGACAGAGTTGCCTGCCAGCAGCGCCGCCACCATGCCACCAAAGGGGATTGCAGCTGGAAAGTTCCAGGGCGGGGTGACCAGAAAAGTGCCTTTAGGTTTCAGGTGGATTTCTCTAGAGGTGGCATACTCCTTCATGCAGTGGCGGTAATATTCGGCAAAATCGATCGCCTCGCTGATCTCGGGGTCCGACTCGACGGGAGTTTTGCCCCCATCGCGCATCATAGCGCCGATCAGATCGCCCCGCTTTTCCCGCAGTTTCTGCGCGCTACGGGCGATGATTTCGCATCGCTCGATGACAGCTTTTCCCACCCAGCCGGCTGATGCGTCGCGCGCCACATCGAGCGCCTCCTCCACTTCGGGCCAGGAGGCGAGAGAGTAGTAGTAGAAGGGTTCGCCAGGCGTAGAGGGATCGTAGCCCACCCCTTCGGGCTGCTCCTGATGGCGCTCTTGCCCGCCGATCACATTGGGGACAGCGGGCAGCCGCACTCGCTTCCAGTTTTCGATGTGCGACTGTAGCCAGGCGTGAGCGGAGGGTTTAGAGAAGTCTGTGTTGGGTTCGTTCTGGAAAGGGGCATCGATGGGGGGTTGCGCGGGCGGCAGAAGGCGCGTCTGCGTTCTGCGCGAAGTGGCCGACACGCTATGCATCTCTTGGCACGATCTGCGAAAGAGCAGAACCTGTTCATCCCACTCGGAAGAGTTTGGCTTCAGACCAAATGTGTGGCGCAGGAAGTTTTCGGCGCCGGTATTCTCGTCGAGCCTGCGAATCAGATAGGCGATGGCGCTCTGAAAATCTTCGCGACGCGCTACAGGGCAGTATAGAAGCATCGAGCCGGAGAGCTTCTGAACGACGCGGCGCATATGGTCGGCCATCCCCTCTAGCATCTCGAAGCAGACCTCTTCTTCGATTTTTTCCTGCGCTCTCAGCAGCATGGCGTAGGCGATGTCAAAGAGGTTGTGGCTGCCGATACCTAAGTTGACACTCTGTGCGCGCAGCTTCTGGCAGCCGTAGCTCACCATTCTTTTGTAGTTGGCGTCGACGTCGCTCTTGCGAGTGTAGGGCGCCTGAGGCCATCCGTGCAGCGACGCCTCAAATTGCTCCATCGCCAGGTTGGCCCCCTTGACAATGCGGATCTTGATGGGAGCTCCTCTCGAGGCGACCCGTCCCATAGCCCATTCGGTCAATTCTTTCTGGATTTCGAACGAATCAGGCAGGTAAGCCTGCAGCACAATGCCTGCAGAGAAGCTCTGAAATTCGGGCTCGCTGAGCAGCTCGATGAAGGTCTCTTTAGTGAGCAGCAGGTCGCGATACTCCTCCATGTCTAGATTGACAAACTTAGTGCTCTCTCTACCATCGGGGTGGCGGTAGCGACTTTGCATGGCAGCGCGATAGAGCTGGCGCAGACGCTCCTTAATTTCGACCTTGCTCTCTTCCCAGGCCAATAGATGGATCTGCGAAAAGATGGTGGAAATCTTCACTGAGACATACTCGATGTCTGGATTCTTGAGATCGTCTAGGTAGACCAAAAGCCGTCTTTGCGCCTCCTCTTCACCTAGAATCGCCTCGCCAAGGTGGTTGAGATTGAGGCGTACACCCTCGGCGCGCCGCTTCATCATGTGGCGGCGCAGCGGTTCTGGTTCGCCAGGAAGAATCACCGAGGCGGTCTGCTTACGCAGCACCCAGGTCACCATCGCTACGCTGATGGGGGCGAGCGGCTTTCCCAGTATGCGAAAGAGATTCAGCTGCATCCTCTCTATGGAAGAGAGATAGCGAGGAGCTCCAAACTTTTCTAGCAGATAGACGATCTGCGATGCGACGCGGAACGAATTTTTGGAGCGGAAGCATTCGTCGGTCATCGCCGTTGTGAACACCTTTCCCACAGGATCCTGCATCATGCGCGCCAGCTGTGCCTGCTGCCGGCGCTCTTTGAAGGTCTGTGTGCGGTTAGCCTCTTCCAGCATGGCGGCCGCCAGCTCGACAGCTCTATCCACCAGCTCCTCGCGCGAGAGCGTTCCAGCAGAGGCGCTCTCTAAAATGGTGCGCGCTCTGTGGAGGTGAGCGGAACCATCCTGTTTTCTTGCCATTTCAACACCAAATTATTTTTTACCCTTACCTCTGCCGATAGCAGAGTGCAAAGATAAAAGTCGAGATTGGGCCCCTTTAGCACACTTATCTTCCGTCTGCTAAAAAGACCTGCCCCTCCTCTTGACAAAAAGGGGAGGGAGAGAGAGAATTTGACTCTTCCATAACATGTAGGGAGCTCTCGCTCATGTCGATCCACAACATTAAGCCACTTGGCAACCGAGTTTTGATTAAACGGCGCACCAGCCGCACCAGTAAGGGAGGCATTCTGCTGCCCGAAACTGCGAAGGAGAAGCCCCGCGAAGGAGAGGTGGTTGCTGTGGGCTCCGGCAAGAGAGATGAAGGGGGAGAGATCGTTGCTACCCATGTCCAGGTGGGCGATCAAGTACTCTTTAGCAACTACGCTGGTACTGAAGTGAAAGTAGATAGTCAGGAAGAGTATCTAATCCTTTCAGAGGATGATATTCTGGGAATTTTGGTCTAGGAGAAGCGATGTCTAAAGAGATGAAGTTCCATCAAGAGGCGCTGAAAGCACTGCTGCGCGGCGTCGAAAAACTGGCCAAAGCGGTCACTGTGACGCTGGGCCCTAAAGGGCGCAACGTTGTGATTAAAAAGAGCTTTGGCTCTCCCCTCTCCACCAAAGATGGTGTGACTGTGGCCAAAGAGATTGTTCTGAAGGATCGCTCCGAAAATCTGGGCGCTCAGCTGGTGAAGGAGGCCTCTTCGAAAACAGCTGACGAAGCAGGTGATGGCACCACCACTGCCGTGGTACTGGCAGCGGCGATCTTCCGCGAAGGTGTGAAGGTGGTAGCGGCAGGAGCCAATCCTGCTTTAGTCAAGCGTGGTATCGACGAAGCAACCGAGTGCGTAGTGGGAGCTTTAAACGGTCTTGCCAAGCAGGTGCGCAGCGAAGAAGAGCTTCTGCAGATCGCCACTATCTCTGCTAACAATGACCTCGAGATCGGTAAAATGATTGCCGAGGCGATGAAAAAGGTAGGACGAGATGGCATCATCACCATCGGCGAAGCCAAAGGGATCGAAACCGTTCTCGATGTAGTCGAAGGGATGCAGTTCGACAAGGGCTACGTCTCTCCCTATTTTGTCACCAATGGCGAGAAGATGCTGGTCGAACTAGATGGACCGCAGATCTTCATCACCGACAAGAAGCTCTCTTCTGCTAAAGATGTGGTACCGCTTCTCGAGATGGTGATGGAGGGGCGCTCTCGGCCTCTGCTGATTGTGGCAGACGACATCGAGGGAGAGGCTCTTGCGACTTTGGCGGTGAACAAGCTGAAAGGAGGCATGGCTCTCTGTGCTGTGAAGGCACCAGGATTTGGAGATCGCCGTAAAGAGATGCTGCAAGATCTAGCCATTCTCACCGGTGCTACGGTCATTTCGGAAGAGGCAGGTCTTTCACTCGATACAATCGAACCAGCCCATCTTGGCGGCGCCAAGAAGATAAAGGTCTCTAAAGAAGATACCACCATAGTTGAAGGCACAGGTCGTCAAGATCAGATCCAGCGTCGCATCGCCGAGATCCGTGCGCAAATTGCCCGCACCAAGTCCGACTACGATCGCGAGAAGCTCGAAGAGCGTCTCGCCAAGATGGCAGGTGGCGTAGCGGTGATCAATGTGGGCGCACCCACTGAGACCGAAATGAAAGAGCGCAAGGCGCGCGTAGAGGATGCCCTGCACGCCACACGTGCCGCTGTGCTTGAGGGGATTGTTCCTGGTGGCGGCGTAGCGCTGCTGCGCGCGGCAGCGTCTCTTTCTTCGCTGAAGCTAGAGGGTGACGAGCAGATGGGCGTAGAGATTGTGCGCAAAGCGCTCTTTGCCCCCGCCTCTGCCATCGCCAGCAACGCTGGCCAGCCGGGCGATCTGATTGCCGAGAAGATCTTTGAGCATCAGGGGGCTGCTAGCTGGGGCTACAATGCCCGCACCTGCCAGTTTGGCGACCTGATCGAGCAGGGGGTGATCGATCCAGTGAAGGTGACCAAAAGCGCCCTCACCTATGGCGCCTCCATCGCCAGCATGCTGATCACCGCTGATCTTTTGGTGACCGAGAAGCCCAAACCCAAATCGGCCGCTGCTCCCATGGGAGATGAGATGGGCGGTATGGGAGGAATGGGCGGCATGATGGGCGGTATGGGTGGCATGGGAATGATGTAACCCATCAACCCCTCATTTTGTTGCAGAGGCCGAGGAGAGATTCCTCGGCCTTTTTTTGTAATCTTTTTCAGGAAGGCTTGTTAGAAGAAAACTATGCACAAGAATAGCGCGCTACTCTTTTCGGGTTCCTCTCACCCGGAGCTGACAAAGCAGCTCTGCCAAATGGAGGGAATCACTTCCGGGCGGATGAAGCTGGGCAGTTTCCCCGATGGGGAGATTGCCGTCGAGATTCAGGAGGATGTGCGCGAAAAGAGAGTCTTTGTGCTGCAGACCATCGCAGGCGATCCCAACCGCTATCTCTGTGAGCTGCTGATCATGATCGACGCCCTCAAAAGAGCTTCGGCGCAGAGCATCGTGGTGATCATCCCCTATCTTGGCTACTGCAGGCAGGATCGTAAAGACCGCCCTGGCGTACCCATCACCGCCAAGCTGGTGGCCAATCTTCTGGCGGTGGCGGGCGCTACCCGCATCGTCACGTTCGATCTCCATGCCGATCAGGTAGAAGGCTTCTTCGAGATTCCAGTGGACCATCTCCACTGTCAGACTCTTCTTGCCAAAGCGGCTAAGGAGTTGATGGGTGACAAGTGTGTCGTCGTTGCTCCAGACCTGGGTAGCATCAGGATTGCCGAGGAAATGGCTAAGTTGATGCATGGAGATATAGCCGTCATGAAAAAGCGGCGCATCAGCTCCTCCGAAGTGGAGATGACGCTGATCGGCGATGTGGCGGGACGTCCTATTCTGCTTGCCGACGATCTCTGCTCGACGGGCGGCACCCTTGTCGCTGCCGCAGAGCTCTGCCGCAAGCTGGGTGCAAAGCGCATCATAGCGGCCATATCGCACGGTCTTTTTGTGGAAGATAGTCTCGCTCGCATCGAAAGCAGCCCCATCGAGCTGCTTCTGGTTGCAAACAGCCTGTCGCACACTGCTTCTGCTAAACTGCGTCAGCTCTCGTTAGCACCCCAAATCGCTAAGCTCATCTACAGCCTAATTCGCTAAAATTGTAACAGCTAGAGAATCAAGTATTTGAGTAAACATTTCCACTTTTAGTGCTCGCCAATAATTAACAAATCTGTTAAGTATTGGCGAGCGAGGTGTGCTGATGAATCCATTCAAGTTTGGCGATCCTGTTGAGGGAGAGTACTATCTGCCGCGACCCGAATTAGACAAGTTGGTTTACGGGTTTCTTTCAAATCGTATCCATGTGGTTCTGATAGGACCGCGTCGGTTCGGGAAAACCTCATTTGTCTTCAATTTGCTGAAGAAACTGGAAAAAGAGGGGTACGCCTGTCCTTTCGTTGATATCTTCAATATCACTTCTCATCGCGACTTTCTTCAACAGATGCTCCGCGCATTGAAGGCAAAAAAGAGCTGGACTGAAGCCGCTAAAAAATGGCTTTCAAATTGGAGGCCTAAAATTTCTGCAGAGGTTGATCCCATTTCAGGTCAGACATCATTCGGACTTTCGATCGATCGAGGTTCTGAAAAAGATGTGAAAGAGATGATTCAAGACCTGCTTGCGGGGTTGAAAAACCTGGGAGAAAAGGTTGTCTTGGTCATCGATGAATTCCAAAAAATTACCGATCTGGACGATCAAGGCTGGCTTGAGGCCACCTTACGAACCCATATGCAGCAACTTCGAAACAGCTCTTTCCTGTTCACTGGATCAAGAAAAAGCATCATCTCCGACATGCTAAACAACTCTTCCCGTCCACTCTATAGATCCTGCCAATCGATTGATTTTCCCTCTTTTGGAGATGAACTCATTGAGTGGGTGATTCAAAGGTTTTCAGAAGTCAATATCACAATTGAAAGAGAGGCGGTTTTCTTTCTAAAGAAAATGGTTCAGGATACTCCAAATTACGTACAGATGGTCTGCTTCCATCTGGTGGCTGCAGGATATAAAAAAATTGACTCTGAAGACGTTCAGGATGTTTTGAAAAAAGTTGTTCGGCAAAATGCTTATGCCTACCAGACTCTTTTAAACTCGCTATCTCCTCTTCAGCAAAGGGTGCTGCGTTTGGCAGCAAAAAACGGTAAACAGATTTTTTCTAAGGAGTTTCTCAATAAGTATGAAATTCCAAGCGCGCCTGCGCTGTCTTCTTCGATCAAGGCTCTAAAAGGAAAAGGCATTCTCGATGAAGAAGGGACGGGGAGAGGAACGGTGATTTTTGACGATCCGCTTTTTGCTCTTTGGTTGAAGGAATCGTTTGATGTATAAAAATCAGCTAGCAAAGTAGAAGGCGAGCCATTCGCCCTCTTGTAACTGCTTCTCTAAGCGCCACCCTAAAGCATCTGCCCAGGCGAGGTAGGAGCTACGCCGCGTTTCAAGAACACCCGAGGTGTAGATCTGCTCTGGCTGGGCGAGGCGAGGAGATACCGCGGCCCAGGCCAGCTCCTGCTCGTGGGGTAGCATATTCATCGCCACAACCACCGGGCTTTTGATCGTGCGCTTAAGAGTGCGCAAGATGTGGGCGTTTTGGCCCTGTAGAGTCAGGCTGGTGTGGGCCAGCGCCTTCTCCTCGATATCGAGGGCGAAGGCCTGATGGCATCCATTCTTCAGAGCGGCGAGCGAGAGAATGCCGCTGCCGCAGCCGATGTCGACGAGGGGACGACCCCTCCATTCTGTCTCTAAAAGGAGACTCAGCGTCAGCCGGGTAGTGGGGTGCGAGAAGTCGCCAAAGCCGGCTCCGAAGGGGATGGCCAGGCTGCCAGCGCCCTGTTTTAACGGCTCTAGGTCGATATGAGCATGCCTGCCATCAAACCCCGGCGCAAAAAGAGCCCACTGCTTCTGCCAATCAACCTTATCCATAGGCGGAGAGTTTAGGATCTATTTGGTTTAAAATCATCGACACTGGTGTAACTTGTTCGTAATCAGATTTGTATGTTTTTGATCGGCTCAAAAATGGTCAAAATTGGTACCAAAAATAGCCAAAACATGGTCAAAACAGGTACCAAAAATAGCCAAAACCTGCCAACCTTAGGTAGGAGATAGCGCCATGAAGAGACATTTAGAGAAAGAACTACTAGCCTGGAAGCGGCGCAAGGAGCACCTGCCCATTCTGCTAAGGGGGGCGAGGCAGGTTGGCAAAACCTACCTAGTCGAAGAGTTTGGCAAAGCCCATTTCGAGAATGTTGCCCTAGTTGATTTCGAAAATAGACCCGAACTTCGAACCGCCTTTTCTACTCGTCTTCCCCAAGAGATTCTTACTAAGCTCGAGTTTGCCCTACGAGAGCCCATCAAAGAGGAGAAAAGCCTTCTCTTTCTCGACGAAATTCAGCTCTGTCCAGAAGCATTGATGAGCTTACGCTACTTCAAAGAGCAGATGCCGGGGCTGCATGTCATCGCTGCTGGTTCTCTGTTAGAGTTTTTACTCAGGGAAGAGGATTTTAGCTTTCCTGTCGGGCGAGTTGAGTTTCTCTATCTACATCCACTCTCGTTTCTCGAATATTTGCAAGCGGCCGCCCCATTTGTTGCCGCGCGTCTTCTCTCATTCGATCTGCAAAACCCGCCTGGCGAGTTGGAACACAAAGAGCTCCTCAAATGGGTGCGTCGCTACCTCTTTGTGGGAGGAATGCCATCCGCTGTGAAGGCCAGTTTGCAAGAGAGCTCTCTTCTCGAGCCGCAGCGCATTCATCATCGCATTCTGCAAGCCTACGAAAGTGATTTTGGAAAATATGCAAAACGGACGCAGCACAAATATCTGCAGATGATCTTTCAGAAGGCGCCAGCAATGGTCGCTCAGGTACTGAAATATAGCCGTTTAGATGGAGAGACCAGGTCGCGAGAGCTGAAGCCAGCGCTTGATCTGATCTGCCATGCAGGACTGCTGCAGCGTATCATGGCTACAACAGCTTCAGGGCTTCCACTGCATGCACATCTTAAGGAAGATCGTTTCAAGCTACTCTATTTAGATGTGGGATTGTTGCAGACAGTCACTAAAGTCGATGCAACCCACTTCTTCGATGAAGAGATCCTGCAAATCAATGCAGGAATGCTGGCCGAACAGTTTGTAGGGCAGGAGCTTCTCGCCTGTTCTCCTCCCTATCAGAATAGCCCTCTTCTCTTTTGGGAGCGCACGGGCGGAGGACCAGCTGAGGTTGATTTTGTCACCACAGTGGGATCGACCATCATTCCACTAGAAGTGAAGGCTGGGGCTACAGGCTCTCTTCGCTCACTCCACAGTTTTTTGGCAGAGAAAAAGGGGCAACTTGGAGTGCGAGTTTCCGAGCATCCTCTCACCCTTCGCGACAACATTCTTTCGATTCCGTTTTATTTGCTGGGTCGACTCGATCAATTGGTCTCCCAGGCGATCGGTCGAAAATCGTAGATTATTTCTTCCAGAAGGCGGGGACGAAGAGAACCAGGATAGCGAAGAATTCGAGACGGCCCAGCATCATCCAGAGAACGGCCACCATTTTGCCGAAGGAGGAGAGGAAGTTGGGCGGATAGCTGGGGTCGGGGCCGCCAAAGGAGAGGCCGGCGTTGTTGATGAAGGAGGCGATGAGACCGAAGGAGGTCTTGGGATCGATCCCCTCCAGCATCAGGAGGTAGGTTCCCAGTAGCGTCGAGGCGATGGCGAGACAGATGAAGATCAGCACCGTCATCACGGTGCTTTGGGGGATCTCACGCTGCCCCATCTTGAAGGTGCGCACCGTTTCGGGACGGAATATCGACTCTACTTTATGCAGGGTGGCGCGCACCGCCATCATGTGGCGCGAAATCTTGATGCCGCCGCACGTCGATCCCGACATACCGCCAATGAAGGTGAGCAGAATGAGTAGCATCTGCGCGGGAAAGGGCCACACCTCATAGTTGCTGTTGGAGAGACCGGTCGAAGTGATGGCGGAAAGAGCCTGGAAGGCGCCGACACGAAGAGCCTCTCCAAAGTGGAAGACTCCTTGCGAAGGGTCGAGAAGAGAGATGGGACGGTGCCAGAGATTGGAGGTGGTGAGAGCGATGGCGCAGAAGATGACAGAGAGGTAGGTGAGCAGCTCGGAATCTTTCAGACGCAGTAGTCTCAGGCGAAGAAGATGTGCATGCATCACAAAGCTGATGCTACCCAGCAGCATGAAAAGCTCGAGCGCCAGCTCGAGGGAGTGGCTATCGTAGCTAGCTAGACCGGCGTTAGTCGCCACAAATCCACCGGTGGCAATGGTGCTGAGGGCGAGACAGGTGAGATCGAAGAAATGGCCTTCGGGATAAATCCAAAAAAGCAGTAGCACAGCAAAGAGAGAGAGACCCACATAGATTTTCAGCAGCAGAATCGCTGTCGTTTTGATGCGGGGTGCCAACCCCTCTTTTTCAGGTCCCGGAGTCTCCGCTTCGTAGAGAAACCTTCCGCCCATCGCCAGAGCGGGTAGTACGGTGATGAAGAGTACAACGATTCCCACTCCACCAAGCCACTGCAGGAAGCTGCGCCAAAAAAGCAGCGCCCGGCTGATGGCATCGAGTCCTTCTAGTTTGGCTCCTGTAGCGGGGTCGACGATGGGGGTGATCGTGCCAAAATAGCTGTAGTTGACATCTTTCTGGGTGGGCGGAGAGAAGGTGATGGCGATCTCGGCTCCGGTTGTAGGGTCGTAGGCCTTGGGCGCCATCACCGAGGCACCTGTTGTGGTGAGGCCCGACATTGCCTCGAAGCAGGCGTCGATCGGACTGGTGAGAGTGCGGGAGAGATAGAAGGGCAGTGCAGAGAGCAGTGTGGTGATGCACCAGATCAGCACCACCGCAAAGATGGCGTCTGTGCGATGGATCCTAGAAGAGGCTTTGCGACCCATCCAACTGCTGACGAGTGCTAAGAGAAACGACAGAAGAGCAGTTCCTAAAAAGGCGCCACCGGAATGTGGCTGGGGATGGCTGCTTGCAGGAACGAAGAGTTGGTAGTAGAAGGCGATTGCAGTGGGGATCAGCAGTACCAGCGTGAAGAGGAGCAGGTAGCGTCCAAGCAGTTTACAGATCTCGCAAAATAGCATCTAAAATAGTTCTTTTAGTTTTTCCATATGTTGAGGCGCCAGTACCACAATTGCTGTATCACCGGGAGAGAGCACCGATCCCCCGCGCGCGATCAGTACGCGGCCACGATTTTCAATCACGGCGATGAGAAACTCTTTGGGGAAGTGGTGCGTCAGCTCCATCAGAGGAATGCCGATGAGAGGTGAATCGTTCGAGATTTTCACCTCCATGATCTGCGCCTTGCCGTCGTAGAGAGAGGCGATCGAGATCACCGTCTCAGCATGCAGTATCGAATCGATACGGCTGAGTAGACTCTGCCTTTCCGAGACAGCGTAGGGAATCGCAAGCGAGCTGAGCAGCGGGGCGTAGCTAGCGTCGGAGATCAGCGAAACCACCTCTCGTGCACCCGCCTTTTTAGCCAGCACGGCTAAGAATACATTACTCTCTGTAGAGGGGCCGCAGGCAACAAAGAGGTCGACACCATCTAGCTTCTCTGCTTCGAGGGAGGTGATGTCGGTGGGATCGATATTCAGCACCATCGCCTCGGGCAGTTTTTCGGCAATCTTGATGCAGCGCTCTTCATCCGGGTCGAGAAAGCGCACCCGAACTCCCCGATCGAGCAGCAGCTCGGCCACCTGGACCGCTGTGGTTCCAGATCCTGTCAGAGCCACCGCCTCTACCCTTTTATGCGGAGTGCCCAGCCAACCGGCGTAGCTGGCAAGGCTGCTGCTAGAGCCGACAAAGGTCACCTCGTCGCCCGCCATGATCTCGTCTTGCCCCTTCGGAAAGAGAATCTCCTCTTCGCCTCCAGGTTTACGCCTGCGGATGATGGCGATGAGCAGGTCGCGTCCCAGGTCGATGGTGGCAATTTTACGCCCCAGAAAGGGAAGCCCCTCCACCATCCGCACAGTCTGCATCTGCACCGCTCCGTGCACAAAATTGTGCACCTCGAAGGTGCCGGGGTAGAGGACGCGCCTGACAATCTCTTGTGCAGTTAGCAGATCGCTGCCGATGAAATGATCGACGCTGAAGAGCTCGGCGCAGTCCACCTGTCTGCGGTCCAAAAGATGAGCCTGCCTTACGCGGGCGGCTGTCCTTTTAAAGCCTAGCTGTTTGCCGATACGGCAGGCGAAGAAATTGGTCTCGTCGCTGTCGGTGACAGCCAGCAAAAGTTCGCATCCGCCGAGGACCAGCTCCTCCAGCACGCGCCAGTCGCTACCCGACCCCAGCCTTGTCGCCACATCGGCCGTGCGTGCCGCCTTCTGCAACATTTTCGGGTTGGTGTCGACCAGGAAAATATCGTGCTTCTGCTCGGCAAGGTGGCGCGCTAGGAAGGAGCCAATGGTGCCCGCTCCGATGATTGCAATCCGCATAGAGATCTCTCCCACCAGCATCTTAGTCGTGTAGAATGATTTTTTGCATGGAAGGAAGAGCCTCGAGGTGGTAAAGTGACCGCTTCGGTGCACCGGTAGCTCAGCTGGATAGAGTACTTGGCTACGAACCAAGGGGCCAGAGGTTCAAATCCTCTCCGGTGCAAATAATTTTTTTCATCCCCACTGCACCCGCTCGATCGAATTCAGTTTTGTTCTGAGAGCTGGGGTTTTGCAACTGCCTCCGAAGCCTCTTATTTCTTAGAAAGTTGTCGATGGCGTAAGCTGCTGATGTGATTGAAGCTGTCTATCCATTTGGACCTGTAGAGACCAATGCGGTGCTGCTTGCTTGTGAGAAGACGAGGCAGGCGGTGCTCTTTGACTGTCCGCAGGGCTGTTGTAACTTTCTTCGCAATCATCTCGATCGAAAGCGACTGACACTGACCCGGATTCTTCTGACCCACTCCCACTGGGATCATATTGCCGATGCGGCGCTCTGCAAACGAACGTTTGGTGTGCCTCTGGCTGTCCATTGCGACGATGCCCCCAACCTGCGTACCCCTGGCGCCGATCATCTACCGATGCTCTTTCCTGTCGAAGGGATCGAGCCCGATGAGCTGTTTGAAGAGGGGGCCAAGTTTACAGTGGGAGAGCTAGAGATGGAGGTGCTCCATACCCCCGGCCATAGCCCAGGTTCAGTCTGCTTTTACCTCCCTAGAGAGAAGCTGCTTGTTTCGGGCGATACTCTCTTTTGCGGCACCTGCGGCAACACCAGCTTCCCCACCTCGATGCCCCAGAAAATGGGCAGCTCGCTCATGCGTCTTGCGGCGCTGCCGAAAGAGGTGAGGGTGCTGCCAGGTCACGGAGAGGCCACCACCATCGGTGCCGAAAGTTGGATCGTTTCAAACAAATATTTTTAACATTTAGGTGACTCTATGCCCCATCCTCTTCTTAAAAAACAGGCTCCCCACTTTTCGGCCAAGGCGGTAAAAAAGGGGGAGATCCTCGAGGAGTTTTCGCTGCGCGACTACCTCGGCAAATATATCTTCTTCTTCTTCTATCCCCTCGACTTCACCTTTGTCTGCCCCACCGAGCTGCACGCCTTTCAGGCTGCACTGCCCGAATTTCATAAGCGTGGTGCCGAGGTGATCGCCTGCTCGGTAGACAGCTGGTACAGCCATCTCGCTTGGCTCTCTATCCCCAAAGACAAAGGGGGCATCGAGGGTGTCGAGTATCCCATCGTCTCCGACTTCCACAAGTCGATTGCACGCAGCTATGGCGTGCTGGAAGAGGATAGTGGTGTTGCCTTCCGCGGGCAGTTTTTGATCGATCGGCAGGGGGTGGTGCGCCATTCATTGGTGAACGACCTTCCGATTGGTCGCTCGGTAGAGGAGGCGCTGCGCCTACTTGATGCGATCATCTCCTACGAGATGCATGGAGAGGTCTGCCCCGCTGGCTGGAGGCCGGGAGCCCGCACCATGAAGCCGACTCAAGAGGGGTTAGAGAATTATTTCTCAGCTGGCGATTCGGTGAGGTAGTCGTAGAGATCGCGCTCGGAAAGAAGAAGTAGAGCCCCTAGCGTCTCGCATATGCTCTCTGAAGCCCTGAGGATTTCGCGATCTCCTACTCCTGGCATGCATACCGCAGAGAGAGTGTGGATGGGCTTGCCCTTCTTCAGTAGATCCAGTCCAGTGTGGTAGTCCTTGTGACTGAACCCCTCCTCATGCACGCGGAAGAAGAAGAGCTCTCTCTGATAAAGCAGCGCCTGTACAGCGCAGTCGATACCTCGACTCTCCTTGGGAGGATTTCCAAAGAGAGCGCAAAGCTCTTCCAGATCGTTGCAACGGGTCGGGGTGCACATGGCGCCCCGCTCCGCTTCGCCAAATAGAAGAAGGGAGAGTCTTGACCGTGGATGCTTGGGAGCCATCGAGAACCGACCTTGAAAATCAAAACATCTTTTTCTTTGCATTAATTCCTAGTTGTCAAAAAAATCAAGAGCGTAAATCTATAAGAGGAAGCGGGCGGTACTGCCTCTCGCCCCCGTTTGCATAAGTGGTGTAGTGGCTGTTGTATGGATGTGAGATCGATGGGAGCTCTCCTGGGCTTGCTGCTCTATTTGCAAGCGCCGGGGCTTGCAACAGAGATGATGGAGGAGGCTGCCAACTCTTATGTAGCGGGGCTATCCACCTCTTCATTCACCACCTTATGGGATCCTCTCGTCCAGCTTTTGTCGCCAGAAGAGGGGGTCGCCCCCACTCTTCTCGAGGCGTGGCGCGCAGCTCTTGTTGAAGAGATGCGAAGCTCTTCACTGGAGGAGGCGCGTGGAACACTTCTAAAAAGGCTGGAGAAGGCTGCTGAGGAGTGGAGTCTCGCTTGGGATCAGAGTAGCGATCAGCTTTTCTCGGCCGAAGAGCAGGAGTGGTGGCGCGCAGGAACCGAGTTTGTGCGGCAGTCGCAGCAGCTACTTCAGCAGTTCACACCGGCTGATGTTAGCCCTCGCGGCTACCTCCGCATCGCCTCGGCGCCTAAGTCGACAGCAGCTACGCCACGCGAAGCAACCGATCCCTACCATACCCTCGCTCTTGGCGAAGAGGAGCAGCGCATCATCGCCCATATTCTAATGACGCTTTCGGAGAAGAATCCCCTCGCCCTTGCTTTTGAGCGTAAGAGCCTAGAGAAGAATGGCAGGCGGATCGAGCATGTGCATCCTTTACGTTTCTTAGGCTATGTCTGCAATGACTCAAGATTGCTGAATGCTCTACGCGAGGTGCGAAAGAGCAGCTTCAAGTGGCAAGGGTTTGCCAGCGGGATCGGCCGCCGTCTGGGGCAGGAGGCCGATCGAGATAATCTGATCAGGCATCTTCCCGGTTTTGCAGCCACTCTGCGCTTGAATCACCAGAAATTGGCCTCCTTTGTCGAGAAGAGGGATTGGGAAGGTCTGGTGCAGTGTCTCATCGATTCATTGTAAACCGCGAACCCGTCTATCTAAAGATCAGCTATCCCTTCTTTGCGGGGATGGCATTTCTGTTAGCGGTCGAGACCATCTACCATCTTTTGCTCATCCCCGCATCACTTGGTGTGACGCTGCTCTTCATTGGACTGGTGTCGCTGGAGCTGGTGCTAGAACTGCTGCTGCTGCTGCTGGCAGTTATCTTTTTGGCGCCTATCTTGCCGGGGAGACGCTCTTCTTGGCTTGCCTCGCTTGTGCTGCTGCTGCTGCTGGTTCATGCGGCCGATCTGATCCTGGTGCGACTGATGGATCTCTCCATCTGGCAAGCCCTGATGGTGGCGTTCGAGGAGAGTCTAGGCAACCTGGTTGAAATACTCTATGCAAGCAACCTATCGCTCCTGCTCTATGCAGGTGGAGCGCTGGGAGTGGTGGCGCTGTTTGTGGTAGCGGCTCTGCTGCATGCACGCATGAGGGGAAAGCGCCTCGTTGCTGTGCGGCTGGAGCCTCTTTGGCGAGCAGGGCTGTTTTTTTCGCTTCTGCTGCCGCTCTTTGGCCTGCTGCTGCTTAGATTTCCCGATGCCGAGACGAGCCGCCTTGCTGAGGCCACCCTCTGGAGGTGGCAGCCCTTTGCTGCGAAAGGATCTGTGATTGCGCTGCCCTCTCATCGGAACATGGCGCCCGCTACATCGATGCCAAACCAGCCCATAGGCGAGCTCAAGCTTCGTCAGGTTGAACAGCTGCCCGACCTATTTCTCTTCATATGCGAGAGCTTGCGCGAGGAGTTTCTCGATGAGGAGTCGGCCCCTCATCTCGCCGCCCTACGCAAGAAGGCTATCTGGCCGAAACGAAGCTATGCTGGCGCCAATGCGACGCAGCTCTCTTGGATGACCCTCTTTTTCTCACAGCCAGCCACAGAGTGGGGATCGATCCATGGCGACGAAACCAAGTGGGGGGCGCCTCCGCTGAGGTGGCTGAAAACGCTGGGCTATCAGATCCATCTGCTCACCTCCTCTAGGCTAAGCTACTACAAGATGGATGAGCTGCTCTTTGGCAAGAAGCAGTCGCTGCTTAGCAGCTACCACAACTTTTCGGCAACGAATCCATCCGATCTCTGGCGCGCTGATAAAAATATTTTCGAAGAGCTGGGAGCGCAGATTACCAAAGAAAAATCTGGCGGACGTCTCTTCCTTATCTTTCTCGACTCCACCCACTTTCCCTACAGCTGGCCCCAAGAAGAGAGCCACTGTCTGCCTGTAGCACCCGGCATCCAGCTGCTCTATCACCTCCTGATCCGCCACCCCAACCTGAGAGGCCTGACCAATCGCTATCGCAACGCCATTTCTCACATCGATAAGCTCTTTGGTCAGTTTTACCATCTCTTAGAGAAGCGCCAACTGCTCGATCGTTCGCTTCTGCTTTTCACAGCAGATCATGGCGAGGAGTTCCTCGAATTTGGCCATCTGTTCCACGCCTCCACCCTCAACCCATGTCAGCTGAGGGTGCCGCTCTATCTCTGGGGCGCAGGCGTTTCAAGGCCAACTCTAGCTAGCCACATCGACCTCTTCCCCACCCTGCTCTCTTTAGTGGCCGAGGAAGCGATGCCGCCTCCTCTTGCTGGGCGGTCGCTTTTGACTTCAGGGAAGAGAATTGCACTGAGTGGCCGCTTCAACGGCAGCCGCTCGCCCAAACAGGTGGTGCTACAGACTGAAGAGGGAGAGCTGCTGCTCGACCTCCAAGAGAAAAACATGCGCGCCTCTATTCTGAACACAACTCTCGACTCATCCTTCCCGCTGCGCCTGCTCGCGCCAGCCCTTGAGCTGATGACCTTCCCGCGGGAGTAGTCACTCCCGCGCGCAAAAAGATCACTGGTAACCGCTCTTGACTAGATGCAAATCTCTCCTGATCATAACAAGTAATGGGACACTCTTTAAAAAACCGAACTCTCGCGCTCGTAGCGCTTCTGGCAGCGCCTCTACCGAGACCTCTGCTGGGGAGTTCTGCCTTGGAAGAGAGGAGCCTCTCCTCCTTTATCTCTCCTATCGAAGGAAACAGTTCCATTCTGGGGACGCGGGCGCGGGCGCTCGCTCTCGTCAAGGTGGACAAAATGCTAGCGCGCGCTTTCCCGCTATCGGTGCGTTCATTTGCTTTAGCTGAGACTCCGTCTGTGGAAAGAGGTGTCGATTCTCCCTCTCTTCAGCGCTTTCTTAGCGAATACCACTACTTTGCCGAGCAGCGCGCTCTTGTGGCCAGCGTGACTCTCTCTAGAGAGGATCTTCTGCCCATACAGGAGCTGCTCTTGACTCTTCCAGCAGAGGTGAAAGAGCCCTCTCTTCTCGAGCTACTGGTGGCGGAGCTGCTGACCAAGGTGGTGGCCTACCGCGATCTGGCCACGGGCGATCTATTGCAGCTGCCGCTGTTTGCTCCCGTGATAGATTCTACCCGCGCATCAGCGCTGGTCACCTTTGTGGTGGAGAAGCGGTTTGATCTATGGCAGGGGATGCCAGCCTTTGCGCTGAAGCCTGTCGATCCTCCCTTTCGGGTGGCGCCCATTCTACTGTTTCGTGGCACCGATGCATCACTAACGCGCAAGTGGGGCTGGGCCTCCATCATCAGCGATCTCGACCCCAGGGGGCCGGGCTATGCTGTCTTTCTGCGTTCGCAGGGGCTGCTGCACGACTGGCTCGCTGCACAAAAAAGCATGGGCACTCCGGCGCGAGTGATGGGATTCAGTCTGGGTGGAGCTCTTGGTCTTTATGCGCTGAAGCTGGAGGCGAATCTGCTGCTCTCCGATCCACTAGAGCCCTCCTACCTCTTCAATCTTCCCGGAATTTCCCAAGGTCTGATGAGAGAGTGGGAGGAGAGTACCCTTCCTGAGTGTAAAATTTTTATTTCTAGAGGAGACATGGTTTCCAAGGCCGGCTATCTGCTGGGGCAGGTGACCGAGCTCTCCACCCCCGAACTGCTGGGCCCCCTCGCCTCCCATGTGCTTTTGGTGAGTGGCCAGCCCTCCTATAGCCTCGCCCAGGTGGATGTAGCCGCCGAAAATCGCTCCCGCGGTTTCCGCCTTTTCAACTCCGAAGTGCAACAAGACCGTTAAGAGTGTTAGTTTCGGTCTAGTCTTTAGCTAAGGGTGTGCCAGCTGTCGGCGGCGCTGCCTAGCTCTGATTCGATGGTGAGGAGGCGGTTGTATTTGGCGACGCGGTCGGTGCGCGAGAGCGAGCCGGTTTTGATCTGGCCGGCGGAGGTGGCGACCGCTAGGTCGGCAAGGAGGGTCTCTTCGGTTTCGCCCGAGCGGTGGGAGGGGACGAGGCGGTAGCCGTGGGCTTTCGCTAGCTCCATGGTGGAGAGGGTCTCTGTCAGGGTGCCGATCTGGTTGGGTTTAATCAGAATGGCGTTGGCCACTTTCTCGCGGATGCCGCGGCGTAGGAATTTGGAGCTGGTGACAAAGAGGTCGTCACCAACCAGCTGGATCTTTTTTCCCAGATGTTGGGTCAGCTCTTGCCACCCGCTCCAGTCATCTTCTGCTAAGCCATCTTCGATGGAATCGATGGGATATTTTTCGCAGAGGCTCTCGAGGTAGGCGATCATCTCGGAGGAGCTGCGCTGCTGGAAGGGGGCTCCCGCCAGCTGCTTCTTCTTCTCGATGTAGAAGCCGCTCTTGGAGTCGTAGAACTCCGATGCGGCGGGATCGAGGGCGAGCGTCACCTGCTCGCCAGGGCGGTAGCCGGCCCTTTCGATGGCGCGCAAGATCAGATCGAGCGCCGCCTCGTGCGAGGTGAGGCGTGGTGCAAAGCCCCCCTCATCTCCAACGGAGGTGAGATGTCCCTCCTGTTTCAACACCAGTTTCAGTTCGTGGAAGATCTCCGCGCCCCAGCGCAGCGCTTCGGCAAAGTTGCCAGCGCCTATGGGACGAATCATGAACTCCTGAAATTCGAGGAGATTGTCGGCATGGGCGCCGCCATTGAGGATATTCATCATGGGACAAGGAAGAATGCGCGCTCCGATGCCACCGAGGTAACGATAGAGCGGCTGGCGGCAGGCAAGAGCGGCTGTTTTAGCCACAGCTAGCGAGACCCCCAAAATAGCGTTGGCACCCAGGCGTCCTTTGTTCTCTTTGCCATCGAGCTTGCACATACGCTCATCGATCAACGCCTGCGCAAAAAGATCTTCACCTATCAGTGCATCGCGCAGCTGCTCATTCACATGGCGGACAGCGTTCTGGACTCCCTTGCCAAAGTAGCGCTTCTTATCGCTATCGCGCAGCTCGACAGCTTCATGGCTACCGGTGGAGGCTCCTGAAGGAACACTTGCAGTGGCGGCTATGCCAGAGCTGCTCTGAATGGTGACCTGTATGGTGGGGTTGCCGCGAGAGTCTAAGATCTCTAGCGCTTCAATCGAGGCGATTGTCTCCATTACCTGATCCTATGGCGAGTGGTGCACGAGGCGATTAAAGCGCAGTAGGAGGCAAAGCGCAAGAGGGAGATCCGATCTTCATCAAGAGCCTGCTGTACAGCGCAGTCTGGCTCTGTAAGGTGGGTGCACCCTCGAAAACGGCAGCGGCAGCCCTCTTCGAAGATCTCGGAGAAGTAGGTGCGCACCTCCTCTTTTTTTAGCTCCCACATGCCGAAGCTGCGGATGCCGGGGGTATCGATGCAAAAGCCTCCGCATGGAAGGGGCAGTAGCCTTGCTGTGGTGGTGGTATGCGAACCTTTGCGGGTCTGTTCGACAACAGAGCCTGTGACAAGCTGTTTTCCTGTTAGCGCGCTTAAAAGCGACGATTTTCCCACTCCAGACTGTCCCGAGATGACGCAACTTTTTCCCGAGAGAAAGCGGGCTAGATCTTCGATGCCTTGGCTCTCTTCGCAGCTTAAGACAAAGAGCGGAATGTTGAGCGCGCTGTAGACCTGCTTCACCTCTTTGAGCAGCTCTTTTTCTTGTGAAGGCTCGCTGCCCAGTAGGTCCACTTTGTTCACCACCACAACCGGCTGCATCCCCTCTTTTTGTGCGGCGAGGATATAGCGGTCGATCAGAGGCACTTTCAATGGGGGGCTGACGACAGAGGCGGCGATCAGAACCAGATCGATGTTGGCGGCGATCAGCTGCTGCCGTCTGCGGGAGAGGTTGTCAGCGCGAGCAAGCAATGAGCGGCGGGGCTTGATCTGCGTGATCACTCCATCAAAAGAATTTTCTATAGGAGTGAAGAGTACCAGATCTCCCACCACCAGTAGAGTGGAGGTGCGGCTCTGCTGCTCGCGCAGCTGGCCGCGTGTGCTGCAGAGGTAGAGCTGCTCGCCATGCATCACTTCTGCGCGGCCGGCAGAGAGGGCGATGACGAGGCCTTCTAGTTGCGAGCCACCCGCGCTCTCTTGCGCCATCTGCTGCTTTTTCTTCTGATCCTGATCGCTCTTTTTGCTGAAGGAGCGGTCGGTGCGCTGCGCAATCTTCCTCTCGAGGCGGTAGCCGCGGCGTCCCTTCTCGCCGTAGAGTTCGTCCCATTCGTCGTTCATAGAGCCCTTCGCAGCTGATGCATCAAAATGGCTCCAGCTGCTCCCACATTCAGAGATTCGCTGCTCTCCTCCATAGAGATGGAGATTTTGGTGGCGTGTGGGCAGCTTTGCAGCTGGCTGCCATGACCTTCGTTGCCCAGAGCTAGCAGAAATGGTGGTCTAATTTGGCAGCTGGCAAGAGGTGTTCCGCTCGTATCGGCCACCAGAAGCATTCTTTCGCTTGTTTCAAGCCATTCGAGCAGCTGGTTTCGGCTGCAGCGGGCCAGGGGGAGATGGAAGGGGGCCGTTTTGCCAGCGCGCAGGGCCTTGTCGTTGAAGGGATCGACGCTCCCTTCGGTGAAGATAGCACCCTGCCATCCCAGGCAGTGGGCTGTGCGCAGCAGCGTGCCGCAGTTGCCAGGATCACTGACACCATCGAGTAGCAGAAGATAGGGGAATCTCTCGAGCTCCTGAAGTGAGCCTGAAAGAGTTGGCATCGCTACCTCGGCTGCCACTGGTCCTGGCTTCATCAGGCCTGTGATCTTTTGCATCAGCTCTTCGGGGATTTCGATGATGCTGTCCGCCTCTCTATCTGGGCATGAGTATCCTTCTGTGACAAGCAGCAACTTCACCCGCCAGTGGCGAGGAAGTTCGCGCAGCACAGCACTGCTGGTGATGAGACAGCTTCTCGTAGCGCTTCGGTGGGCAGATGTTTCGCGCAGAGAAATCAGATGTTTCACCAGAGGGTGTTGTCGGCTAGTGATCTTCCGTGATAACATAAATTTTATACAGCGGATATATCATGACAGAAGCGGCTTTCCAGAACAAGGGAGCACCCTCAGCAGGAGGCTCTCTTGCAAAAAGAATTTTATGGCTATGCCTCTCGCTTCTAGCTCTGCCGATGCTTCTGATCGCCATACTCTTTTACCAGAAGGAGGAGCGGATCAAGCTGCGCGAGCTTCTGGTGCTGATGGATACTCTAGGCAGCAGCCAGGCAAAATTGCTGGAGGAGATGATCCAGATCCGCCTCCAGGGTCTTGGAATTATAGAATTATTTTTTCACGAAGCTACTGTCGCCAATCGCCCCGTGACTACCGAGGAGATGGCGAAGCTTTGCGAATTATTTCTTGTAGAAAGTCTCTTTGTTCTGCGCCAGGCAGGGGGTGGCGGCTGGGTCTATGCCTTCACCAACGATGGTAAGCATCTAGGCGAGCACCCCTCATTCGATGTGGATACCCAGTTGACAGCGCATAAGGAAAATGAGGCGCTCCTGGTGCAGGAGAGCTCGCTACCTATTTCGCAGCAGGATGTCAATCCGGCCAAAGAAAGCCGCCTGCTGATACTGAAGCGATTTGCAGCCACTCCCAGCCTGCCGGAGCAGGTGGTGGGTTTCTCTGTGACCGCCTCGCAGATTGTCCACAGGCTGCTGGTGCTCGAACGTGCAGCCTACCCCTATGATATCAGCATGTGGGACCTCGATGGTCATCTATTCGGAGCCGCCTTTCCTGTAAGCCCGACTCAAAAATATTTTATTTACTCACATGCCGAGCTGACGACGCGCGGTCTTGGAGAGTTTAACGAAGGGGGGCGCGAGGTGGTCTTCACCCGCGGTGGCGAACGCAAAGATCCCCATGTTGGTGTGAAAATTCCAGTTCTGGGGGTGCCGCTTGTCATTGTTCTCGATATTTCAGAGCGGTTTGTCAGCGAAAACACATTACGGCAGCTCTTTTTAAGCGCTCTTGAGGTGCTGCTAGCCTTTCTGGTGCTAGGGGGCACCATCGCCTATCTGCTGACGCGCCGTATGGCAAGACCGCTTGCATCGCTTGCATCGGTGATGCAGGCGATTCGCGAAGAGAGATACGATGTGCGCTACAGCTATGACCGCATGGGTTTCGAGCTGAATGCTATTGGCGCCAGCTTCAACCAGACTATCGACACCATTCTGCTGCATATGCAAGAGGCGCAACGCGAGAAGCTGGAGAGCGAAAGACTGCGCGTCGAGCTGGGGCTGGGGCGTGCCATCCAGCAGGGGCTGCTGCCTCCTCCAGGTCTCACCATACCCGGCTGCCGCGTAGCCCACATACTTGAGCCGGCTAAAGAGGTGTCGGGCGACTATTACGATCTCTTTCCTCGGGGCGATCAGCTGCTTCTGGTGATGGCCGATACAGCTGGGAAGGGGATCTCCGCCTGTCTTTATGCACTCTCCTTTCGCAGCATCCTGCGCAGCTATTTTGCCAAGGGGGCACCTCTGGAGGAGGTGGTGGCGCGGGTACATGAGCTCTTTGCGCTCGACACAGGTGCCTCTGGTATGTTTGTCACAGTCTGGATGGGGGTGCTCTCTCGCGATAACAAGCTGAGCTACATCAGCTGCGGCCATCCTCCCGCCTATTTGCGTCGCCAGAGTGGCCCCGTGGAGGAGTTGGGTAACAATCCGTTGCCGGTGCTAGGCGCCTTCCGTCTGCCCGAGATCCGGGCCGAAGAGGTGCAGCTTCAGCCGGGTGATCTGCTGCTACTCTACACCGACGGCATCACCGAAGCGCAGGATGGCAAGGGGCTCTTTTTTGGAAGTGAAAGGCTGAAAAACTGCATCTCGCTGCTGAGCAGCTCCGACCCGCAGGTGGCCATCGATACCATCTTGACCGAGCTGCGCCAGTTCTCTAGCGGCGCCGAGCAGGCAGACGACGAGACGCTGATGGCTGTCGAGATCTCAAACCTTGATGCGACACAGCCCACTAGCTAGCTATAGGTCGAGCAGTCATGGTTTTCTAATGGTTGATCGGGAATGATCCGACCTTATGGAACATGAAGCAGTCGCCTCTCGCGATGCGGGACGCTTTGCAGCGGGCACCTTTCTCAGTCGCGTCACCGGCTTTGCGCGCGAGGTCTCTATGGCCTCCTGCTTTGGCACCTCGGCAGAATTTGCCGCCTTTCTCATCGCCTTTCGCTTTTCGCAGCTCTTAAGAAGGCTGCTGGGCGAGTCGGCGCTCAGCTCCAGCTTTGTTCCACATTTCGAGGAGCTGCGCAGCCGCGATCCGCATCGGGCTGCACTCTACTTCCGCGACACTTTCTGCTCGCTTTCGCTGCTGCTGCTGACCGTAGTGGTGGCGGCCGAGCTGCTGTTGCTGGGCATCGAAGCGGTTTGTCATGTAGGGGCGGTACTGTCGCTCACCCTATGGATGCTGCCGGGATTGGTTTTTGTCTGCCTCTATGCGCTCTTTGGAGGTTTACTGCAGTGCGAGCGGCGTTTTTTTCTTCCCGCTGTCGCTCCGCTTCTCTTCAATCTGATCTGGATCGGCACCACCTTTTTAAGCGCAGGAAGGCCTGCGGAAGAGGGGGTCCGTTTTTTGGCAATGGGAGTGGTGGTGGCCTATCTGCTGCAGTGGCTGATTCTACTGCCTGCTGCGATGCGCTTTCTGCATCAACAGGGGGTCCATCTCTTCAGCGGCCCCATCAAGCTCTTTTCAGTCGATGTGCGCAGACTATCGGGGCCGATGTTCTACAGCATAGTGGGTATTGGAGCAGTGCAGATCAACAGCGTCATCGATCTGATGCTGGCCCGCGTAGCTAGCGGGGAGGGTCCCGCCTATCTCGGATATGCGGTGCGCCTCTATCAGTTTCCCATCGCTCTCTTTGCGGTGGGAGTTGCTTCGGTTCTGCTGCCGATGCTGTCGCGCTGTTTCGAAAAGGAGCCCGATCAATTCTGCTCGCTGCTCGCTTTCGGATTGCGTAGAGCTCTGCTGCTGCTGCTGCCCTGTGCGGGAGGGCTCTTTGTGGTGGGCTACGCCTTTGTCAGCCTCTCCTACTTGCGGGGGCAGTTCTCTGAGTGGTCGGCGCTGCACACCACCCACGCGCTCTGGAGCTACACACTGGGCCTGGCTCCCCATGCATTGGTGACGCTGCTTGCCTCGGCGCTCTGTGCAATGAAGGAGTTTCGGCTGTCGATGTGGGGTTCTCTGCTGGCGGTGATGACCAACCTGCTCTTCAGCACATTTTTGCTCTTTGTAGTGCATGCACCAGTCTACAGCGTGGCGCTGGCCACTTCGGCAGCCTCCTGTTGTCAGGCGCTTTTTCTGCTCTATCTGCTGCGCAAAAAGGGACGTCTCCCCCCCTATCGCAGCTGGCTGATTCCTTCTCTCAAACTGCTGCTGGCAGTCGCCCTCTCTGCTAGTGTCACATTACTAATAGGTCACCTCTATCTGGGCGATCCCTCTCTCACTCTGCTGCAAGGATTGCCCGGTCCCGCTGCTCCCGGCTGGAGCGCCCAGTTGGCGCTCTTCCTGGGCGAAAGCCTCCTCTTTGGAGGGCTGCTGCTGCTGTTAGGAGTTCTCTTCGGACTGAAGGAATTAACCCAGTTAGCCGAAGAGCTCCTCTCTCGCATCACTGGTAGATTCAAAACGTCAAACAGCTGAATAGACGAAAAGCTCTCTCCAAAAGTCAGTTTAGGGGTTAAACTCTCTAACTTGAGCCCGCTTCGTGCTCAAGTGTTAAGGTTTCTTCTCTCACAAAATATGGGCATGCCATGTTGCACGAACTGAATCTCGATCTTATCTCGCGAGCTAGAACCTTCTTAGAAGGTAAAATTCGCTGCACACCTATCGACTTTTCACCCTGCTTAACAGATCTTTTGGGCGCTCCCATCTATTTCAAGATGGAGCATTTGCAAATCACCGGTTCTTTCAAGCTGCGAGGAGCTCTATTTTATCTCTCGACACTGAGCCCAGAGGAGAGAGCGCATGGGGTGGCAACCTGCTCTGCAGGTAATCATGGCCTGGGTGTGGCCTATGCGGCAAAAGAATATGGAGTTGATTGCACGGTTTATGTCCCCAAAGGTGTAGATCGCGCAAAACAAGAAAAAATAGTGCTCTTGGGAGCTCGAGTGATCCAATCTGAGTTTGTGGGGTATGACGAAACCCTTCTTTGGGCGGAGGAAGAGGTGCTGAAAAGCGGACAGCATTTCATCACTCCTTTCGAAGACGAAAGAATTATGGCTGCAAATGGTGGAACGATTGCCGCTGAAATTCTAGAAGCGATTCCCGATGTACAAAACGTTATCTTTCCTGTAGGTGGAGGTGGGTTGGGCGCAGGGATTAGCTTTTACTTCAAAGAGACTCAGCCTTCAGTGCGCATGATTGGTTGTCAGCATGTTGGCTCTCCAGCGCTCAAGCTTTCCCTGGAGAAGGGAGAGGCTGTGACGACTCTTCCCCCTCTCGAAACAATTGCTGGTGGAATTGAGGGGGGGATTGGCAAGCGCTGCTTTGTCATCCTTAAGGATCGAATCGATGATGTCTGTTTAGTGAGCGAAGAGGAGATTGGCGAAGCGTGTCTCTGGATGCTACAGCACCATCAGTTTCTGATCGAACCCTCTGCAGTAGTCACTGTAGCTAGCTGTTTAAGTGGACAACTACAACTAAAAGGCAAGACTGTAGTTCTCTTGAGTGGTCGCAACGTTGCCTATTCAACGCTGCAGGGGCTTGTTGCAATGCCGCGAAACAATTTCGCTTGAGATGTAGATCGCTCGCGCCTAAAGTAGATCACAATCAATGTCATTGATTGTGAATTGATTGAGGTGTTGTATGCGATGGTGGCTTTTTTATGGAGCCCTGAGCTTGGTGCAAGCGGGTGTTCTTGGTGCGAATGAGGTTCTGCTTCATGCAGAAGAAGATTTCCATTCGAATCTGCATCGATATATTGATGCTGCTCAACAGGGAGAAATCAATCCTTATGCGGATTTAGAAGGATTTTTGGAAAAAGCAAAAGAGGCGCAACATCTTTTTCCCGTTTCAGCACTTCATGCGTTGAATGATTTCAAATTGCACAAGGGAGAAGATAGCTATCTGTTGTGGAGGAATCTTCCCATCGATGTCGATCTTTCGATCACTCCAGGTGAGGAAAGTGCCTTCCCTCCCCCGAAGGGCTCCTTTGTTAGTGAATTTTGCCTTTCTCTGTTCGCGACTGCTTTGGGAGAGCCCTTTAATTACATCCAAGAAGAGGGGGGCAATGTTTTTCGTAATGTAAGGCCAGCGAAAAAAAATGCTGAAGAGCAGACTTCTGATGGCTTCAAGGTGAATCTTGAGCTTCATACCGAAACAGCTTTTCATTCTTTCAGGCCTGATTATTTGCTTTTGTATTGCCTTCGAGGCGATAGAGGCAAGAAAGCTTTCACCTTGGTCTCCTCTATTAAGAGGATTGTTCAGGAGTTAGATTCTGACACCATAGCCGAGCTGAGAAGACATCATTACCAAACAGCGGTTGACGTCTCGTTTGGTAACAAGGATAAGACCAAATATGTTCCCGAGCTTCTTGCCGTATTCGGTGGCAGTGATAGCGATCCGATAATCATTTACGATTTAGATCTCATGAGAGGCGTCACAGTGGAGGCCCAATGCGCTCTGAATCGACTCAAAGAGGCCATTTTGGCGGTTCAAGAGGCTCTCTTATTAGAGCCAGGAGATCTTCTGATTCTTGATAACAGACGCACTGTGCATGGACGAACCGCATACGAGCCTGCTTTTGATGGTTATGATCGATGGTTACAAAGAGTCTATGTGTCCGATAACGACGACTTTGCAAGAAACATTTCCTTAACTGGAAGAGTCATTCGACAAGAGTTTTAACGAGGAAAATTTATGAGTATGGCAAGTGCAGCAATGAACTTAACGAGAAGAGGTATATGCGCTAGTACGGCTGTTACCTTTCCATCCGGAGCTGTGAGAGGGACCTCCAAGGTTGTCGATCTCGCACGAATATCGGAAGAGAAAATTGCTATTTTATTGGAGCAAACTCCTTTTCATCCCGTAGACAAGTCTTGGCCTGATCAGCCCGCTGACAAGGGAAGATTCATTCTAACAAGCTCTGGTAAGAGCTTAGAGGTGCTAGACTGTCAGATTTTTGCCGTTCACAAAGAGACACAAGAGGTGAGAGAAAGCTGCGATGTGCCTAAAGCAGACAGAAAAAACTGGCACTTCACCGTCGCCCACGTGATCGACTCCAATGAGGTCGAAGTTGATTCGCTCATTGATACCGAGGTTTCTACTGAAGTGGATCAACTTTTGCGAGAGCGGCTCAGTCTGCACCACTCGGCGTGTCATTTGGCAGCATTTGCTTTCAATTATGCCACCCGTGAATTTTGGTCTAAAACCCTCTCTCGAGTTGATTCATTGGGAACTCCTAATTTAGATCAGCTCGCGATGAATACCTCATTCATTTATCCCGATCGCAGCGAGGATAGCTATCGCTTTGGTCAGTCGATTAAGAAAGCTGGCTTGCAGGTAGATCGACTATTTTCTGCTCTGCCAGCTGTGCAAGATAGGGTGAACGATTTATTGGCCGAATGGATCAAGACGGGTAAGAAGATCACGGTCGAGACTGTAGGACCTGGCCTAGATGATACAAGAACATGGCAATGTGAGTTACCGCTTGGAATGGCGCGACTGCCTTGCGGAGGAACTCATGTTACAGCTCTCTCCGCTTTCGGAGGCATTCAATACCAGATTGGTATTGATGACACTTCTCTGAAAGAAAAGAGACTGTTGGCGATCACAACAGTCCATTCTGTAGCCGGAGAATAACAGTCCCATTTGTTAGGGTTCAAGCTAAGTGCTTGAACTCTAACATTCATGATTTTTTGCAAGGAGCTAATGTGGTATGATTTGTCATCGATGTTCTGTTTTTAGGTCGGAGATAACTAAGATAGAGCATTACCTGGCGGAACATCCGAATCTTCAGGGGGCGGCGGACTGTAGGGAACATAGCATTCGGCGTAACCGTCTGACCTATCTCATAGCATCTGCTCACATGCAATCAACACCACAAAATGTGGGCCAAATCACTCCATCCGATCTAAACCATGCTGAAGATTTACTTGTTCGTATGGATGCAATTCAGATGCGATGGCGACATAGCAGAGGTGCAGAAGCACAACAACTTGTGGATCTAGGGTTGACTCGCAGACAAATGGGCTCTCTATCTGAGCAGCAGCTCGCTGGCATAGAAAGAAGGATAGCCGACATCGACCTTCTGGTGAAACAGGGTTTCCACCCCGAGATATTTAGTTGTACTCCTTGCGGAGACAATCAATTTCATGCTCCGATGACCGCATTTTTCCAATTCTTACAAGAATTGGATGAAGAGAAGAGAGGTCATCTCAACAGGATTGCAGCTTGCATTCGCATGCTACCATCCACCACTCCCCAAGGCTATACATCTCAAGATCTTCAAGAAATTTTAACTTATCCGTTAGAGTGTTTTGAGAAGCTGGCTGGTCTGAATGTTCGTCTGATCTCCACCACTAAATTGGTGGTTTTTCTGCCTCATTGCGAACTTTGCGTAGCTAGGGCAGAGGCATTAGGAGAATCCTATGAGATGTTATTGGGTCATGCATTGGAAGATGTTTCTACAGATCCAGAAACACTCAGGGGTCTGCTGACCATGCCTCAGGAAGAACTGCAAGAGAGGCTTCCTTTTTTGCATATGTTTGTGCTAGAAGGATTTATTCCTTACAAGCAGCTCCATTATATGGAGTTAGAGACGTTACGAGCTTTCTCAGAAACAATAGATGGAAGAAGTGCTCTTTACAGTTTGTGGGACAATGGAAGGGCTGGTGGCATATGGTTGGGAGATTTCAATGATTTGCGCTCGCGAGAAATCAAGGCCCTAGTGAGTTACATAGCTACAAATGGGTTTGAGGAAAACTAAAGGCTCTGATCAGAGACATTCAAGCAATTTTCATAGGCCGTGATAGCGATTTGTAAGTCTTGGATGGCAATACCGGTTAAGTCGGCTATGGTGATTTGATCATCAGCGGTCCTTCGGAGAGACGGGTTGGCGATGATTTGCCCCAATTCGAGCAGTTGCTGCTCTTGGATGATTCCAGCTTGGATAGCGTAGGATGTATCCCCAGGGAAATTGCATGAAGAAATAGCTTGATACTTCTTGACGATATACTGAAATTCTACCCTCAATCGCCCCCCGAGGGGGAGTTGTTGCACGAATAAGAACTGTTATCAGACTAAGAAGAAAGTTTCATTCGTTCGAGCAA
>DAHXNQ010000075.1 GCA_027365315.1 Rhabdochlamydiaceae bacterium | reverse complement strand
TTGCTCGAACGAATGAAACTTTCTTCTTAGTCTGATAACAGTTCTTATTTGTGCAACAACTCTCCCTCGGGGTGCGATTGAGGGTAGAATTTCAGTATATCGTCAAGAAGTATCAAGCTATTTCTTCATGCAATTTCCCTGAGCCAAGACATCGAGTCGTTACTTTCGATATATCATGTCGATTTGTGGAGGAGATTATCGGATGAGGAGGGGGCGGAAGTCGAGGTAGTCGCAGGAGGTGAGGATGTAGGTGACGCCGCGGGCGGGGCCAAACTGCACCTTGGGTTTGTTGAGGCTATGGAGGTGGCCGAAGATGCAGAGGTCGACCTGGTGCGCTTCGAGTATGGCGCTGGCACGGGAGGGGGCAAGGCCAGGACCCACTGGGGGGTAGTGGGTCATGGCGATGCGAAGGGAGCTGCCTTTTGGAGGAAGCGAGGAGAGGGCTAGCTCAAGTCGCTGGAGTTCGCGGGTGAAGATCTTCTCCTGCTGGGCTAGGTAGTCTTCAGCAGGGGTGGCTTGTTCGGTGCGCGCTTTGGGATTGGGACGGAAGATGGTCCAGGCGGCAAAGGAAAATTCGTGGGTATCCCAGAGGCGGGTGGCTGCGATCTGGATCTCATCGATGACAAGCGAGCTGGCATCGATAGCCTGGATGGAGGGAGGCAGGATCTTCTTGAGTTTGCCCATCGATGGCCACCAGTAATCGTGATTACCGCGGGTGATGATTTTCTGGCCGGGTAGTGCCTCGACCCAATCGATGTCGGGCATCGCATCATCCACCTTCATTCCCCAAGAGAGGTCGCCCGCTAGGAGGACGAGGTCGTCTGGTTGAATTAGCTCTTTCCAGTGCTCTGCGATCTTGGCTGGATGGTCCTTCCACTCCGGCCCAAAAAGCTCCATTGTCTTATCGGGAACTCCGAAGGAAAGATGCAGATCGGCAATGGCCCAGATTCGTCTCATGGGGCGAGTCTAGCATGGATGGCCATCATAGTACAAATCCATCCGGCAGCTCTGTGCCGGCGGCCACCACGATGATGCCATCGCGGATGTAGATGCCCTGACCATCGTAGGTGATGAGTTTCTTTTCGTTAGTGAGGCGCACGCCGTTGCCTAGGCGGCACCCTTCGTCAAGGATGGCGCGCTCAATCTGACACTCTTCGCCGACCACGAGATGGTGAGATGTGTGGTTGCGATAGGGAGGAGAATTGTAGAAGTGGGCGCCCAGCAGTATGGAGTCGTGAATGCGCGAGCCGTGGCCAATCCTGGCACGGATGCCGACGATGCTGCGCTTCAGCTCTTCTGCTTCGACTACGGCACCCGGGGCGATGAGGGCCCGTTCGATGCGGGTGGAACCGATGCGAGGATTGGGTAGATGGTAGGGGCAGGTGTAGATGGGGTTCTCTTCGTCGTAGGTGTTCAGCGCCAATCTGGCTCCACCTAGGAGAGCCAGATTGGCCTGGTAGAAGGAGTCGATGGTGCCGATATCTTCCCAGTAGCCGTGATAGAGGTAGGCAGAGGCGCCGCCTCGTCGCACCTGGATGGGGATGAGGTGCTTGCCAAAGTCGTTCCCCTCTTCGCGCAGCAGCTCGATGAGAGCCTGTCGCTTAAAGATGTAGATGCCCATCGATCCCAGGTGGGAGGCTTCAGCGCCGAGGGTTTTGCGCTTCGCGGGAGAGAGAGCAAAGCGCTGCAGCAGCTCTTTTTCCTGAGGCTTCTCGAAAAAGTCGATGATCTGGCCATGGTCATCGACCGAGAGAACTCCCAGCCGTCCTGCCTGATGTTCTTCAATCGCCATGGTGGCGATGGTGAGGTCGGCATCTGTCGCCATCGCCTGCGTTAGCATGTCGGTGAAGTCGATGTTGTAGAGCTGATCTCCCGAAAGAATCAGGAAATAGTCGACCGGTGTGGCGAGGAACAGCTCGAGATTTTTGCGAATGGCGTCAGCTGTTCCCTCGAAGAAGACCTTTTTACCCTTTGTCTCTTGGGGGAAGACCAGGTCGATGCTGCCATGCTGGAAGGGATCGAGGTGGTAGGTGGCCTGTATATGCTGATTCAGTGTGGCGGCTAGGTATTGTGAAATGACGAAGATCCTGCGAATCTGCGAGTTGAGCGAGTTGGAGAGGGGAATATCGATCAGCCGGTATTTGCCTCCAAAGGAGACCGCCGGCTTACAACGGGTCTGAGTGAGAGGAAATAGACGCGTCCCCTGCCCCCCCGCCAGAACGATGCTCGCTACCCGATCGGCAATATCGGGTACACGATGTGGAGCCATAGCAACTCTAATAGTTAGTAATTCTTCTACTAACCATTTAGAAATTAATTGGCAAATTTAACGGCTAATCTTTTCCAGAATAATTCCAGCATTATAACTGGATCGTACAAATGGGCCCGAGTAGACCTGGGCGATGCCAATCTCCTCACCATAAGAGGCGTATCTCTCGAACTGTTCGGGTGTGATGAACTGTTTTACGGCTAATTTGAGTCGATGAGCCTGAAGATAATGTCCGATGGTAACAATATCGCAGCCCACCTCTTTGAGGTCGCTCAGTGTCTCGAGCACCTCCTCTTCGCTTTCGCCCAGTCCTACCATGATGCCCGACTTGACAAACCCGCTCTTCATGAAGGCGCGTGCATGGCGCAATAGATCGAGGGTGCGCTGGTAGGTGGCCTTATGCCGCACGCGGGGGGTGAGTCTGCGCACCGTCTCGATGTTGTGATTGAAGATCTCTGGGGAGGTGGCTAGCACCGTCTCTAGAGCGGTTGGGTCTCCTTGGAAGTCGGAGGTGAGTAGCTCGACTGTAACGGAAGGAACCCTCTTTCTCAGCTCCTCTACAATGGCAGCGATGTGAAAGGCCCCTCCATCGGGAAGGTCGTCGCGTGCCACCATGGTGATGACCGCATGCTTCAGTCCCAGCTCGAGTACCGACTGCGCGATGCGCTCCGGCTCGTCTGCTTCGAGGGGTGGGGGCGTTTTGGAGAAGTCGATATCGCAGAAGCCGCAGGCGCGCGAGCACTGCTTGCCCAGGGCCAGAAAGGTGGCGGTCTTTTTGCTGTAGCACTCCATCCGGTTGGGGCACTTGGCCTCTTCGCAGACGGTATTCAGCCGGTATTTGTCTAAGATCCCATCGGTCTTGAAGAAGCTACCCCCTTTGGGCAGCGGGCGGTGAAGCCAGGAGGGGAAGCGCCCGGCGCTTCCACTCTCTTCGGGATTCTCGGGTAGCCGGTTCAGAATCTTCAGTTTGCTATCGCAGCTCATGAGACCTTCTTTGGCTTGGGGGGGAGATGCAGTGGAGTGCCGAGTGCCAGCAGGGTCGCCTCGTGCAACGCTTCTGGCAAAGTGGGGTGGGCGTGGATAGTCTCGCCGATGCAATCTGCTGTTAGCTCATTGGCAATCGCTAGCGCCATCTCGGCAATCAGCGAAGCGGCCTCTTTGCCCACCACCTGCGCCCCGAGGATGCGACCGGTGCCCTCTTCTAAAATCACCTCGGCAAATCCCTCGGTTTCGATAG
This sequence comes from Rhabdochlamydiaceae bacterium, assembly GCA_027365315.1. Classification (GTDB taxonomy): domain Bacteria; phylum Chlamydiota; class Chlamydiia; order Chlamydiales; family Rhabdochlamydiaceae; genus DAHXNQ01. The sequence continues at coordinate 16,868 of DAHXNQ010000075.1, read as the reverse complement.
TGGCTACCGCCTTCCCCAGCGCCTGGAAGGGAAATCTGCCGGTGATGGCGCGTAAGCCTTTGCCCTTTGCCTCTTCCAGAGTCATGCCGACACAGGCGATCTCGGGGTGGGTGAAGATGACAGCGGGCACCGAGTCGTAGTGCATCACAGCCTGGCCGCCTGTGGCGTTGATCGCAGCCACCACACCCTGGTGCGAGGCGACATGCGCCAGCATCATCTTGCCTGTTACATCGCCGATGGCGTAGATGCCGGGGACCGAGGTCTGCATCCTCTCATCGACAGGGATGGCCCCTTTGGCATCGGTGGCGATGCCGGCTGCCTCCAGCTTGAGGCCATCTGTCACCACCTTTCTGCCCACTGAAATGAGAGCGATGTCGGCAAGGATGGGCTCTTTTTCCTTCAGATGGATTTTCAGGCCAACTCCCAGATCTTCGATGCGCTCGACCATCACTTCGGTCATCACTTGGATGCTCCGCTTTTTGAACGCTTCTGTCAGTGCAGCAGAGACGCTATTTCCCTGTAGCATCACAATCTTGGGCAGCGCCTCTAAAATCACCACCTCGACACCCAGCTCGGCAAAGAGGCTGGCAAATTCGCAGCCGATGTAGCCGCCGCCCACCACTGCCAGTTTTTTGGGTAGCTGCGTCAGATCGAGGATCGAGGTGGAGTTGAACACCTTTTTGTGGTCGCAGGGGAAGGCGGGGATATCGAGGGGCTCTGACCCAGTGGCGATGATCACCTGTTTTGCTTCCACAATGCCGGAGTTTTCTCCCCTCACCTTCAGCTCGAAGGGGGAGAGAAATTCTGCCTGCCCTTTCCAGACGGTGATCTTGTTGCCCTGTAAAAGCCCAGTGAGACCGCTGCGCATCTTCTGCACCACGCCATCTTTGCGCTCTTTCATCTTGCGGTAGTCACAACTGGTCGAACCGACATCGATGCCATATTCGGAAGCGCGCTTCACTATGTGCAGCACCTCGGCGCTCGCCAATAGAGTCTTGGTTGGGATGCAGCCGATGTTGAGGCAGGTGCCCCCTAGAGGGCCGCGATCGATCAGAAGCACCTTAGCGCCTCTTTGTGCCGCCTGAATTGCCGCCACGTAGCCGCCCGGCCCCGCCCCAATCACCACCAGATCGAATGGATGTCTCTCCACCGCTTCCTCCCGTTTTGGTCCAATTATCCCCAATTCTTTGTAGGAATACAAGCTGAGCAGAGGAAAGAAGAATCTCTACTTTGCAAAAAGAGATCGGTATATAGTCCCCTAATCTTGATGTTCAGCCTATTGTGGGGCCTCTTTATGCGATGGCAATCTGCGCTGCAGTCGATTGTTCTATACAGCCTCCTCGGCTCCGTCTCGCTCCATACAGCAACCCCTCAATATGAAACTTATTTAGAGAGTTGGGATGGTAACTGGCAGACGGTTCTGGACAACATGCCGGCAGGTCCGAATGGCGCACCCGCATTTCAGAATGTTGTTGTCGATTTCGCATTTGGAGATTTTTATTTTACCGGATTGGGTGGTGAGATTGAGGGGTTGCAGTTTTCTAATCCATACAGCGCTGCCGATGTAGCCACTGCCATTCAGATGATTCAGAGTGGAGGAGGTAAGGCGAAAATCTCTTTTGGAGGATTGAGCTACCCGATCTTCGGCAATAACACCAATCCCTATGTTTCGAATGGTTGGAATAATGGTATTGGCGTTGTCGCGATGGCCAATAACCTTATGCCGCTATTGACTCAGGGGTACACAAACGGCTCGGGTACTTTTTACTTTGATGGCGTCGATTTCGATATTGAAAATCAACAGCCACCCTATACCAACCCCCTCAACCCGTATGATTCCAGCTTTGCGCAAATGACGATTAGCGCCTTTTCCGGGTATGTGGTGCAATTTCTGGCGCAGGTTTATTCCAATGTTCAGACCCAGATTGCAATGGGAAATCTCCCTGCTGACTTCACTGTCTCTTTGACAGTTCCTGGCCAAGGATGGACTGGCATCTCAAGCTGGGTCCAGTGTGCTGTTCAGATAGCGACAGGAGCGCTCACCACTTGCGATAGCTGCGCCACCTGCTCACCGGTAACAGGGTCGGGGAGCGCTGTTGTCGATTACGTCAATTTTATGGAGTACGATATCTACGTTCCTCCAGGCGGTGGACCCAACGAGTATCCCCTACAGATCGCAGGGGATATCATCACCTACATCACCGCGCCACCCGGCACCATCGTTCCTCTAGGACCAAACACAGGAGTACCGGGTTGGGGTATTCCCTCCACGATGACCCAGATGGGGCTGATGCCTGGCCTCGATGACAACGGTAACTGCATAACACTTGCAGCAGCGGAAGATTTGGCCATCGCCGCCGCCACCCCAATAGACGAATATTTCACCATTCCCGGCCAGGGCACCTATACCGGTTATGGACTGCGGGGAGTGATGACCTGGGATCTGAATCGCGATGCAGAGTCGCCCGGAGCAAGTGGCCCATCCATAGAGTGTTGCAATCCTTCTGGAGAATGTACAGTTCCTAGTTACCCAGCCTATAGCTATCCGTTTACTGTTGGTATCCGTGATGCAATGAGCTTGGCACCGCCACCGCCACCACCGCCACCGCCGCCACCGCCGCCGATGATTGTGCCCCAGGTGCATGTGATCAGGCCCTTAAAGGAAGGCCCTCATACAGTGCCGCCGTTTGTGCATCAGCCGCCGCCGCCACATGGTGCACCGTAGCAGGTGCATGCTCCCGTTTATGCAAAGTTTATTAGGAGTTTTCTCGATATGAATTTCAAATCTCTGTTTCGGGCGGTGACCTGTTTGCTGACGCCGTTTTTTGCGCTCTCTTCAGCCGAGAGTGGTAACATGGAGATGGAGTCGTTGGCTCTTCCCTCTTTACGAAGCGAATCCAATTCTTCCAGCGCCTCCCAGCTGCCAGCGATCGAGGTCAATAATCTCCCTTCGATCGAGACGATCACTCTCTCCGTAGAAAACCCGGGCGAGATGGTGGCTACAGCCGAGTCGAATGAAACAGTTGTTACGATTGAATCAAGTGCAGTGGCGGTGACATCTGCCGCATCCACAAATGCGCCGCCACCATCTGCTGTAGAGAGGTCAGCTCCCACTACTGTCCACAATCCAGCGGCGATTTCGGTGACTCACCGAGCTGCATGGCGGCCCGATCTCTTTTTTGATCTTTCATTTCTCTACTGGCATGCAAGCGAGCAGGGCTTGGATCTCGCTACCAGTGCCAGTTTGGTTTTGAATAATCAGCAGACCGCTTATGTCGCCTCTTTAACCTCCAATGGCCGCTCTCTGATCCAGCAATTTGACTATAAGCCTGGTTTTCAGATTGGATTCGGCGCCGATTTTTTCGGCTGGTCGTTGCTGGGACGCTACACCTGGATACGTCAAACCACCTCTGTCAATAGCAATGCGCCCAATCCCGTCCCATCCGGCGGGACCCCAATCTGGTCGATGAATGATTGGTTTCTGCAACTATCGCCCATTCTGCAGGCGCTCTCTGCAACCTATGTAAGTTCTCGTTGGCATCTTGCTCTTGACATTGCAGATCTTGAGTTTGGTAGGCCCTACTATCAGGGCGATCATCTTCTGGTCTCTCCTTTCCTAGGTTTGCGAGCCGCCTGGATTCGTCAGTCGCTGCGTATCACTGTTGTACCTCCTTCAGAGATCAGCAGCCTTGCCAATGCTCTACCGGTTTCTCACAATCAGTTGCACTCTTGGGGTATTGGACCACGAGTCGGTCTGACGGCCTCTTGTCTGCTTCCCAAAGGATGGTATCTTGATGGGGATCTGGCAGGTAGCCTGCTCTTTACCCAGTACACCACGGTTAGCCATCGCGAAAACAACGGCATGCCTCAAAGCACTCCTGCCCTCATCGCAACAAAGCTCTCCAACTACTGCTGTCTGCGTCCCGAATTCGAGATGGGGTTGGGATTTGGTTGGGGCCAGTACTTCTTCAGCAGGAACTACCACATCGATTTTTCTGCCTCTTACCAGTTTGTTATCTTCTGGGAGCAAAACATGATGCGTAGTCTGATGGATCAGACCATTGATGGCATCGGCGCCTCTCCTGGCGATCTCTATCTGCACGGTCTGACCATCCGGGGGAGGTTTGATTTTTAGTCTATGTGCTTCGCTGTTTGGTTATCTGCTAGCTTAGGCAGCTTATCCTGCTGTTTTGCAGAGCTGCTTCAGATCGAACCGCTCTCTTGGGAACCGCGCATCTTTCGCCTCAGCCATTTCCTTTCTCCCGAGGAGTGCGACTATCTGATTCGGTTGGCAGAGGGTTCGATGGCGCGATCGACCGTGCTGGGCGATCGGCCCGGGGAAGATAAGCTGGATGTGGTGCGTACAAGCTATGGGATGTTTCTTCCCTCACGCGGCTGCGACGCGACGGTGCGAGCGATCGAACAGCGGATCGCTGTGGCGACACAGATTCCGGTTGAGCATGGAGAGAATCTACAGATACTCCACTATGGAGTGGGTGGAGAGTATCGTCCTCACTACGACTACTTCGATCGAGCCACTGCAGCAGGAGCTGACTGCACTAAGAGGGGTGGGCAGAGGCTGGCTACACTGATCATCTATCTGGAGAATACCGAGGCGGGGGGTGAAACGATCTTTCCTCTTCTTCATATCAAGGTGGTTCCTAAGAAGGGAGATGCACTGCTTTTTTACAGCTGTTCGCCTGGTGGCCAAGAGGATCCTATGACTCTGCATGGAGGGGCTCCTGTCCTCTCCGGAGAAAAGTGGATCGCCACAAAATGGATGCGCATCGGCATTTTTGATTAACCTCTCGATTGTTTTGCAAATCGAGACCGGGCATTCTCCGGTAGTAGGAGGCTGGTGATGAAAAAGGGTGAAAAACAGAAGATGTGCACGCAGTGTGATGCACGTTTGCCACTCGATTCCGATATCTGTATCTACTGCGGATCGAAGGTGGATAGCGGAAGCGGTAGCTGGGATCGCACAGGTGGCAGCGCGGTGCGGATGGGCTCTTTGGAGTCTCCCTACAAGCCCCCCTATCCCTCCAGACTACCCGAACTCTCTCGCGAGCAGGAGGAGCTGTCTCCCTCAAGTGGACGCGAGGAGCTAGCTTCCAGAAACAGTCAGGAAGGGTTCGATTTCCGTTGCGGACAGGAAGCGTTCGCTTCTCGCTGCGGTCAGGAAGAGCCATTTCGCCACGACTCCAACTCCACCGAGCGAGAAGATCCCCTAACTCAAGCGGTACGAGCTGTTGCCATGCCGGAAGAGACTCACGAGCGCAAAAACGCCCTGCTCGCTAGCGGGTCGTTGCTTCTGGCCAGCTATCTGCTGCTTTTAGGGCTGCTGCAGCTCCTCTTTTCAGAAGGAGGCAAGCTGCGTCTAGAGTGGAGCACCGATTACTGGTACATCTACTGCCTTGCAGCACTACCCCTTGTCTATCTCGGCTACAAAAAGCTAGAGAGCTAGAGCTGTTCAGAGGCGGAGAGATCTTCTACCGCCTCTTCTTCTTCTGTTGCCGACTCGATAGCCGAGATGAGGCTTAGCTGGATCTTGGGAAGCGGTCCATGCGCCCTAGCTTCCTCGTCTGGCTCCTCTTCCGGTTCTTCGCCAGAGGAAGAGTCCGTATCGTTCTGCTCCTCGAAACCGGTCTCCTCGGCCTCGATCTCTTGGTGCAGTTTGCGCAGAGAGGGGATAGGCGCAGGGGGAGGCATCATCACGCGGAAGCGGAAGAGCGCATGGGCAATCTCTTCGCGCATCTGTACGCTGAAGGCGGCAAAAAGGGCAAACGCTTCATGTTTGAACTCCTCGAGAGGATTTTTCTGAGCGACAGACTGTAGCTGTGTCTCGGTGCGCAGATGGTCGATATGGAGTAGATGCTCCTGCCAGAGGCGGTCGAGCGTCTGCACAAAGAGACGTCTGACGATGCGTCCCACCATTTCCCTTCCATCGGGTAGTAGAGAGGGATCTTTGGCTAGCTTGCGCAGTAGCTCGATAGAAGCCACCTGCGCCTCGATCTTTTCGCGGAATAGCTCCACCACCTTTTCAATCGCATAGTGCTCGAGCTCGGTGGCAGGAGCCGATTCGTTCTGGAAGGGTGCTTCGGGCAGATCGACAGGGAACTGCGTCATCAGCCAGCTGCGATAGCTCATCGGACTATAGAAGTTGGAGCTAGGGGTGAGTAGCTCGGCGCTTTTATGGCAGCAGACCTCGCTTAAAATCTCTTCTGCCAACTTAAGGGGATCTTTGCAGTGCAGTACCTCGCCGCGCAGAGCATAGACCTCTTTGCGCTGCTGGTTCATCACATCGTCATACTCGAGGGTGTGCTTGCGCATGGTGTAGTTGCGCTGCTCGAGGCGCGTCTGCGCTGTCTCAACCGATTTGGTCAGAATACCTGCCTTGATTGCTTCGCCTTCGGGAGGGCGGAAGCGCATCAAGATGGCGCTGACGTTGGGAGAGGTGAAGAGCCGCATCAGCTGGTCTTCAAACGAGAGGAAAAACTTCGAAGAGCCGGGATCTCCCTGGCGCGCGCATCTTCCACGCAGCTGGCGGTCGATTCGGCGGGAGGTGTGGCGGGTAGTGCCGATCACATGAAGGCCTCCCCGCTTGGCAGACTCTCCTTGCATCTTGATGTCTGTACCGCGTCCTGCCATGTTGGTGGCTACCGTGATGGCTCCTGCTCGTCCTGCATCGGCGATCACCTCCGCCTCTTTGGCGTGATGCTTGGCGTTGAGGACAGTATGCTCGAGGCTGTTTTGGCGTAGGATGCGCGACAGCTTTTCGGAGGCTTCGACCGAATCGGTGCCCACCAGAATGGGCCTTCCATGCTCGTGCACTCTCTTGATCTCCTGCAGAATCGCGCTCCACTTCTCGCGCTCGGTCATGTAGACCTCATCTTCGTCGTCTACGCGGCAGCAGTTTTTGTGGGTGGGGATGGCCAGCACGTCTAATTTATAAATCTCTTTAAACTCTCCCGCTTCGGTCATGGCGGTACCGGTCATGCCCGAGAGCTTCTCATACATCCGGAAGTAGTTCTGCAGAGTGATGGTGGCGTAGGTCTGCGTTTCGCCCTGAATCGAAACCCCCTCTTTCGCTTCGATCGCCTGGTGCAGGCCGTCAGAAAAGCGTCTTCCCGGCTGAGGGCGTCCGGTGTTTTCGTCGATGATGACGATCTTGCCATCGGCAACGATATAGTCCACATCGCGATCCATCATCAGATGGGCGCGCAGAAGCTGTCTGAGGCTGTGTGCCTTCTCTTTGCGTATCGCATCCTCTTCTCGTATGCGTATCCTCGCCTCGAGCTTCTGCTCTTCATTTAAGTCAGAATTGTGATCGATGATTCCATATTCGTGACCTAGGTCCAGCATGACGAAGTCTTGCTTGCTGTATCCTTGGCCCATATGGTCCCAAGCCTCGATGCCGCGGTCTGTCAGCTCGAATTCGTTGCCGCGCTCATCCACCACCAGCTCCAGTGTGGCAAGAGCCTCTAACTTCTCCTGCTTATTGGGCTCGGCGTAGTAGTAGGTGTCCCATTTGTCGATCTCGCTGCGCAGAGAGGGGATCTCGCGTACGCGGCGCAAAATTTTATTGCGAGGCATTCCCTTGTTGACCAGCCAGAGCTTGCGCAGCGCTTCGTGCGCTAGCTCCATCTCTTTCTTGCCCAGCTTGGGGAGAGACTCTTCTGTCATCCAGCCCACGCTCTCTAGCGTTTTCTTTGCTTCGGTGGCGAGGCGGTTACAGGTCTCGCGCTGTAGGCGGACTAGGTTGGTCACTCCCTCCTTCAACTCGTCAAACATCTGCTTGCCGGGATTGCTGGTGGGGCCTGAGATGATGAGAGGGGTACGCGCTTCGTCAATCAGGATCGAATCCACTTCGTCGATCATGGCAAAGTAGTGCCCGCGCTGGCACTGCTCGTCACTGGTGTGCGCCATAGAGTTATCGCGCAGGTAGTCAAAACCAAATTCCGACGCTGTGCCGTAGACGATGTCATTCTGATAGATGGCGCGTCTGGTGTGTGGGGGAGTTTCGCCTGTAATGGCTCCTACGGTCAGTCCCAGTGTGCGGAAGATGGCGCCGATCCACTGACAGTCGCGGCTGGCTAAGTAGTCGTTCACCGTCACCAGGTGTACCGGTTTTCCAGTCAGAGCATTCAAGTAAAGAGGCATCGCGGCAGTGAGCGTCTTTCCTTCGCCCGTCTGCATCTCAGCGATGGCGCCAAAGTGCATGGCGATACCGCCCAAGATCTGTACGTCGTAGGGGATCATGTCCCATTTCTGGTTGTATCCCGAGACATGCATCTCGGTGCCACACAGCCTGCGGCAGCAGTTCTTCACCGCGGCGTAGGCCTCGGGCAGAAGGCTGTCTAGCGACTCGCCCGCGGCAAGGCGCCTGCGAAATTCGTCCGTTTTGGCCCGCAGCTCTTCATCGCTGAGCCTCTGCATGGTCTGCTCGTGCCGGTTCACTTCGATCACCAGCTTTGCATATTTCTTCAGCAGGCGATCCTGTGCTGTGCCAAATAACTTTTTTAAGATGCCAAACATCCCTAGCCCTCGTTCTGGCTACATCATAGGAGGGGAGCTCTTTGCCGTAAACGTTCGCCCTTCTATTAAAATTTCTCTATTTTTGTTGAGCTACTCCTTCGGCTATGCTCTGTAGCGATTGAACGAGCGGCTCGAATGACAAGAAAAAACTTTATTCTCTCCTTGGAAAGATGGTCTCTCGTCATTCTCTTCCTCATTCTACCCTTTAGCTTGCCTCTCTTGGGTTTGACGATTCTGATAGGAGCATTCATGAAACCGGCTCCCGATGATCATCTCTTTTATATCGACCGCATCACAGGAGAGAGAAAGCGAGAAGAGATCTACGGCCGCTTGCTTATCGATGCGTTTTATGGGGGCGGCCTCTTTGCCAGATGTCTTTCACCTATGCTGCTGCCAATTGTAGTTAGAGTCCCTGTCTTCTCTCAGCTATTTGGTCTTTTGCAGAAAAGCTCCTGGAGCCAGCGCTCGATCGAACCTTTCATCCAGAAGTATGGCGTCAACCGGGAAGAGATGCTGGAGCCCGAAAGCTTTCGCAGCTTCAACGACTTTTTCGAGCGCAAGTTGAAGCCAGAAGCTCGTCCCATTGCAGCCCCCTCTAACCCCTCCATCGCCGTCTCTCCGGCAGATGGACGCTCTCTAGTTTTTCCCCATCTATCGGATATTGATTATCTGCCGGTGAAGCATCAGCATCTCTCGCTTCTCGAGCTGCTCGATGACAAAGAACTAGTGCAGCAATTCGAGGGGGGTAGCGCATTTTTGGTGCGCCTCTGCCCCATAGACTATCACCGCTGCCATATGCCAGTCACAGGACGCCCTGGCAAAGCGCAGAGGATCGAGGGGGCACTCTATTCGGTCAATCCACTTGCGCTGCGCAAAAACCTCACCATCCTCACCAGCAACAAGCGCGATCTCATTCCCATCGAAAGCGAGCAGTTTGGCAAGCTTTTGCTGATCATGGTGGGCGCCACCTGCGTTGGCACCACCTTCTATAGCTACCATCCGGGCCAGCTACTGCCCAAAGGGGCCGAACTGGGGGGCTTCTCCTTTGGAGGCTCCCTCATCATTCTTCTGTTCCAGAAGGGCAAAATGGGCTTCGACCAGGATCTAGTGCGCGCCTCCATGGGGGTAGAGCGGCTCGAAACCCTGGTCCAGATGGGCCAGTCGATCGGCCGCTCCTCTTAATCTGACCTAACTAACTTATTATCAAGTAGTTATTTGCATTCTTTTTTATTGAAGATTTTATTTACAAATGATATAATTATTATACTAATTAACATTTGTGTGGTTTATGTTAGCCAGTCGTATTGAGGAACAAGATCAGCAGATCATCGAGGCGGCGCCTGTGGTAGCCAAACAGCAGCGCTCTGCTGTCATACTCCGCGTTGCCCTGACGATGCTGCAGAAGCAGCTGCTGGAGACCACTCCCAAAGTCTTGGTAGGAACCATCCTGGTGCTCAGCTCGCCAGTCTGGCTGATCCTGCTTGCGCTGGCGGTAGGCTTTCATGCCCTTAGTAAGGCTCCTGAGAATAACTCTGTGGAGTACATCAATCGAGAGACTCAAAAGCCCGAGCAAGAAGAGATCTATGGCCGCTTCTTCATCGAAACGCTCTATGGTGATGGGCTGCTCTCCAAGGCGATCTCTCCGCTGCTGCTGCCCGCTTTGGCGCGCATTCCGCTACTCTCTAAGATGTTCGGTTGGATGCAAAAAACCGCTTTGAGCCGCTCGAATATCGAACCGTTCATCGAGAAATATCATATCAATCGCGATGACATTCCCAAAGATGCCAAGTTCGGCTGCTTCAACGACTTTTTCGAGAGAAACATCAGAGAGGGCGCTCGCCCCATAGCTCAGCCAGAAGATGGTTCGGTTGCTGTGCTGCCCGCCGATGGCCGCTGTCTCGCTTTCCAAGATGTCTCCGATGTCAGCTACCTGCCGGTCAAACATCAGCGGTTCTCGGTCTCTCAGCTTCTGGGAGATCAGAAGTTAGCAGAGCAGTACCAAGATGGTTCCGCGGTGATCGTTCGTCTGGCCCCTGTCGATTACCATCGCTGCCATCTTCCCGTTACCGGTGCAATTGTCCGCCAGGAGCGGATCGAGGGTGCTCTCTATTCGGTCAGCCCCATCGCTCTGCGCAAGAACATAGAGATCCTCACCACCAACCAGCGCGACCTCACCATCGTCGACACGAAAGAGTTTGGTGAAGTGGCTGTGGTGATGGTAGGTGCCACCTTTGTGGGCGCCACCTACTTCGACGCCCAAGAGGGTGACGAGGTGAAAAAGGGCGATAAGCTAGGCGGCTTCTCCTTCGGAGGCTCTCTGATGGTGGTGCTCTTCAAGAAGGGCACAATCAAGCTGGATGACGATCTAGTCCGCAACACCAATGGTGCAGGCGAATCTGGCAAGCGCCTTGAAACCCTCGTTAAGATGGGTACGCAGATGGGTGTAGCTATACCGGTTCAGGGTGTAGAGAGCTCACGCACATAACTGCTCCAATCAATCAGCCGTCCGGGAAAGCCTAGCTCCTCTTCTGCTTGTCTCAAGGCTCGCTCTTCGCGTTCTAGCGTCAGCGGGTCATCTGCCTCCCAAACTACCTGGATGATTTCGTATTCCCCTTGCCGATCCTGTGTCACGAAATCGATCTCATATCCATCAGAAGTACGATAATAGAATATCTTCTTCCCCTGACGGCGCAGATCTAAATAGATCTGATTTTCGAATGATTTTCCTATGTTGTCAGATAGATTGAATGTGTTGGCTGCAATCAATCCATTATCGATGGCATATATTTTTCTGGGGGTGGTCTGCATGCGACGCAGCGATTCTGTAAAAATAGGCACAGAAAAAACAAGAAACGCATCTTCAAGATATTCGAAATAAGTATAGAGGGTTTCTTTGGCGACCTTATATCCTTGGCTTTTGATGTCTCCATGGAATTTATTAATGGAAAATGGAGAAGAAACGTTCTTAAGCAGTGAATTAATAAAGTACTTTAATAATGATACATTGCTGATTTGATATCGTTCTATAATATCTCTAAATATAACAGTTTCTACATAGTTCTGTAGCGTTTCAAGCTGTTCGTTGAGCGGCATAGATTGAATGCCTGGGAAACCGCCTGTCTGGAAATAATCCAAGAGATAGCTTTGTTGGAAGTCCAATGCTTTTTTTCCAAGCGGTTTAGAGGGGAGCTCTAGATGGCGATTGATGAGATATTCGGTATAGCTGTACGGAAAGATTTCTATGGCTAAAGAGCGGCCTCGCAATGAGGTGGCAATCTCCTTACTCAGCAGTTTTGCAGAAGAGCCAGTTACATAAATTTGTATATTTTTTGTGTCCAGAATTCTTCTAATGACTAATTGCCATCCATCGATATTTTGCACCTCATCGAGAAAGAGATAGCAGCAGTGGTTGTGGTGATCTGGGTAGAGGGTGTACCAGGCGTCCACCATCTGGCCCATGCCCTTGTGGTCGATGGGCAGGAGTCTGTCGTCCTCGAAATTTATATATAAAATACGATCGAGAGGGACTCCCTCGGCGAGCAGCTCGCGGATAGTTTGAAACAAGAAATAGGTTTTTCCCGAGCGTCTCATACCCACCGCAACCTTAACGATGTTTTTGGCCTCGGGAAATTTGTAGTTTCGAGGTGTACTCGCTTCAGTGAGCGTCAGAGCAGCGCGAAACTCCTCTTCTAGAGTTTGTAGGATTGTCTTCATCCGACCTGTCCTTCTCTACAAGGACAAGAATATCATTTTCTGTCCTCTTTTACAAGGAAAGGTGGGCTTGATCTTCTTAACTATTTGGACTTGTGCAACTTCGAGCAGATGGGGCACTGCTCCGGCTGATGCTTCTTAGCAGAGCAAAACTCTCTCGCAAAGAGAATGATCTGAAGATGGATGCGCCCCCAAGAGGAGGGAGGAAAGAGCCTCTTTAGGTCTCGTTCGGTCTCCTCCACATTCTTCCCGCCTGAAAGTCCCCATCGCTTGGCACACCTATGGATATGGGTATCGACTGGGAAGGCGGGCTGATGAAACGCCTGCACCATCACCACACTGGCCGTTTTATGGCCTACCCCGGGCAGTTTCTCCAGTTCGGTGAGGCTCTCCGGTACCTTTCCATCATAGTTCTCTAGCAGCATCCGCGACAGTCCCAGAATGGCCTTTGCCTTAGTGGGCGCTAGGCCGCAGGGGCGGATGATCTCCTCCACTTCGCTCTGGCGCAGCTGAACCATCGCTACGGGTGTTTTAGCTTTGGCAAAGAGATGAGGGGTCACCTGGTTGACGCGATGATCGGTGCACTGCGCCGAAAGTAGCACCGCAATCAGAAGCGTGTAGGGATCTTCGTGGTAGAGGGGGATGGCAGGAGCGGGGATCGTCTCATTGAGAATCTGTTCGATCAGAGCCGCCCGCTGCTTTCTTGTCATTTACCTACGCAGAATTTGGAGAAGATTGACGAAAGGATCTCCTCTGAGATCTCTTTGCCTAGCAGTGCATTCAGATGCAAGAGGGCTGCTCGCATATCGGCGGCCACAAACTCGGGTGAAAGTCCACTTTTTAGACCGGCTATCACCCGGCCTAGATCGTCGGCAGCACTAGAGAGCGCCACTGCATGCCGCTCGTGAGTTAGCAAGATCTCTTCGCGCGCAGGGGGGCCCTGCTCCCAGATGAGCGATTCCACTGCGGCAGAGAGCCTGTCGAGCCCCTGCTCTTGCGCTGCCGAGATGAGGAGGCTGCGGGGAAGCAGCGGTTCCATCTCTGCATCGTCTGCAAGCAGATCGCTCTTGTTCCAGACAAGCAGTGTGCGCTCTCTAGGTAGGCGTGCGATCCATGCGCGCTGCTCGCTCGTGGGCGTCAGCGAAGCGTCCAGCACCAGCAGCACCAGATCGGCCTCGAGGGTGGCTTTTTCTGAGCGGCGGATCCCCTCCTGCTCGATCGGTTCGTCCGCATGGCGGATGCCGGCTGTGTCGATTAGCCGCAGCCGTAGACCGTTGAGGGGAATCTCCTCTTCGATGAGGTCGCGCGTGGTGCCGGCAAGTGGAGTGACGATAGCTCTTTCGCGTCCGAGGAGGGCGTTGAGTAGCGACGATTTGCCCGCATTGGGCGGTCCCACAAGGCAGACAGCAATGCCGTCGCGGATCTTCTGCCCACTCTGGAACGAGGAGGCCAGTTTTTCCAGGGCGGCGCGTCTCTCTTCTAGCGAGGCGATCACCTCTTCGAAGCTAGCAAATTCTAGCCCCTCTTCGGGAAAATCGACCCACGCCTCCAAGATGGCGGCGATGTCAAATAGCCCCTTCTGTAGAGTGGCTACCTTATTTGAGAGCACCCCCTCTAGCTGCTGCTGCGCAGCCATGAGTGCTCTTTGCGAGCGGGCGGCGATCAGCTCCTGCACGCTCTCTGCTTGCGCGAGATCCATCTTGCCACTCAGGAAGGCGCGCATGGTGAATTCGCCCGGTCCGGCGGGAAGGGCTCCCTCTTCGATCACTCTCTCCAGCACTCTTCTGGTGATCAGGTTGCCGCCGTGGCACTGAATCTCCACCACATCTTCGCCGGTGTAGGACCTCGGCGCCAGCATCGGCAGCAGCAGCACCTCGTCGATGGTCTCTCCCTTGCACGAGACAATCTTGCCAAAGTGGGCGTAGTGGCTGCGTAGACCGCGCTCTGCGCCTGTAAAAATCTTTTTAACAATGTCTAACGCAGCTGCTCCCGAAATGCGCACAATTGCCACTCCACCCTCTCCAGGAGGAGTAGCGACAGCGACGATGGTAGAGCCCAGGTGGTAGTGTGCTTGCGATGACATAATCCAGCTATTTTCGCATAATTGGAGCACAGACTACAATCGCATCGATAGGAGATGCTCCGCATGACCGAGATTAAAAAAAGACCTTTTGTTGGTGTGGGTGTGGCGGTGGTTCGCGAGGGGAAGGTGCTGCTGGGCAAAAGAAAAGGGGCTCATGGCGAAGGGGAGTGGGCCTTCCCTGGTGGCCATCTGGAGTTTGGGGAGAGCGTCGAGGCGTGTGCTGCACGAGAGCTTAAGGAGGAGGCCGGCATGAAGGCGCTCTCGGTAGAGATGGGTCCCTGGACGAGCGATCTGATGGGTCCTGAAAAACATTATATTACTATTTTTACCTTCATCCCCGAATTTGAAGGGGAGCCACGGCTGCTCGAGCCGGACAAATGTGAGGGGTGGGAGTGGTTTTCTTGGGATCAGCTTCCTGCGCCGCTCTTTAGTTCCATACGCTCTCTCATGGCTAAAGAGGGAGTAAATATAATAGAAAAGTATTTAATTCATTCTCAAATTAGATAGAATCTGCTAAAATAGCTCTTGATTTCTTCTTTTACCGGGAAAGGTGGGCTATGTTGAAGCAGATGGTTTGTACACTCCTATTTGGCAGCCTCTCTTTGCTGGCCGCAACTCCAGAGATTGCACCCCACCCCACAGTCGAACAGTTTCGCGAAGAGCTGGGAATCGAGCTGCTGGCCCCCAATGAAAGTAAAGACTTCGGGCAGGTATGCCACATCTATATCGTGCATCACGGCAGCACCGCCTGGTCTGAAGTGAGACGGCTGCAGGGCTGGGCCCACCTTCCCTTAAGTGAAAAGGGTGTGGCCGAGGTGCAGGCGCTTGCCACTGCACTCGCCCCCATCCACTTCTCTGCCATCTATAGCTCTTCGCTGATGAGCGCGGTAGAGACCGCCGAAATTCTGCAAGACAACATGGGTAGCTACATCCCTATCATCTCAATGGACGCCTTCAGGAATGAATTTCATGGCGAACTCGAGGGAGCCTCGCGTGAGAGCTGCAAAGCCAACCCCAACGCACAGTTTTATGGCACGCTCTCTGCCTCAGAGGAGATCTTCTTTGCCTATGGCCCCGGTGGCGAAAGCAAGGCTGATGTAGCGCGCCGCGCTATTCCAGTCCTCAAAGAGATCGCTCAAGAGCATCCCGGTGAAAATGTGATCATCGTGGCGCATGGCGGCCTCTTTAAGGTGCTCAATTTCTACATGGGGCACTACGATCATCACACCTTCAGCATCCCTTACGGTGGCGTGATGGTGATCGAAGCTGATGGCGAACATATCTATCTGCCGGCTCCTACTACCGAAGCGGCTCCTTAGTCGCTGCCGAAGGTAAAGGCGTAGGCGCTGATCCCTTGGGGGATCTTCAGCGAGAGCTGGTGCCTGCCGTAGGGGGTGGTGACGATGTCATACTTGCGATCGCCATGCACCCTAACTTGGCCGGCTGGTTGGCCATCTAAGAAGACCTCGATCGGTGTGGAGCTGGATCCGGTCAGCACTATGTAGACCTTTGTGGCGAGGAAGTTGTAGTCGAGGTAGCAGTCTGCTCCCTCTGCTGTGATGCACTCTTCCCGTACCTTCCAGGGTCCTTTTAGCCCCACTTCGTCGTTCCCTAAAGTTCCTGAGTAGTTGTAGTCCACTGTTTGACCCGGCTGGATCTCCATGCCCGATGCGTAGCTATGTCCGCGTAGGCTGCCGAGATAGGTTTCGGGAGAGGTGGGCACCACTTTGGCAACAATTTCCGACTCGTTCAGAGGGGCAAGGCCGAGGAGTTGCCGGATGTTGTTCTCCATGTCGACGTAGCCCCCTTCGCCAAAATGGATGAAGCGCAGATTGCCCTGCTGATCGATGAGGTAGTGAGCAGGCCAATATTGATTGTGGTAGGCGTTCCAGGTGGCGTAGTCGTTGTCTTGGGCTACTGGGTAGTGGATGCCCAGTCTCATGACAGCAGCAGCCACATTTTTGGGGCTCTTTTCAAAGGCAAACTCAGGTGTGTGCAGACCGATGACGATAAGACCCTTGTCTTCGTAGTCAGCATACCACTTCTCGACATAGGGCAATGTTCTGAGGCAGTTGATGCATGTGTAGGTCCAGAAATCGATCAGCACCACCTTGCCGCGCAGAGCAGCGAGGGATAGTGGAGGTGAGTTGATCCAGTTGACAATGCCCACCAGCTCCGGTGCCGGTCCAAAGTTTTCAAAGCTACCCGCTTTCCAATTTGAACGACTCACGCTGACGCTCTCTTTTTGTAACTGCTCTAGATTCTGTTTCACGGCGGAGTGATCCTCGATGAGGATAGGTGGAACCACTCGTGCCACTGCTGTCTGGATGTACATATCCCAGTGCATGAAGATCGCCACGGCGGTCAGGATCATCAGGCCACCAAATCCCTTGCGGATCGGCTTTGTTGCACAAATCAGCCTGAGAGAGGAATCGGCGCCTAGTCCTCTTAGATTCCTTGCTGCTTAGGTAGTCACCTCCACCTTATAGCTATCAGGCATGCCAAGAAGCGTCATCCTGTTCAGCGCTTGATATCGGAT
>DAHXNQ010000070.1 GCA_027365315.1 Rhabdochlamydiaceae bacterium | reverse complement strand
AGAGCTAAGCGCTGGTAAATTCAACCTTTTCAACCACATGAACGAACTGATGCCCAGCCAAAGTGGGCAGGTCTGCCTGATCACCGCTAAAAATGGCATTTACAACAGCCGCGATGACCACCTCGAACTCTGCAAATCGATAATGAATAAGCACCCCGAGGGCACCCTCTTCATCAGTCTCTACAACCCCACAGAGGGTCTGCTAGGCGATATCAAAAGGGTGGGCATCGAGAGAAAAGAGATCGAGACCTCAGCCGTCTGCCTCGAAAGACAGTTTATGGTGGCGCTAGCCGAACAGATTCATCAGATCAACCCCGATGCCCACTGGGCTGACTATGTCCATAGCGAGGGGGGCCTCATCACACGCCGCGCCATCGAGGGCATGACCCCCGAGCAGCAAGATCTCATAAAAAAACATCTGCTTATCACAGCTTTAGGACCTGCCAAGCCTCTCCACAAGGCCGCTGCCTTTCAGGTTGTCAACATCTACTCGAAGAAGGACTATGTAACCAAGCGGTTTGCAAGTAATGAGCGCAACAATCCCGAATATGACATACAATTTGTGCCCTGCATTTCCTCGCGCAGCGAACGAGTCTTATGGATTGCAGATCACCTCTTTAAAGGGACTACTTATCAGGATGCGCTGAAGAGGGCTTCAGACGATATCAGAGATGAATATGGGTTTTATGCACCTTAAGATGACTAGAATTTTATTTATGCTCACATGGTTAGCATCAACGATCCATGGCGCACCTACCAAAGAAGATGGATTGGAAGAGTACGAAAGATATGTGAATGAGATTGTGAGTGAATTTGCATCGGAGACTAAAAAACGATGCAATGTCTTTTGCAGCGGTGAGGGAGGGAAGATGCCCTATGACGTGGAAGAGGTAAAGGTTGACTTTTGGGCAGACCGTAAGGGGACCATCGAAGAGGCAAGGCGTTTCATTGTGACCAGCAAGCGTGCTTTATTAGACAAAATCAACGCTCATGAAAAGATCCGCCCCTTTCTCAGGGAATACCCATTTACTACTCCTCGTGCCCGCGTCTCCATCTCCTTTGCTGATTCTAGAACCCGTGCACGCTATGGCGAGGAGACTGTTGCTTTCGCCTTCGATTGTAGAGGACGCATCGTCTACTCCAAAGACGAACCCCCAAAAGAGTGGTTTGTACATATGCTAGAAGAACCCTACGAAGAGGCTGAGAGGATTGTCGCTGAGGAGGAGGCGCAAGGCCCTCTACAGTATGGACCACTCAAGCCCCGCCGCTCGCGCTCCTTCCTTTCCAAACTCTTCTCAAGCAAGCGCGATGACTAGAGGTCGCTATGGACCCTCAAAAAAGGCAAACTTTTCACTCTTAAGCGCGTAGCGCCCCCTGGAGTGCGCTTCGCGAGCTCAAGTTCGAGAATTAACCCCTAACAAACTCTCCTGGATAGAGTTGTCCTATTAGACTTCATCGTCGGGCTCGAAATCTTCGAGGGTGCGGGACTTCTTGCCGGCGATGAGGCGGATGATGGCGAGGGTCCAGGCGAGGGCGATGTAGCCCCAGGTAGCGACAAGGAGGACAAGGGGGAAGAAATAGAGGATGCCGTAGAGGATGAAGAGGGCCAGCTGGTCGCCAAAGAGGAGTTCCATTACGACCGCGCTGGCAACCAGAGCACCAGGCTCTCCACCACTCTGCTTGCAGGAGAGAGGCTGCGCGAGAGCGTTGTGGAGTGGCAGCACGACAGCCGCGGACGCGTT
>DAHXNQ010000059.1 GCA_027365315.1 Rhabdochlamydiaceae bacterium | reverse complement strand
TCTAACTGCCCAGCTTGCTTTAGCTGGCCCATTTCACGGGTGGATAGGCCTAACTCTTCGCCAAGGATGATGGTGTTTTTGCTAGCCTCGATGACTTCTGCAATTTTTGCACCACTCTCTAGCCCAGCAATGGATTCGAGGAGGAGGGTCTGTTCGGTGGTTTGCAGGCCTCGATAAACTGCGCTCACTTTCTGTGCCCCTTTTAAACCTCTAGAGACGGCTTTGGCTAGGGCACCGGGGATGATGATGTCGGCGCCATACTTACCGAAGGCATATCCAGCTAGCTCTCCCCGCACACTGGAAGGAAGAGTGTTCCACTCTTTGACAAGCTTGTGAATTTCGGGGGCCAACACTTCGCTTAAAGCACTCCACTCTTCAGAGCGAGCCAGTTCGCTTAGGAGAGTGAGGGCATCCCACATTTGTCTTCCTGTATGAATAGGATGTCTCGTGAGGTCCGATACAAGGAGGAAAATCCCCTCTCCAGAGTCGTAGATCCCCCTGGGAAGTCCTTTGGCAAAGCCTCGGCCAAAGTCTGGGATAGATAGGGGATATGTTTTTTGCGCTTGAGAGCTGAAGGTGTGATAGTCCTCTAACAAGAGGTCGTATTGGCCTAAACCAAAATGGGCCACTCCTCTCTCTAGATAGGGAAGAGGGTTGGTCGGATTGAGTGCGATCGCTCTACCCAAATCCTGAACTGCCTGATCGTAATAGCCGCATTCTAAAGCTCTTTCTCCTCGCACCTGATAGGAGAGGGTCTGAAAATCGGCCTCCGAGGTGGCGAATAGGGAGGTGTAATCGGTGGAGAAGATGTTGTCGATTCCTGGATGGCCAAAATCAAGTGGGGTTAAGCTATGTTCTGTAGGGGTAGAAAAGTCATACTGCAAGCCTACGGTTTGCACCTCTTGAGAAAGCCTGGGAGAGTCTGTGATCTGCTGTTCGATGTTTTTGAGGCTTTCGTGAGCAAAAAGAGATCCCAGAACCCTTCCATTTTCCTCCCAAGAGAGCGCCTGTTGCTGACTGAAGGGATAAGGGTTCTGGAAGAATTGCTCGTGGACCACCTGCTCCTTAAACGAAATGACCTCCTGATCCATGACAGCTTTCAAGGTGGGAGCTTCTTGAGTCGCTGCG
>DAHXNQ010000035.1 GCA_027365315.1 Rhabdochlamydiaceae bacterium | reverse complement strand
TGCACCGTTTTTCGAGCTCACCCGATTGAAGATCGTGAAGGAACCGCATGATGCCATCGTAGGAGAAGGGGTAGTCCAGTTCAGCCTTCCTCTCTTCATAGCCTACTTGCTGCACTTGAAACGCAACCTGCTGCAGGTTGTCTTGGGGCTGTCCAAGAAGAGGAGGTAGAGTGGCGAGAAGTAGGAGCTGAGTGGAGAGTAGACGCACGCGATCCTCCAAGAATTGTCGATGAACGGTGAATTCAATGTTCTATTAATCGTCGTCATGGCTAATTTTTGCAAACAGGAAATTGAATAAAAAATTGTCCGACTAGTTTCTGGGAAGGAAGCGCTTGCAACGGGTGGGGCGGCTGGTTAGAATCGATCTTCCTATGACTAGATTTCTCTTTTTGTCGCTACTGGCGCTCTCGTTCACACCTCTTTCAGCGAGTGTGATCCACCCCTTCTTTCGAGGAAGATCGCTGCCTTACGAATCGGCGCAGGAGCACTACTCCGAGGCGGTCGATGCCCACGAAGAGAAGCGGTGGGACGATCTGATTCTACAGTCGCTCATTCTAAAGAAAAATTTTAAAGAGACCGAGTTTGCACGCGAAGCACTCTACTTTCTGGGAGTGGGCTATTTTGAGCGCGGTGATATGGATATGGCCAATCGCCACTTCACCTCTTATCTGAAGAGTCAGGCGACACCTCGCTACTTCGAGCAGGCGATTCGCTATAAGTTTGAGATTGCGAAGCAGTTTCATACAGGAGCGCGTGGCCATCTCTTTGGATGGGAGGCTGCGCCACAGTGGGTGCCCACTCATGATGAAGCGCTGAAATTATACGACGAGGTGGTGGCTGCTCTACCACAGCACGATTTAGCCGCTGAAGCACTCTACCTGAAGGGAGAGCTGCTGCTCTACGATGACGAGTTCAAGTCCAGTCTCGAGACCTACCAGCAGCTGATCCGTCGCTTTCCCAAGCATCCTCTAGCGGCAGAGAGCTTTCTGGCTATCGCCGAGGTGCATCTCAAGCGTGCGGCCAAAGAATACCCCGATCTCGACTATCTCGATTTAGCGGAGATCAATCTGCGCAAGTTTGCCGTGGCCTTCCCAGGAGACTCTAGATTGGAGCAGGCTAAGGAGAAGTTGATAGCGATGAAAGAGGAGTTTGCTAAGGCACTCTTTGAGATCGGCAGCTACTACCAGCGCACCAAGAAAAAGAATGCAGCGATCATCTACTACACTAAGGTGCTCGCCTCCTATCCAGAAACCCCCACAGCAGAGAAAGTGCGCAAAGTACTGCCTAAGCTGGGCGTTGATCCAGACCGTTTTGAGGTCAGGGGGGAAGAGCTTGCTCATCAGATCGAGGAGCCTACCTCTTCCGAGTCTGTTTTTTCAGTTCAGTGAAACATCCCTGTTTTTTATTGAGTGCGCTTCTGCTATCTAGCTGTGGCTATCGCCATCAGAGCAGTGACTCATCCGGTTCGATCGCCATTCATCTGCCCTATGTTCGGGGAGACTATGAAGGGAGGCTGACGCAGGAGCTGATGCGCGAGTTGGCTGCTGTAGGCATCGAGTTATGCGAATCAAGCAGTGCTCGTTATCTTCTCGAGGTGGCGATTGTAAAAGAGCAGACCGATCAGATTGGTTATGAGTATGATCGCGAAGTCCTCTCTGCGCAGATTGCGGATCGTCTGCTGGCTAACGAGGCGCGCCGTACGGTGACCGCGACAGTCTCTTTGCGGGACCAAACAACAGGCGAGCTGCTGTTTGGTCCCGAAGAGGTGAGTGGTGAAGGGGAGTATGACTATCTCAATGGCGATTCGGTCACCTTTTACGGTTTTATCGATTCGGAAGGTATGCCCACATCGGTGCTACAATTTTCTTTGGGACAGCTCGATTCTGTAGATGGTGCAAGCACCGATGTATTAACGCACGCCTACCGGCTACTGTCGCAGCGTCTAGCGTCGGGACTGCTTCGCGTCATGGATTCTTGCCAATCGAGGCAATGATCGCTTCGGTGTCGCTCACCTCATGGAGGAAGCGCTCGAGGATTTTGAGGATGAATTTGGGTGTGTTGTAGACACCCTCTGTCGAGAAGACAATCTCGAGGTGGGGTTTGGTTCCCTGCAGCCAGGCGATGTAGACCATCGTTGCGCTCACCTTTGTCTCCTCTTCAGCCTTGGGAACAATCCAGACTGCAAACTGCTCATTGAAGAGCGTCACCTTATCGTCTGTCTCGATCACATGGAAGAAGTGCTTGGTGTTGGCAGCTGTCTCAGCTGCAAAGAGAGGTGCTCCCTCGAGTAATCCCAACGTATGAAGAAGCTGTAAGTCGACAGGGGTTACCCCATCGGGTACCCATCTCTTGACATCGCATGAGAAGCGTTTGTACGCCTCCTCTAGCTCCACAGGATCCAGCATGCTTTCCTCTATCACTCCTCCCCCCTTTCTTTCCCACTTGGGTCAATATTCCCAAGCTGCTATGGTCACCCTGCAGGCCTTGGCTCACTCTTGTAAGAGCCTCGCGCCGACCGAGGGGAGATCTAGGGGCCGGTGATTCCTGTCTATAGGGCCTTTCTATTTTTTAGTCTCATCAAAATATTTGCCATGATTGAGGCGACTCCGTTAACCTGGGAAGGTTCGGCGGAAGCGGCTCTGCTCATGAACGCCGACACGGGTGCCATTCTCTACGAGAAGAATGCTGACCAGTTGCGCTTTCCCGCGAGCACCACCAAAATCGCTACAGCGCTCTATGTGGCTGAAAAAAAACGAGATTCCCTTGGCGACATATTCACCGCCACCTGGGATGCAGCGGGCACCGTCAGTGCTGCCTCCCGCCTCGATCTGCTGAAGCATCCCCCTTATCGTCTTGAAGTGGGCGGTACTCATATGAGTATCCGCGTGGGCGAGCAGCTATCTATCGAAACTCTCCTGCATGGACTGATGATGGTCTCTGCTAATGATGCTGCCAATGTGCTGGCCGAATCGATATCTGGTTCAGTGCCTCAGTTTATGGAAGAGCTGAATCAATATCTGCGCGAGATAGGCTGCACCGATACACTCTTTGTCAATCCACATGGGCTGCCTGCCGAGCAGCATGTCACCACGGCGCGTGACCTGGGCCGAATGGCGCAGGTGCTGCTGCGCGATCCGCTGCTCGCCAAGGTGGTCTCCACTGTTTCTATTGAAAGGCCAGCGACAAACCGTACCCATTCTGCTGCAACCATATGGAATAGCAATCGGCTGCTCCGGCGAGGGAGACACCACTATCCTAAAGCGATCGGGATCAAGACCGGTTTCACCGAGACGGCGGGTCATAACCTAGTGGCAGCGGCAAGAGAGGGGGATCGCACCCTCATCGCCGTGGTGATGGGCTGTCGTCAGAGAGGCGTGGTCTTTGAAGAGGCAACGCAGCTATTTGAGACTGCATTCCAGCAGGTAAAAGTGAAGCGCACTCTTTTTGCCCACGAGCAGGAGCAGTTCTCCTGTCAGTTTCCGCGCCTCACTCATCCTCTTCATGCGCATCTCGCCACCGATGTTGTTTGGGACTATTACCCCGCAGAGGAGCCGCTTTTCGAGGTGGAGCTCTCCTGGATCGTCGATGGATCATCGCCAATCAAGCAGCAGCAGCTGGTGGGCTACCTCCTATTTAAGAGTCCTTCTGGTGTTTTTTTGGAGAGGCATCCCCTCTATGCTTCGCGTGCAGTCACCGAAAGGTGGATCTACTGCTGGATGCGCTTCATGAAGCAGAAGAGCGCTTTTGCGCTCATCACTCTAGGGTTACTCGTCCTGATTCTCGTCCCACTCTTGACGATTTTACGCAGGCAGGAGCGCTGCCAGCGCCTGCCAGGTGGCCAGGTCTAGCTCTTCGGGACGACGGGTGGGCGAGAGCTTCAGACTCTCGAAGGCTCGATGGAGTAGATCTTTAGGATAGTGTCCGGCGAGTGATCCGCCGATCATCTTCCTTCTGTGGCGAAAGGCTTGTCTGGCCATCTTGAGAGCAGGAGCTTTTTTGACCCCCTCTTCTCGCAGCTGGAGATGCAGGAAGATCGAGTCGACGCGAGGAGAGGGTAGAAAGCAGTTGCGAGAGACGATGAAGGAGGAGAGCGGAAGGAGATGAGCCTCTGCAAAAAGGCTAAGAAGCCCAAATGACCTGCTTCCTACCTGGCCTAGAAGCATCTCCCCCACCTCTTTCTGCAGTAGGATGCTGACAGTGGTGACAAGAGGAGTTAAGGCGACCAGTCGCTCAAGAAGAGGAGAGGTGATGTGGTAGGGCAGGTTGGCCACTACCTTAGCCTTCTCTCCGGTGCATAACTGCTGTCTGAGAAGCGCTTCCAGTGGTAGCTTCAATGCATCCCCTTGAACTACAGTCAACTGCCCCTCTTTCGAAGAGAGGCGAGGCAGTGCACTTGCATAGCCCTGGTCCAGCTCAACGGCCAGAACACGACATCCGCGAGCCAAAAGCTCTTGAGTCAGTGCTCCAGGTCCAGGCCCAATTTCGAGGATCAGCTCTCCCTCTTTTACCTCCGCTACGTCACAGCTTTTGCGTATAACATTGCCATCTACAAGGAAGTTTTGTGACAGCGAGCGCAGAGGGGCGAAGCCCGATCGGCGCAGAAAGTGAGAGAGATCAGTGGGTCTATAGAGACGCTCTGTCACTTCATCACCAAAGTAAATGGCTCGAAATGGGGAGGTAGCGGCTCTTCGATCGGATCTCCACTGGTCAGGCGTCCGCGCAGCCATGATGTGTAGCGAGCTGTCTCGCTAGCGGCCTCCTGCTGCAGCAGCAGATTCTTGATATCGGGGATCATCGCTACAAAGGAAGGGGTCTCTTGATAGGTGTGCTCTTTCAGACGATAGATGCGATGGACTAGCTGCTGATCTCTACGGCTCTTTTGGGAAACAAGGGGAGTGTGCTCGCCTGGCATCAGGGCAACAAGCGCCTGTTTGAGGGCGGGGGAGATAGTCTGGCTGGAGGTGGTCTGCTCGGAGACCGTTAGCGTAAGACCATCTTTATCGGCGCGTTCTTTCAAAGCGGTGGCTACCTCTTTGAGTGAGCTGATACCGGCAGCGAGAAGATGCTCCGCCTCTTCTCCCAGCTTGACTGGTGCTCCGCCCTCCTTCTCTGTAGCGCCGATCGAAAGCACTTCGTAGGTCCATTCCTCTTTGGGAGGGTTCTGTCTCGCATATTCTTCATAGGCCGCCTTCAGTCTCTCGGGTCCCACGCGCTGCAGCACTTTAGAATGAACGCGGAACCAGTTCATGTTCTGAAGCAGTAGCTCCTCGCGGATCATGGTGTAGGCTTCGTCGTGCGTGATGTTGATCTTATCCAGATTCTCCATCACGTTGGGCCCAAACCGCTCCTGCAACTCTTGACGTACATCGCTTTCAGAGACCTTCACCTCGCGTACCTCTGCATCGGCCAGAATCAGACGATCGTTGATCATCTGCCTCAGAAACTCCTCCCACTGGGAGGAGAGAAATTGGAAATGCTGCTGCGGATCTTTCAGCACTTCCGGATAGTAGTGCAGCAGAAAGCTGTCCATCCTCTTCATCAGATCCAGCACCGAGATGGTTTTGTCTTCGACGCGAGCCAGAATACGGTTGTCTAGAGAGATGGTAAACCGTTCGTAAGAGGAGCCAATCTCCGCAGCTAGAGGAGTGAGCGGAGCCACAAGTAGGGCTGCAAGCAGTAGGTAAGCAATACGCATAGAAATATTTGTAATCATATTTTTTCTAAAACAGCTCCAAAAAACCCATCCATTCCCCCCGGCTCCGGAAAACTGATGAAAGGAGGGCGCACCAAGCGTAAGGGGAGGTGGGTGATAAAATAGTCTACCTGCTCCTGGTTTTCAGGGGAAAGAATGCTGCAGGTGGCGTAGACCAAAAAGCCACCGGGCTTCAGAAACCCGAGCGCCTTCTCTACAATTTTTCGTTGTAAAGAGAGTAACTCTTGGAATTCTTCCTCTTGAAAACGCCACTTCATATCGGGATTGCGTCGCAAGGTGCCCGAGCCGCTGCAGGGAGCATCCACCAGCACCCAATCAAATCTATTATTAAATCTTTTTTCGGACATTTCTTTGGGGAGGATGATCTGGCTATTCTGTACCCCTGCTCGTTTCAGGCGCTTTTTCGCCTCTTGAAGGGCGTGAGAGCGCACGTCATGCAGGTAGATCTGGCCGCGACCCTGCATCCATAGAGCGGCGATGGCAAGGCTCTTTCCGCCTGAACCTGCGCAAAAGTCGAGGACCTCTTCGCTCTCTTTTGCCTCGACAAGAGCCGAGACTAGCTGGCTCGCCTCATCCTGAATTTCAAACCAGCCGTTTCGAAACTCTGCTGTATTGCGTAGATCATGCCCGCGAGGCACTCGAAATCCGAGGGGGGCCATAGGGCATGGAGTCAGCGGAATGCGATTCTCAAACGCGCGGAGCAGCTCTTCACGGCTGCTTTTTAGTGGATTGAGGCGGATCGTGGTGGGCGCAAAGAGATTGCTCTCTCTACAAAATTGCTCTGTTTTTTCCTCTCCAAGAGACTCCAGCAATCTGGAGTAGAGCGACTTGGGGAAGCTGAGGCGGATGTGTGGAAGGAGGGGGCGATCAATCTCAAACCCAGACAAATTAAGTTTTTCGTATGCTTCAAGACGAGCTGCACTGGAGAGCGGTCGGCTGGCTACGCTATCAATCAGCCCCAGCCACCGCACCACGCCATAGATGGCCTCTGCAACCACTTTTCGATCCTTGGATCCAAGAGCCGAATGCTCTCGAAAGTAGTCCCGAAGGAAACTATCGAGGGGCTGCTTTCCCGGGGAGAAGCGATCGAGAAGCTGCAAAGTATGGTGTCTACGGAACAGTTGTGAGCTCATGGGTGCAATTCTACTGAAAAGGAGCTTTTTCATGGCCTTCACCACCACTTTCTCGGCGACATTGGGTCGCCTGCTGATCGCTCTATTCTTTCTGTTGTCGTCAATTAAAAAACTGATTGTATTTCGCGAGAGCCAGCAGATGTTTCTCGATGCGATCGTCCACTGGACTCCCTTCCAGCACCATTCGCTGAGTAGCTCTTACCAATCTTGGGAGTGGATCTCATCGATAGCTCCCTGGGTAGTGGTGCTGGCTTTATTGATCGAAGCGCTCTTTGCGTTCTTTCTCTTTTTTCGTGTCAGAGAGAGAATGGCATATGGTCTGTTAGCCGTTTTTTTTCTCATACAAACTGTTTTAATGCACCCATTCTGGATGCAGACAGGAGATAGCAAAGAGGCCGCTTGTGTCTCCTTTGCCAAAGGGTTTGCCATTTTAGGAGGATTACTACTTGGATTTGCTTCGACGAGGGACGCCGCTACCTCTTTTTCTGAGTAGCCTGCTGCTGGTTGGCTACGGGCAGCCTTCGCATGGAGTGTTTCTTTCGGCTCTGTCGGGAGTGATCGGCTACCCGCTTTTTTGGCTTTCATTGCATTCTGTCTTGCGTCCTAGATCCCGTTTTCTTCTCGGGACACTCTGGTTTGGAGCGGTGCAGTTGCTGCAGATTTCTTGGATGACTTCGACTCAGTTTCAGGGTCCTCTCACACTGATTCTCTGTTTTGTTCTCTCTTTACTATGGGGGCTTCAGTTTGGATGGCTCACTCTTTTGGCTGTTCCAGGTCGAATCACAGTGCTGAAGTTGGCCTCTCTCTGGGTATTGTTAGAATGGAGTCGCCTCTATTTTTTCTGTGGTTGGAGCCTCAATTTTGCA
Source organism: Rhabdochlamydiaceae bacterium (assembly GCA_027365315.1). Classification (GTDB taxonomy): domain Bacteria; phylum Chlamydiota; class Chlamydiia; order Chlamydiales; family Rhabdochlamydiaceae; genus DAHXNQ01. Next base: position 23,808 of record DAHXNQ010000035.1, on the reverse strand, counting down.
GGGTTCTGCTGGGTGGCTCTGCCTTGGGGGCGCGAGCTACTTGGTCTTTTCGGTCCCTATGGACTCTCCTTCTGGGTCACTGCCACCGGTCTACTGGGCTATCTGGCACTCGTCAAAGAGAGAAGCTGGCATCTTTTCATAGGAGTGATGCTGCTACCTATGCTGCTTGGTAGTTCGATGGCGGCAGTGCAAGAGTGGCGCGTCAAAGATAGTGGTTCACTCCGGATGGCAGCGCTAGCCCCCAATCTACTGCCCAGTCAGAAGATCCCTCTTCCTGGCCATCTCTCCGACTGGATCCCTCCGCTTGAGCAGTGGGCTATTGTCTGCCAGCAGCTCAGGCAGCTTGAACAGGTCGATCTGCTGCTGCTGCCCGAGGTGGCGCTCTTTCTTCCCCTCGAAGAGGAGGCCTACTCTTTCAAGGAGGTGGAGTCGATGCTAGGCGAAGTGTGGGGCGACCTCTCTTCGTGCTATCCCGCAAGGAGAGCAGGCGCAAAAGTCTCCAACGCATTCATCGTGCAGACCTTGGCTAACCATCTGGGATGTCATCTGGTTGTAGGGATGGAGTCGGTGACGGGTGATCTCTATCAGCAGGGCGCATTTCATTTTTCACCTAAGGCTAGAACAGAGGCGGTGGAGTATGAAAGCTATATCAAAAGAAAGCTACTCCCCGTAGCTGAAGCGCTCCCTTCTGGCCTACTTGGATCGCTGTTGCGGCCCTTAGCCGCGATCTACGGCATTCAGGAATTCTATGCCCCGGGAACAGATGCAGGACTCTTCAGAACGCCTCTGCTGGCAGCTCCCTTAATCTGTTACGAAGAGACCTTTCCTTCGCTTGTTGGAGAGGCGGTTCGGCAGGGAGCTCAGCTGCTGCTGCTGCTCTCCAACGACAGCTGGTATCCTCATTCGCAGCTGCCACAGCAGCACTTTTGGCATGCTGCAACTGCCGCCCTCAGTCATGGAGTAGGATTTGTGCGCTCCTGCAATGGCGGTATTTCTGGGGCGATGGATGCATATGGTAGAATGTCGATAGCCGATGGAGCAACGCTCTGGATAGGCGAGCTGCCGCTCGCTTTACGCACCACTCTCTACACTCTGGTTGGTGATGTTCTTTTAGTCGGTGCCTGTGTCATCCTGCTCCTTTCTAATCTATTTGCTGAAAACTGGAAGAATCGAAAGAATCGAGAGAGATCCTTATGCCTGCCATAGTTGCTGATCGAAAAAAACCGCCTCGTCCTGATATTCAAGGACGCTTTGTGGCTCGGCCAGAGTCGACCCTGGCAGCCCCTGTCTCCATTTCTGGGGTAGGACTCTTCACTGGCGAGAATGTAGTAGTACGTTTTTTGCCGGCTCCCTCAGGCAGTGGCGTTGCATTCAGACGTGTCGATCTGCCGGGCAAGCCTACCATTCCTGCCACGGTGGACCATGTGCTGAGCACACCAAGATGCACCATCTTGGGTACTACAGACGCCTCTGTACAGACCGTAGAGCATGTGATGGCCGCCATCATCGCCTCGGGTATCGAAAATCTGATGATCGAGATCAACGGATCAGAGCTCCCTGTTCTGGATGGTGCAGCGCAGATCTATGTGCAGCTATTTGATAAAGTGGGTCTGCACATGCAAGAGGGTGCCAAAAAGATCTACCAGCTGGAGACGCCACTTTACTACTCTCATCGCGATACTCATATTGTGGCGCTTCCCGCCGAAGAGTACCGCATTAGCTACACGCTTCACTACCCCAATTCGCCTTTCATCGGAGCGCAGTTTTATTCGGTGGAAGTAACAAAGGAAAACTTCATCGAGCAGATTGCTCCCTGCCGCACCTTCTCTCTTTATGAAGAGATTCTCCTGTTGATGGAGAAGGGAATGCTGAAGGGGGGGAATCTAGAAAATTCGGTCGTGATTAAGGACAATCGCGTACTCAATCCCGATGGACTGAAGTTTCCAGATGAATTGGTGCGTCATAAGGTGTTAGACATGATAGGAGATCTCGCCCTTGGAGATCCTGTGTTGGCGCACATCATCGCGATTAAGGGAGGGCATGCAAGCAACCATGCCTTTGCAAAACTGCTTAGAAAGCGTATTCAGGAGGATCACGATGCGGGAGTCAAACTCGCAGCTCTCTACGGTGTTTGATATTCAGGAAATCCTGAAGATCCTGCCTCACCGCTATCCCTTTCTTCTGGTCGATCGGGTGATCCACCTAGACCTGAATGAAAATCTGATCATCGGACTGAAGAATGTCACCATGAATGAATTTTTCTTTCAGGGCCATTTCCCCGAGGTGCCCATCATGCCAGGCGTTCTGCTACTCGAGGCGCTAGCGCAAGTGGGGGGTATTCTGATCCACCAAAAAGGGTTTGCCCACAAGATCGCGCTTCTTTTGAACGTCAACAACGCCAAATTTCGCAAGCCAGTGAAGCCGGGGGATCAGATTCATCTTCAGGCTAAAGCGCTCCATTTAGGAAGCCGCGCTGGCAAGGTACAGGGTACTGCTCTGGTAGATGGCCAGGTAGTCGCTGAAGCGGAGATTGGTTTTGTCCTGATGGAAAAGGGGCAGCTATCTCCAAAGTCGCCGTAACGGGAGGGAGATTTCGATGCAGAAGACGATGCAAGAAGCACAAATCCATCCCCTCGCCTTTGTTGAATCAGGAGCGCAGATTGGTCGTGGCGTTACCATAGAGGCGTTTGCCGTAGTCAAAGAGCATGTGATTCTGGAAGATGGCGTCACCATCAAATCACACGCCTATATCGATGGTCATACCACGATTGGTGAGCAGAGCACTATCTGGCCCTTTGCCAGCGTTGGCGCCAAGACCCAAGATCTGAAATTTCGCGGTGAGCGCACCTATGTAAAAATTGGCAAAAGATGTGACATCCGCGAGTCGGTGACGGTGAACTCCTCCTGTGGAGCAGAGACATCGGTCCGGATTGGGGACGACTGTCTCATCATGGCCTATTGCCACATCGCTCATAATTGCGAGGTGGGCAACGAAGTGATCATGGCCAACGCTTCAATGCTGGCGGGTCATGTGGTGGTCGAAGATGGAGTGCGCATTGGGGGGATGACCCCGGTGCACCAATTTTGCCGCATTGGGCGCTACGCCATGGTGGGGGGCTTTAGCCGCGTCGCCTACGATGTTCCTCCCTACACCATCGGAGGTGGAGTGCCCTACAAGATGGGCGGCATCAATCTGATCGGTCTGAAGAGACGAGGCATTTCGCTACCGGTGCGCAAAGCGCTCTCTCAGCTGTTTCGTCTCGCTTATCGCTCTGGGTTGCCGCTTACAGAGGCTCTCAAGCGAAGCGAGGCGGAGCTGCCTCTAGATGGCGAGGCAGCAGAGCATGTGCGCCATTGGCTCGCCTTCTGTCGCTCCACGAAAAGAGGCCTCATCGGTTTTGAGACGCTTCTAGAAGAGCAGACCCCTCAACAAGAGACAGAATCCTCGCCTGTTGCCAATCTCAGCCGGATATAATGGCCATGGGACCCATCATTTTTTTCGGTACAAACGATTTTGCCGCGGTGATCCTGGAATATCTGCTTCAGGAGCAGCTGCCGATCGCAGCCGTAGTGACCCGTCCCGACCGCATGCAGGGGCGGGGGCGGAAGGTGCGGCCTCCTGTCGTCAAAGAGCTTCTCCTCTCCTTCAATTCGCAGCTGCCCATTTTGCAGCCCGAAAAGGTCTCCACACCGGAATTTCTAGAGCAGCTGCGCCCCTTTCAGGCCGATTTTTTTGTCGTGGCTGCATTTGGCGAAATCATGAAGCAGTTCATTCTGGATCTCCCCACCCTCGCCTGTCTCAATGTGCACGCTAGTCTACTGCCTCACTACCGCGGCGCCGCCCCTATCCAGCGCGCCCTCTGGAACGGAGATCTAGAGACAGGGGTCACCATTCAGGAGATGGTACTCAAGCTGGATGCAGGCGATATTTTGGCCAGCTGTAGCTGTGGCATTCAGCCTGGTACCACGCTGGGCGAGTTGAAAGCGAGATTGGCAGAGCTTTCTGGACCTCTCCTTATAGATGTGCTAAGAAATTTTTCTGTTTATAACGAGCAGAAGCGTAAGCAGGAAGAACATCTTGTCACCATGGCTCCCAAAATCCTCGAGTCAGAGGAAAAAATAGATTTTACACTTCCCGCTGCGATACTCCACAACCACATCCGCGCCCTATCGCCCGAACCGGCCGCCTGGGCGCTGGTGCGCCTACAGGGCCGGGAGCTGCGCATCAAGCTACTTCGCTCCGCTGTGGCGAGTGGAGGGCCTCCAGATGGCCCTCCTGGTACCGTTCTCTCCCCCAAGGGCGCACTGATTGTCCAGTGCGGCGAGGGGGCGCTCGAGCTACTCGAGGTGCAGCCCGAAGGGAAGCGGATGATGAGTGGAAAAGATTTTCTTATCGGAGCTCGCGGCGAGCTTCTCCTCTCTTGACAACAAAAAAAAGAATCTCCGTTCACGAAAACTTGCCTAACCATTAATCTCCCTCTAATCTAACTCGCTTTCTGGAGAGACTGTATGTCTGGATCCCCATCCGCCATATCCGCACCGCTATTTTACGAGCCTTCGGCCTCCAAAGAAGACCGTGGAGAATTCAAAAACTGGCTATTCCGTTCTATAAAGTGGATTCCCGAATTTTTCGGCTCGTTTGACGGTGCCTACCACTCCTCTCAGGGAATCAGGTACGCCTCCACCTGGATCGGCATGGGCTTAACGCCTCGCGTAGAGAGCGGGGGTTCCGGTAGTCGTCTTTTACGCAGTGCAACGATCATGCGCGGCTTTGGCTCTAGTGCCGAGCACCTGCTCAACGCCTTCAGGATCCCAGAAGCTCTCAACAGGGTGGTCACATCGCTGAAAGGGGTCTATACAGCGTTCACAGGAGACGCCGCGAAACGCAAGCCCGATGATAAGGACAAGGGACAGGCGATCTTTAAGGCTGCTCTGAGTGTCAATGATCTCGCCGATCCCGTCAGCGATGCTTTCACTCTGGTTGCTAAAGACCTCAAACTGATCAATCCGGGCTCTGTCGTGTCGCAGGTTGTCGATGGCGTTGCCAGCGGATCGCTTTTTGTCACCTCAACAGTACGCGGCGTGAAGTCGGGATGGGATGTGGCGAGCAGCGCTACGAAGATGAATGGGGGGGGTGCCGCAACAGTGCAGGCAGAGAGAAAGCAGGTTGTGGTGGGATTGCTGAATCTGGCCAAGTGGATCTCTTTCTTTGCTCTTTCAGTCATTGGCCTCGTGGGTCTGATTGTGGCGGGAATTCCTGCTTGGATGGCCCTCGCTGCCATGACATCCGCTCTGGTTGCCGGTGTCCTCGCTATGTACGCCACAAAAGTGCTGGTAGGGAGGGAGATACCAGTGAATAGACACTGGCTATCCAAGGCGATTGCTGACCCCAAACCTGCATGATTCTCTGATCTCATTATCGAGCGCGCTGGGGGCTTCTCTAGCGCGTTTTTTATTCAAAAATGAAATAAAAAACACAATAGACTTCGCCAAAAAAACTACATTTGTCATTCTCTAAAAAAAAGAGATTGGATTCACAAAAACTTGCAGAACAATTAACATTTCCCTCCTTAGTTTGACTGGTTTGGAGAGACTGCATGTCCGCTCGCACATCGACCGCATCGGCGCCCCTGTTCTATAATGCTGACGCCAAAAAAGAAGATCAGGGGGAGTTCAAGAACTGGCTCACAAAGTCTGTGAAGTGGAGCTACACCTACCCTGTAACCTTTAGTGGTGCTAAAAACGTCGCCAAATCGATCAGGGCCATTTCGAGCTATTTTCTCCTCTGGTTCACCTCTTCTCTAGAGGCGAAGGGTGAAAGTGGAAGAAAAACCTTGGCTGGTGCGAAGGTGATCAATAGCTTCGCCAAAAACGCCAAGAACCTGATCGCCTTCTTCAGCATTCCCGAGCTGACCGCTAAAGCGGTTATCGCCATCCAAGAATCGCTTTCGACGGTTCTTGGTAGAACGGTTTTTGGTGCTGCACCACTCAAAAGCAAAACGAAGGCGCAGACCGCATTCAAGGCTGTGATGAGTGCCAACGAAGTTTTGGCTCCAGTCTGTGATAGCATCACGATGGGAAACGATCTCAAGGTGCTCGGACTGGGCAGCACAGCGATGAAAGCAGTGGGGGGCATCAACAATGGATCGCTCTTTGTCGCGTCGGCAGTGCAGACGCCAAAATCGATAGTCCATATTTGGAACAACCTTCCCCATGAGGGCGAGGTCGATGCCAAGACGGCACAGGGGCAAAGAAAAGAGGTGCTTGTGAGCCTGGCCGATCTGGCCAAGTGGGTCTCCTACCTGTCTCTCTCTACTATTGGGCTGGTTGGTCTGATCGTCATGGGTATTCCCGCTTGGATAGGTCTGACCATGGCCACTAGTGCGCTCTTCTTCAGCATTGTGGGTGCATACTGCAAAGATGTGCTTTCTGGTCCTAAGCAGGAGCCACGTGGATGGCTGCCTGTGGCGATGGCTTAAGCTACTAGACGCTTTTTTCAGACTCTTGGTATGTCCCCTGTGATGATAGCGTCCTATATGCTTAGGAGTGGGGGCCCATCACGATAACCCCAGCTTCCTCGTTACCTCCTCTCTCTAGGGAGGTGGTGCTCTTCCCTGTCATGGGTGGCGAGCTTCTCCCCTCATCTCTTCCTTCGGTCGAGCGGGCGCTTTTTTTCTCCGGTTCGATCGCTTCCATTCGCCAGGTGATGGTTCCTATGCGCCTCTCTGTGCAGGCGCTCTGGGCTGTGAGGCGGGTCATGGTCAGCATCAATCGGGTGGCCAGGTGGTTAGATCGCTATCAGCGGGGGCTGAAGGGAAAGGCTGCTGTAGCGCGGCAGATGGTCAGCCTAGCAGTCAACAGCCTCGATCTGATGGTCAAGGTTTGTCGCTCTCTTCTTTGGTCAATTCAGTTTTTTGTAAAAGAGTTTCCCGTGGTCATGCGGCCGCCTCTTGTGCAGGCGATTCTGGTGGCGCGAGGGGTTCTTGCCATCGTGCGAGGTGCTCGCTATGCCGATCGTCTTCACCGCATGCAGAGTCGCGGGGTTAACCTCGCCTACCGAAATCTAAAGAAGATTTTCTATCTTGTGCGCCTTGCCAAACATCTTTTTACCTTAGCCTCCATACCGCTTTTGCTTTTGGTGGCGTGGGGGGTGCTGATCTTTCCCCCGCTAACAATTCTCCTGTTAGGAGTCATCGCCTGCCTAGAATATGCTGGGCATGCCATCCAGCTGACTCTCTGGAGCGCAAAAAAGAGAGCCAAAGCGAGACTGTCTGCAATCTCGCTTGCTGAAAATCAGCGGTATCAGCATGATCCTTCCTATCCGTGACGGGAAAGGAGGACTGCAGCTGATGCTGTGGTTCTAGCTGACCCGAGGGGTTTCTCCCAACTTTCGCCTAGCCCCTTTGGGGGTCGGGTTTGCAGAGAGAAGGGAGCAAGGCCCTAGATCACCCTCAATCAAGCTGCATAGCGCAAGTCTTGATGAAGTAGGGGGTGAATGCCTGTCAGGCAGTGAGATTAAGCGCGAATGTTTGTTAGTTCGTTGTTTGAAACGCTGCGGCGCGAGCCATGTAGAGATGGAATGGTAACATGAGAACGCTGAGTCTGCTCGGTAAGAAAAAGGGAATGACCAGAGTGTTTGACGAGAAGGGGAATCTGATTCCCTGCACAGTCATCCACCTGGAGCCCAACGTAGTGACCCAAGTTAAGAAGAAAGAGACCGATGGCTACGAAGCTGTACAGCTGGGAGCCTTCTTAGTCTCCGCGCCGAAGAAGAGGCGCGTGTCCAAGCCGTTGCAAGGCCATTTCTGCAAGGCGGGAGTAGAGCCCTACCGTCAGCTGTGTGAGTCGCAGATGGGAGATATCTCCCAATTTGCCCCCGGCCAAGAGGTGGGAGTGAACTATCTTTCCGATGCTCCCTTTGTTGATGTGACCGGCGTCTCTAAGGGGCGCGGCTGTCAGGGTGGTATGCGTCGTCACAATTTTAGCGGGGGACGCGCTACACACGGATCGGGTTTCCATCGTCATACTGGATCGACAGGTCAGCGCAGTACGCCAGGCCGCACCTTTCCAGGAAGGAAGATGGCTGGACATATGGGCGCCGAGCAGGTGACCGTCCAGAACCTGGAAGTGGTGAGAATAGATGTTGAGAGACAGCTACTGCTGGTGAGAGGGGCTGTCCCTGGACCAGTTGGAGCTGTTGTGTGTGTGAAACGGTCCGTGAAGAGACCAGGCCGCCGGTAAGTAGCGAACGATCTTGTAAGGGGAACTATCCGTGGGAGCTCTAAGAAAATTCAATCTCGAGGGAGAGCAGGTGGGCGAAGTCCCTCTGCAGGAGCAGCTGCTTAAAGCTGTGGCCAATCCGCAGATGGTGAAGGATTATCTCGTGGCGCTGCGCGCCAACCTTCGTCAGTGGTCTGCGAACACCCAGACGCGTTCTGAAGTGAATCGCACCAAGAAAAAGCCCTATGCCCAGAAGGGTACAGGCCGCGCTCGTCAGGGGTTCTTGGGTGCTCCTCAGTATCGCGGAGGGGGTCGTGTGTTTGGTCCTCGACCTAAGTTTGATCAGCATGTGCGTATCAATCAGAAAGAGAGACGGGCTGCGGTGCGCTCTCTGCTAGTGGAAAAATTGGCCGAAGATCGCGTCTGCCTATTGCAGCTTGATGATCTTGTGGAGCCTAAGACAAGACGATTCACCTCCTTTTTGGAGCGCGCTAAGATCGAAGGACGCCGCATCCTGTTTGTGGATGGTGCCGCTGGAGTGGGAGAGGACGCCTCTGCCCTCATTAGGCGCCGGCTCGTGGGCCTAAGCCTGCGCAATATCCCCTTTGTGAACTTCATGCCGTTGATTTCGGTCAGTGGTTACGATGTAGCGCTGCACGATCAGTTGATTGTTTTGGATGATGGGGTGGCTCTTCAGGAGCTGATGACCCTGCTTGGAGGCTCCGTCGGAGACAAGGAATAGTTTATGGAAAAGAACCCCTATAAGGTCATTCTCTCGCGCTATCACACCGAGAAGGCGGCTATGTTGCAGAACCTGCAGCACAGCACAGCAAACCGCTCGGTAGCGCGCTGCTCGACTCCAAAATATGTCTTCATTGTGGACAGAGATGCCAACAAGGTGGAGATAGCCGGAGCTGTCGAGGCGATCTACGCAGAGAAGAAAGTGAAAGTGATCGCGGTGAACGTGATCCGTGTGAAGCCGAAGCAGCGACGTGTGCGTGGCAGACTCGGTTTTACAGCTGGTTTTAAGAAAGCGATCGTGACCCTGCAATCTGGCAATCAGCTGGACGAGAACCTGTAAGCGGAGAACCGACTGTATGACAAAGAAATTTCGCCCCATCACTCCCAGTCAGAGGATGCTGGTTCTCGAGAGCCACGATGGCCTCACCCGTGTTGGGCGCCGTGCTGTAGACCCCGAGAAGTCGCTTCTCGTGAAAAAACGCCGCACGAATGGTCGCAACCACCATGGCCATATCACCTGTCGCCATCGCGGTTGTGGACACAAGCGTTTCTACAGGCTGGTCGACTTTAAGAGGGATAAAGAGAACATCCCCGCAGTGGTGAACTCGATCGAGTACGATCCCAATCGTACCGCTCACATCGCCCTGCTGCACTATGCTGATGGAGAGAAGAGGTATATTCTCGCTCCCCAAGGACTGAAGAAGGGAGACCGCGTACAGACAAGCGACAGCCCTCCTTACGATATAGGTTGCTGCATGCGCATGAAGGCGATGCCGCTAGGCTCCACAATTCACAATGTCGAGTTGCAGCCTGGTCGCGGTGGCAAGCTAGTCCGTTCTGCGGGTCTTTCCGCGCAGCTGATGGCTCGTGCAGGTGGTTACGTAACGCTAAAAATGCCCTCTGGAGAGGTGCGTATGGTGAATGAAGAGTGCCGTGCCACATTAGGTATGCTTTCTAACGCCGAGCGCAACCTCCGTGTCGAGGGTAAAGCTGGACGCCGGCGCTGGCAAGGATTTAGACCCTCTGTACGCGGTACCGCCATGAACCCTGTGGATCACCCGCACGGTGGAGGCGAAGGAAAACATAATGGCTACCTCCCACAGACCCCTTGGGCGGTCTGCACGAAGGGATTCAAGACTCGCAAGAAGAGCAAGTCGACTAGGTGGATTGTAAAGGATCGTAGAAAGTAGGACGCCACGATGGGAAGATCGCTGAAAAAAGGTCCGTTTGTCGACCACCACCTTTTAGCGAAGGTGGAAAAGCAAAACGCCTCTGGAGGCGCCAAGAAGGAGATGAAAACCTGGTCTCGCAGATCAATGGTTCTCCCCTCCATGGTGGGTCATACTTTTGCTGTCCACAATGGAAAGAAGTTTGTCTCCGTCTTCGTATCGGAGAATATGGTGGGACACAGGCTTGGCGAATTCGCCCCCACACGCACCTTTAAGGGACATGCGAAAGCATCATCATCTGCGCCAGCAGCAGCATCATAGGTGATAGTAAGATGAGCGAGAGTGCGAGAGCATACACAAAGTACGTCAGAATTAGCCCAAGAAAGGCGCGCCTAGCTGCCGACCTCATCCGAGGTCTGAAGGTGAGCGATGCCGCTTCTCAGCTTGCTTACTGCAATCTGAGAGGGGGGAGGTTAATTAAAAAAACTCTTGATAGCGCTGTAGCCAACGCAGAATCTCGTTGGAATGCGCGCAGAGAAGAGTTGCGCGTAGTCGAGGTCAGGGTTGATGCCGGTCCTATCTTGAAGCGGGCTAAATCGAAAAATAAAGGTGGAAAGGTGCCTATCATGAAGAGGACCAGCCACTTTACAGTAGTTGTATCCACCGAGTAGTTCAGGAAAGTCCATGGGTCAGAAAACATCTCCTACCGGTTTCCGCCTTGTTTACAACAAGAAATGGAAGTCACTCTGGTATGCGAATAAGCAGGAATTTGGAAATCTGCTCGCCGAAGATCGGCAGATTCGCGAATTTCTCCTGTCCAAACCCTGTTGCGTAGGTGCCTCAAGGCTCACCATCAAGAGGATGAGTGGGAAGGTTGAGGTGACTATCCACACCGCTCGCCCCGGTCTTGTCATTGGCAAGAAGGGTGCTGAGATTGATGTGTTGAAGCAGCAGCTCCGCCGCAAGACTGGCAAAGAGATCTGGATCGAGGTGGAAGAGATTAAAAGACCCGATCTGGATGCGAAGCTGGTTGCAGAGGGCATCGCGAAGCAATTGCAGCGTCGTCTCCCCTTTAGAAGGGTGATGAAGAAGGCGCTTCAGGCAGCTATGGATGCCGGAGCCGCTGGTGTTAGAGTGCAGGTCTCTGGACGTATCGGCGGTGCCGAGATTGCGCGTACAGAGTGGTACAAAGAGGGCTGCGTCCCTCTGCACACACTGCGGGTCGACATCGATTATGCGACTGCTCGCGCCGAGACCACATATGGCTCTATTGGAGTGAAGGTGTGGATCAATAAAGGCGAAGAAAAATTGAAGAACGCTGTGGGGGCATAATCTATGGCTCTGATGCCGAAGCGCACGAAGTTTAGAAAGATGCACAAGGGCCAACGTGCCGGCCTCAGCAAGGGTGCGCATTTTGTCGATTTTGGCGAATTTGGAATGCAGGCGCTGGAGCGCGGCTGGATCACCGACAAGCAGATCGAAGCTTGTCGTGTAGCGATCAACCGCTACTTCAACCGTCGTGGCAAGGTCTGGATCCGCATTTTCCCCGATAAATCGGTTACGAAAAAACCGGCCGAAGTTCGTATGGGAAAAGGGAAAGGAAATCCCGACCACTGGGTGGCCGTAGTGCGCCCCGGAAGGGTTCTGTTTGAGGTGGCGAGCGTGCCCGAAGAGATGGCTCAGGCCGCTCTGCGTAGAGCAGCTGCGAAGCTCCCCATTAAGACCCGCTTCGTGAAGCGATTAGAAAGAGTTTAGTGGAGAAGGCCCGCATGGCAACTGCGAAAGAACTGAGAGCACAGTCAGATCAAGAGCTAAAAGAGCTCCTGGCACAACTTTCTAGAGAGCTATTTGCGCTACAGAATGAAAAAGCTGTCTCTCGCAAACTAGAAAAGTCCCACCTGCTGCGCGCGAAGCGGCATGACCGGGCTCGAATTATGACCATCCTTCGCGAGAGAGCGGCTTAAGGTTTGGGGAGAGTTATGGAAGAGAAAGCCAGAAACAGCAGAAAGGTGCGCGAAGGCGTTGTCGTTTCTAACAAGATGCAGAAGACCGTCGTGGTTCGAGTTTCAAGGAAAACGCACCATCCTCACTTTGAGAAAGTGATTCTAGAAAGCACAAAATACTATGCCCACGTGGATGGTTCCCAGCCTCAGGTTGGACAGGTTGTGCGAATCATGGAGACTCGCCCTCTGTCGAAGACGAAGAGGTGGAGAGTTGTGGAGACCCTAGAAGGGGTATAGGCGTTACGTGGTGCGGCAAGAGAGAGAAATGCAATGATTCAACAGGAAACAGAGCTTGAGGTGGCCGATAACACCGGAGCCAAGAGAGTTAAGTGCTTCAAGGTGTTGCGTGGCTCGAAGCGTCGCTATGCGAGCGTAGGAGACCTATTTATTGGGTCTGTTCAGGACGCCGATCCTAAGGCAGCGGTTAAGAAGGGCGAAGTGGTGAGAGGGGTGATCGTACGCACTAAAAAAAGTGTACGGCGTAAAGATGGCTCCTACCTGCGCTTCTACGATAACAGCTGCGTACTCATCGATGAGAAGCTGAATCCCAGAGGGACCCGTATCTTTGGTCCGGTCGCTCGGGAAGTTCGTGAGAGAGGGTTTGCAAAGATCTGCTCTCTGGCACCTGAGGTGCTCTAAAAAAATAAAAGAGATGGTGCGATGAGCAAGTGGTTCAGAAAAGGTGATTTGGTCGTTGTTATTGCTGGCAACGAAAAGGGCAAGCAGGGGAAAATCCTAGGCCGAAGCGGAGAGCGCGTAGTGATCGAAGGGGTGAATCTAAGAAAGAAGCACCTGAAAGCGCGTTCGCAAACGCAAAGCTCTCAGATTGTGGAGATTCCATGTTCGGTGCACGCATCGAATGTACAGTTTGCGGATGCTGAGGGTAATCCTGTGAAAGTGAAAGTTCGTATCCAGGGTGGAGTGAAGCAGCTCTACTACGTCTCATCTAAAGGAGAGGCGGGGAAAGAGGTTGTGCTTCGTGACGTGAGAAAAATCGGGCGCGGGTAATGTCTATTCTGCAAAAAAAATATAAAGAAGAAATTAGAAATCTTCTGAAAGAGCGCTTTGGATATGCCAATGAGATGCTCGTTCCTAAGCTAAAGAAGATTGTAATTAGTATGGGATTGGCCGAGGCCTCCAAAGACAAAAACGCTTTGCAAGACTGCATCAACGAGTTAACTCTGATTGCAGGGCAGAAGCCCATTGTCACCAAGGCCAAGAAAGCGATCTCCAACTTCAAGCTGCGCGAAAACCAGCCAATTGGCCTCAAGGTGACGCTGCGCAGGAAGAGAATGTATGACTTCATGACTCGTTTTGGTCATATTGTCTCTCCTAGGATTCACGACTTTCGCGGTTTCCCCACTAAATGTGATGGGCGTGGAAGCTACTCCTTGGGCTTGGATGATCAGCAGATTTTCCCAGAACTCGACCTCGATAAAGTGAAGCGCGCACAGGGGATGAATATCACCTTTGTCACTTCGGCTTTGACTGACGCAGAATGTGTAGAGCTGCTGGGGCTGCTAGGACTGCCCTTTAAGGACTAGAAAAAAAGATTCGTGGAGTTACAGTTTCATGGCACTGAGTGATACAATAGCAGACTTTCTGACAAGACTGCGCAATGCTAAGCAGGCCCGTCTTTGCTATGTTGATGTGCTTTGCAGCAAGATGAATGTGAACCTGGCGCGCGTCCTGAAGGAAGCGGGGTTTGTCGACGATTTTCTCGTTAGCGAAGAAAAGAGGAAGGTGAGAGTTTTCCTTAGATATACGCCAGGACGAGGCACCACTCTGCATGGTCTCAGGCGTATCTCCAAGCCTGGACTACGTCGCTATATCGGTCACGACCGCATCCCCAAAGTGTTGGGCGGTTTAGGAATCGCAATTCTCTCTACACCCCTTGGCGTGATCGATGGCGAATCGGCCAGACGCGCTCGTGTGGGTGGCGAAGTTCTCTGTTACGTCTGGTAAGGAGCAAAGTATACGATGTCTCGTCTAGGAAATAAACCGATCCTCTGCCCCTCCGGCGTCGAAGCTAAAGTGCAGGGTGATCAGCTGAGTGTAAAAGGACCAAAAGGTCTACTTAACTTTGTCATCCCTCCAGCAGTCATCATTACCCAACAAGGTTCTGAGCTTTTGGTCAGCATGCGCGAAGGAGTTGATGTTCCTCACTCCTTCCACGGTCTCTATCGCGCTCTTGTACAGAATCTTGTAGAGGGTGTGGCGAAGGGGTTCGAAAAGAGACTCTCTCTGATCGGCGTAGGATATCGCGCCGCGGTACAGGGTAAAGATCTGGATCTCCAGCTAGGTTACTCCCATCCCACGAAAATTGCGATTCCTGCGGGAATCCAGGTTGCCGTGGACAAAGGTACCACCATTGTCATCACAGGTGCAGACAAGCAGGTGGTGGGTCACTTTGCTGCACAGGTGCGCGCCGTGCGTCCCCCCGAACCTTACAAGGGTAAGGGAGTTCGTTACGAAGGCGAGGTTGTGCGTAAGAAGGCTGGAAAAGCTGCGAAAGGCAAAGCTGCTTAATTAGTTAAGGGTCATCATGGAATCGGAAATCAAAAGCAGAAACCAGAAGCGTAAACGAAGAACATGGCGCGTGAGAAATCAGGTTCGTGGTGACACAGCCCGTCCTCGCCTTTCCGTTTTCCGCTCCAACCGCCACCTTTCAGCGCAGATCATTGATGATTTTGCCATGGTGACTCTGGTGAGTGCTGGCACCCAGTCTATGAAGCTGGATGGAAAGTCTAAAGAGATGGCTCGTCAAGTGGGTGAAAAACTTGCTGCGCTAGCCAATGCGAAGGGGATTACCCAGGTTGTCTTCGACCGCGGTCATCGCAAGTTTCATGGAGCGCTTGCCGCCCTTGCGGATGCCGCTCGAGCAGGTGGACTGCAGTTCTAAATTCTGGTGAGTGAGAAAAAGAGTAGGTCATGAAGCGACAGTCTTACAAACGGGTAGAGGAGTTCGGTACCGACTTTCAAGAGAAGGTGCTCTACATCAACCGCTGCTCTAAAGTAGTAAAAGGGGGAAGAAAATTTAGCTTCTCCGCCCTGGTTTTAGTGGGTGATGGTCGAGGACATGTGGGTCTAGGCTTTGCGAAAGCAAATGAAGTAGCCGATGCCATCCGCAAGGCGACCGAGGCAGCCCGCAAATCGGTGCTGACATTTGAAATGGAGGGGGGCACAATCCCTCACGAAGTGACTGCGAAGAGCGATGGCTCCACGGTCTTTTTAAAACCAGCTCTCGATGGAACCGGTATCATTGCCGGATCGAGCGTTCGCTCTGTGCTGGAACTGTGTGGTTTCAGGGACATTGTGGCGAAGAGCTACGGGTCCAATAAGAACCAGGTGCGCGCCACCATGCTGGCTCTCTCCAGCCTGATGAATCGTGAAGAAACCTTGGCTTTGAGGAAACGCGCTGTATGACAAATCTCTCTTCTCTCAAAAATACCCATCGCCCTGCGAAGAATGTTCAGCGCATCGGCAGGGGTCCTGGATCGGGTCGAGGCAAG
This sequence comes from Rhabdochlamydiaceae bacterium, assembly GCA_027365315.1. GTDB lineage: Bacteria > Chlamydiota > Chlamydiia > Chlamydiales > Rhabdochlamydiaceae > DAHXNQ01. Next base: position 8,163 of record DAHXNQ010000035.1, on the reverse strand, counting down.
ACTAGCGGACGAGGCAATAAGGGAGATGGCTCCCGTTCTGGTTACCAAAGACGATTTGGTCACGAGGGTGGACAGAAGCCTCTCTATAAGAAATTGCCCACTCGAGGTTTTTCCAATCTGCGATTTGCTAGGCGTCACCATGCGATCTCTCTCAATGTCATCGAGAGACTCTATCGCGATGGTGAAGTGGTGAGCATAGAGACCCTTGCCGATAAAGGTATCGCTATCGATCGCAAATGCGCCGGCTTGAAGATCCTCTCCAACGGAGACCTGACGAAAAAGGTTTCCATCGAGGCTGCAGCCTTCTCAGCAGGAGCGCTGGAAAAGCTGCAAAAACAGAAGATCGTCCACACCGTTGTGTCGTAGTTTTATGCTTGGTGAAGAGGCGACCTACATGGGTTTTCTCTTCACCAGTTGCTCTTGAAAGAGCTTTCGGAGGAGTCCCACCGGGCGCATGTTTGCCAAGCTGCTAGAATTTTTTAAGTTTAAAGAACTGAAGAGTAGGGTGCTTTACACCCTGTGTCTATTAGTTCTCTGCCGCATCGGTGCCTACATTCCTGTGCCCGGCATCAATAGCGACGCTGCTATCGAGCTCTTTCGCTCGGTCACTGGTGGTGCGCTCAATCTATTTCAGCTGATGGATGTCTTTTCGGGCGGTGCCTTCGCACAGATGACCGTTGCTGCTCTAGGCGTAACCCCCTACATCTCCGCCTCGATCATCTTTCAGGTGCTGATGCTCGTGATGCCCTCTTTGCAGCGAGAGATGAAAGAGTCCCCCGACCATGGACGTCGCAAGATGGGACGCTGGATCCGTCTGCTTACGGTGGGAATAGCCTTCTTTCAGGCCACTGTATTCGCTAGATATGTGGTGGGTCTGAATGCAGCTAGCCCAGGCCTACTCCTCACACCTGTCCTCAGCGTTCAGCTATTTGGAGTGCCTTGGCTCTTCTACCTCATTATGGCAGTCACTATGACCACCGCTACCACTCTTCTGATGTGGATCGGCGAGCAGATCTCCGAGAAGGGGATAGGCAATGGAATCAGCCTTATCATCACCTTGGGTATTCTCTCCTCCTTCCCCACGATGCTCGGCAACATCGTCAGACAGCTCAATCTCGATTCTCAGGAAGCGGGACAGCTCTCGCTCCTTTCAGTAGTGCTGCTGCTGGTGCTCTTTGTTTTCATCATCCTGGGTACCATTCTGATTATTCAGGCGCAGAGAAAGATCCCGTTGCAGTATGCGCGCCGCATTGTAGGACGCCATGAAGTGCAGGGAGGAAGTGCCAATATCCCCTTGAAGGTCAACTATGCAGGTGTTGTACCTGTGATCTTCGCCTCATCGCTGCTGATGTTTCCTGCGACCATTGCACAGTTTCTAGGGCAGGGCTCTTGGCTGGGCAGGGTAGCGGGCTGGCTCTCCCCCGGAAGCAACGCCTTCCTGGCCTTCTATGCCATCCTAATTATTTTCTTTACCTATGTCTGGACAGCGGCCCAGTTTCACCCTGAACAGATCGCCTCCGAGATGAAAAAGAATGGCGCCTTCATTCCGGGGGTGCGCCAAGGTAAGCCAACACAGGATTTTCTTGAGACCTGCATGAGCCGCATCACCCTTCTGGGAGCGCTTTGCCTAGCTCTGATTGCCGTGCTGCCCAACCTCATTGGCAAGTTGATGGGCCTGGATGCCTCGATCACCTACTTTTTCGGTGGGACCTCCCTCCTGATCTTGGTGGGGGTGGTCCTCGATACCATGAAACAGATGCAGTCACAGATGCTCTCTAAAAAATATGAGGGCTATCTCCGTAAATCTCGTGGGAGAAGCTGATGATTCGCTCTTGTCAAATGGTCGCAAAGCAGGTACATTCTCTTCGCTACTGCTACAAGAGTAGCGAGGACCTCGAGCCTTGGCCTGCGGCATCAAAAGAAAAATGTTTAGTTTCAATTAATTTTAAGGAATTCGAATCATGCCCCGTTTGATTGGAGTCGACGTTCCCGACGGTAAGCGGCTCATCATTAGCCTTACCTACATCTATGGGATCGGAAACAAGCTCGCAGGCGACATCGTAAAAAAGCTCGGTCTCAATCCTAGTATGCGAGCCAAAGAGCTGACCGAGACAGATATCGCTAAGCTCAATGCCATATTGCAGTCGGATTATGTAGTCGAAGGAGACCTGCGCAGAAAAACGCAGGGGGACATTAAGCGACTCATCAGCATTCATTCATATAGAGGCCTGCGCCATCGGCTCGGCCTTCCTGTTCGTGGACAGCGCACCCGAACCAACGCTAGAACTCGTAAGGGTAAGCGCAAAACAGTCGCTAACAAGAAGAAATAGAGAGTTTTGAAGTAAGGAGCTATGAATCTTGGCTAAGCAAGAAACTGTAAAGAAGCCCACGAATAAGCCGAAGAAGAAGGTGAATCGCATCGTCTCTACCGGAGTCGTGCATGTAAAGGCTACCTTCAATAATACCATCGTGAGCATCACCGACCTGGTGGGCAACGTGATCGCCTGGTCCTCTGGTGGTAAAGCAAATTTTTCAGGTTCGAGAAAATCCTCTGCCTACGCTGCTACAGTCGCCGCTCAGGATGCGGCTAGAGTAGCCATGTCTCAGGGCATGAAAGAGGTTGAAGTGAACCTAAGCGGACCTGGAGCTGGACGAGAGTCCGCTGTACGCGGCATCCAAAGCGCTGGTCTTGCTATCACAATCATCCGCGACCGAACGCCAGTTCCTCACAACGGCTGCCGTCCCCGCAAACGCAGACGTGTGTAGAACAGTTGGAAGCACCCCACAGGAGTTCTGAAGAATGGCTGTAAAGTATGGCAAGTTTGAATTACCCGAAAAGATCCGTGTAGGGGATTCAGACAAAAAAAATAATTTTACCCGGTTCGTTGCTGAACCATTTGAGCGCGGTTTCGGCCACACTGTGGGCAATGCGCTGCGTAGGATCATGTTGGCCTCTCTAGAGGCTCCTTCATGCATTTCGGTCACTATCGAGGGCGTACTCCATGAGTACATGTCGATCGAAGGAATTGTTGAAGACATGACTCACGTCATCCTCAACCTGAAAGGAGCTCTGCTGCGCAAGCTCCCCTCCGATGAGGATCCACGCTCTAGAGAGACCAAGGTAATCAGCAAGATGCTGGAGATCACCTCCGACCAGATCGAAGCAGGTGGCGGGCAGTATGTAGTGCGCTTTAAAGACCTGATCGGTCCTAGCGATTTCGAGGTGGTCAACCCAGAGCACCCCATCTTCACAGCTACCCGGCCGATGAACCGCAAGGTTCAGCTTCGCGTAGCGATGGGAAGGGGCTATGTGCCCTCAGAAAGACACCAGATCCTCGAGCAGATGGTCGACGAGATTGTCATCGACTCCGCCTTCTCTCCTGTCACCATGGTGAACTACTACGTAGAGAATACACGCGTAGGTCAGGATACCGACTTCGACCGTCTCATCCTCGAGGTGAAAACTGACGGTAGGGTTTCCCCAGAAGAGGCTCTGGCTCTGGCTGCCCATATCGCTATCTGTCACCTCGATGTCTTCACCACCGATCTCTCTATCGAGTTTGATCGCGGAGAATTCGAGAACAACACCGATCGCGAAGCGCTCTTAGCCAAACTGGCTCTGAAGATCGACGAGATCGAGCTTTCGGTCCGATCGACCAACTGCCTCGCTGGCGCCAATATCCGCACCATCGGAGAGCTAGTTCTCATCACAGAGCAAGAGATGCTCCGCTTCAGGAACTTCGGTAAGAAGTCTCTCAGCGAGATCAAAGCGAAGCTCGAGGAGATGGGACTCTCTCTAGGAATGGATCTCTCTAAAATGGGTATTACCCAAGAGAACGTGCGTCAGGTAATAGACGATTACATGATGGAACAGGCAGGCAAGGAACTATGAGACACTGCAAACATACCTTCAAAATCGGTCGCACCTCTTCACACCGCAGGTGCATGCTCGCCAATATGCTGAAGTCACTGATTCAGCACGGCAGAGTTGAGACCACCGTGACCAAGGCGAAAGAGCTAAAGCGTCATGCTGACAAGATGATCACTCTCGCCAAGAGAAACACGCTGCACACAAGACGTCAGGCTGTGGCCGAGCTGATGGTGCGCTTTAATGCACTCACCACCAAAGAGGCGCGTGCTGCTAAGGCTGGAGACACCTCCTCCTACAACAACGATCGTCATGTGGTGAATAAGCTCTTTTCCGAGCTGGGCCCACGCTTTGCAGCGCGTGAGGGTGGCTACACCCGCATCGTGCGCGCAGCCCACAACCGTGTGGGTGATGGCGCTGCTGTCTGCTTTGTTGAGTATCTGCCCGCCGAAGCGTCAGCTGTAGCGCAGTAGAGACTCTTCTCTTGCATATCACTATGACCCCGGATTCTTTCCGGGGTTTTCTTTTGCCTCTATCCTCCCCAATTTGCTACGTTCTTTTTTCCAAGAAGAGAACCAAGAGGATGGTATGAGCAAGAAGAGGATCGCGATCAACGGATTCGGCAGAATCGGCCGCCTTACTGCTAGAGTGATCTTGCAGGAGCATCCGAACTTAGAGTTAGTTGCCGTCAACGACCTAGTTCCTGCCTCCAATCTTGCCTATCTCTTTCAGTACGACTCCGTTCACCGTCGCGCTCCTTTCAAGGTCTCGGCTACCGACCACTCTCTAACTGTCGATGGTCACACCATCCGCGTCTGCTCCGAGAAAGATTTAGCTGCGCTGCCATGGGCCGAGCTACAGGTGGACTATGTCATCGAGTCCACCGGACGCTTCACCCACAGTGAGGATGTGGCGAAGCATCTTGCTGCTGGTGCTCGTCGCGCCGTGTTGACAGCTCCGGGGAAAGGGGAGATGCCCATCTTTGTCTACGGTGTGAATCATCACACCTATGATCCCAAGAAGCATACCGTCATCTCTAATGCCTCCTGTACCACCAACTGTCTAGCTCCTCTAGCCAAAGTGTTATTAGATCATTTTGGCATCGAAGAGGGTCTCATGACTACCGTTCACGCCATCACAGCCTCTCAGCCGACAGTAGATGGCCCCTCTCATAAAGATTTTCGCGGTGGCAGGGCAGCTAACCTCAATATCATTCCCGCCTTTACAGGCGCTGCCAAGGCGGTGACACTCTGCATCCCCGAGCTGAAGGGCAAGCTGACTGGCATGGCCTTCCGCGTACCCACACCCGATGTCTCCGTTATCGACCTCACCGTACGTCTAGGGCGCGACACCAACTACGACGAGATCTGCCAGGTCATCCAAGAAGAGGCAGCCGGCAGGATGAAGGGAATCCTCGCCTACACCGATGAAGAGGTGGTCTCCTCCGACTTCATCGGCTCCAGCTACTCATCTATTTTTGACAAGGGAGCCGGTATCGCCCTCAATAGCCGCTTCTATAAACTGATCGCCTGGTATGACAACGAGTTAGGCTACTCCCACCGCGTAGCCGATCTCCTGCAGTACATGGCAGATCAAGAATAAACCATACTCTTTTACCTCTTGCCTCTCTCTCAAGAGGCTCCGTATACTTGTAGCATCAACTGAAGAGGTGCAATTTTGAACTTTACACGTGAACCGATCATCGAGACAATCATCTCTCCCAAGGAAGGTAACTCGCTCCTTCTGCGCAGTACCAGCTCAGCAGCCCGCGAAGAGTTTGCCGTAGAGGCCGTAGAAGTGGTCTCCTTTGGTTCGGCCCTCTTCTACCGCTCCCTCGACCGCCCACGCGGTTTTCTCCTTCCCGTTGCCGATTACGAAATCGTCGAAGTGAAAGAGGCGCGCATCGCCCTCAAGCATGCCCCCCTCGAAAAGAGCATCAAGATCGCCGGTGGCAAAGAGGCCCATCCCCCCAAGCCGTCCCGCGAATCCTCCGAATCCGAAACTCCCGCACAAGAGGGAGGCGAATCCTCCAAGAAGCGCGACCGCAAGCGCGGCAGACGCCGCCGTGGCGAGCGCGGTAGTGGCAGCGCCGCCCCCTCCGATGAAGCTCGCACCGAGAAACCCTCCCGTGAAGAGCGTCAGCCTGTAGAGAGCGAGGAGCTCCTCGTCACCCCCTCCTCCTTCAGCAGCCTCATCCCGCCCCCCGCAGCGCTGATCTCCGAAACCATCGCCCGCTACCGCAAAACCGAAACCCCCGAGGCACTCCCTCACGATGACAACGAACCCACTCCCGGCAACGAATAGCCCCCGGGAGGGCCACCCTGCTTGGATGGTGGAATGGTAGACACTGGGGACTTAAAATCCCTTGGCCGCAAGGCCGTGCGAGTTCGACTCTCGCTCCGAGCACACCCTTAGTACTTAGTTTCCTCACAATCCTATCCAAAAGGTTAATCATGGATAATGTAGCCATAGCCGAAGCCTACTACACGGCAATGAGTCAGAAGAACATCGCGGGCCTAGAAAAGTACCTCCATCCAGAGGTTCACTTCATCGGACCTATTCAGGAAACCATGGGAAAGGCTCTCTTTCTCGAGGGTGTGAAGAGATTTGTCTCTTCCTTCAAGACTCTCACGATACGTGCAACGTGTGGTGCGAGAAATCAGGTCATGTTGGCTTACGATGTAGACTTTCCCGATCCTATTGGCAGCTGCCGCACCGCTTCACTCCTGACCTTCCAAGAGGGGCTGATCATCAAAATCGAGCTGTTTTTTGATGCCCGTCCCTTTGCACACCTAATTCAGAACCCGCCTCTACCTGCCAGTGCTTCCTCAAAAAGTTGATCATGACTCAAAATAACCGCCCTAAGATTTCCATCTACATCGCGACCAGCATCGATGGGTATATTGCTCGTAAAGATGGTAGCCTTGATTGGCTCGATCGAGTTGGTGGTTTCGATGAGGATTACGGATTTCAGAAGCTACTTGATAGCATTGATGCAGTGATCCTGGGACGCAATACCTACGAAGTGGCCGCTAGCGTTCACGATTGGCCTTACAAGGGAAAAAGAATCGTTGTCCTTAGCAACAACAGCCTTCAAACTGTCAGGGAGGAAGCAGAGCTCTTTCGAGGAGATTTGACCCAATTAGCCTCCCAACTTCATTCGGATGGAATCAAACATGTCTGGATCGATGGGGGAGTGACGATTTCGCAATTTCTAGATTTGCAGATGGTCGATTCTATGACTCTGTCTGTGATTCCTGTGATGCTAGGGAGTGGGATGTCCCTTTTCAGCAAGATAAGCAAAGAGCTCCCATGCCGTTTAGTTTCCTCACAATCCTATCCAAGCGGATTAGTTCAGTTAAATTATGAGATCACAAAATCAGAAAACTGAGCAATTCTAAAAAGATACTAAATAGAACCATTGCGAATGGCTAATATGAATGAATCAAGAAGCAAGATCGTTTTTTATGCGCTCTGGATTTGTTGCCTTCTTGGTTCGTGGTTGCTGCTTCCATACGTACGATATTTAGAAATAGTTTCTCCTTCTGTTTCTTTTAAGAAACTCTTTCTGCTCTCTACTGTTCAGTCTGCGATATTTTTTGGGCTTATCTGTTGGGGCAGTTATTCTTTCATTCGAAAGACTGATTTAACCCCTTTTCCGACAGACATACCGCTTAAAAGAATGGTCTGGGCTGGAGCGATTGCAGGAATTGCAGTAGGGTTCATTATCTTCCTGCTAGATACAATTCTATTTAAAAATTCTCTTCTTTCAGGAACTCATCCTCCTTTTTGGATAGGATTGCTGGCATCGTTCTATGGCGGGATCAATGAAGAGGTTCTGCTTAGATTGTTTTTGTTCACACTGATTTACTTTGCTTTTGGAAAGTTATTTAAGCTAGAAACGGGCAATCGTTCAGTATTTCTATGGATGACAAATCTCTTAGTAGCTATTGCTTTTGGTATGGGGCATCTGCCAGCAGCTTTAAAACTTGTTTCTCCTTCACCTTTTGAAATTTTTCGAGTGTTACTTCTAAATGGCATTCCTGGGATTGTCTTTGGTTGGCTCTACTGGTCTCGCGGGCTATGGACGGCCATGGTGGCCCATTTTGTAGCAGATCTAGTGATCCATGCGGTTTTGATATAACAAACCTAACGTGCAACATGGGATAATTGCGCGAAAAGGGTTGCTCTCTAAAACGGAGTAGCTAAGCTCTCCAAATATCAACAATCGTCTTGAATTAAGGCTAACGATAAGGAGCAACCCATGAAGCATTATGTTGGACTTGACATCTCTA
>DAHXNQ010000114.1 GCA_027365315.1 Rhabdochlamydiaceae bacterium | reverse complement strand
GTAGTGGTTGTGGCTGTAGCGACCGCTCCAGCTTCGGTGGGAGCAGCAGCAGCCAGTGCGGTAGGAGCTATAGTCTCCCCGGGCTCTGATAGCTCCGGATCACATAAGCAGGAACGAAGGGGAGAATCCCATCATTCAGTTGCGATTCCCAATCCACCAGAAATCGCAGCGACTCAAGAAGCTCCCACCTTGAAAGCTGTCATGGATCAGGAGGTCATTTTGTTTAAGGAGCAGGTGGTCCACGAGCAATTCTTCCAGAACCCTTATCCCTTCAGTCAGCAACAGGCGCTCTCTTGGGAGGAAAATGGAAGGGTTCTGGGATCTCTTTTCGCTCACGAAAGCCTCCAAAACATCGAACAGCAGATCACAGACTCCCCCAGGCTTTCTCAAGAGGTGCAAGCCGTAGGCTTGCAGTATGATCTCTCTATCTCACCAGAACATAGCCTAATCCCACTTGATTTTGGCCATCCAGGAATCGACAGCATCTTCTCCACCGATTATACCTCCCTATTCGCCACCTCGGAGGCCGATTTCCAGACCCTCTCCTATCAGGTGCGAGGAGAAAGAGCCTTGGCATGTGGCTATTATGATCAGGCAGTTCAGGATTTGGGCAGAGCCATCGAACTCAATCCAACAAACCCTCTTCCCTACCTAGAGAGGGGAGTGGCCCATTTTAGCTTGGGCCAATACGACCTCTTGTTAGAGGACTATCACACCTTCAGCTCCCAAACGCAAAAAACATACCCCTTGTCCATCCCCGACTTTGGCCGAGGCTTTGCCAAAGGACTTCCCAGGGGGATCTACGACTCCGGAGAGGGGATTTTCCTCCTTGTATCAGACCTAGCGAGACACCCCATCCATACAGGAAGGCAGATGTGGGATGCCCTCACTCTCTTAAGCGAACTGGCTCGCTCTGAAGAGTGGAGCGCTTTAAGCGAAGTGTTAGCCCCCGAAATCCACAAGCTTGTCAAAGAGTGGGAGACTCTTCCTTCCCATGTTCGGGGAGAGCTAGCCGGGTATGCCTTCGGCAAATATGGCGCCGACATCATCATCCCCGGAGCCCTAGCCAAGGCTGTCTCTAGAGGTCTCAAAGGGGCACAGAAAGTGAGCGCAGTCTATCGAGGTCTGCAAACCACCGAACAGACCCTCCTCCTCGAATCTGTTGCTACTCTAGAAAGCGGTGCAAAAATTGCAGAAGTCATCGAGGTCAGCAAAAACACCATCACCCTTGGCGAAGAGTTAGGGCTATCCGCCCGTGAAATGGGCCAGCTAAAGCAAGCTGGGCAGTTGGAAGGGGTTGTTGCCATCACTTGCGAGCGTATCGCCCAGGATCCCGCGATGCGTGAGTCTTTCGAGTTTTTCACAAGAGCGCAGGACTTTTTAAAGCCTTATGGCAGAGGTTTTATGCCAGAAGCAGAATGCAGGGAACTTATCCATCAAACAGGTATTCGAACTTTTCCAAGGCCAGATGGTATTCCAGAAAATTTTATGGTTAACCTTTCCCGTAAAGGAGCAGGTATGGAATATGTGCATCCCACAGATATGAATATCCGAATAAGGATTATGCCTGGAAAGCCTCATAGTCCATTTCCACACCAGCAAAAACCTTACGTTATTCAGATGAAGGATGGGGGGGCACTTGATAAATTCGGCAAATGTGTTGATCCTAAGGCTCCAGAAGCGCATGTACCACTCGAAGAGTTTATCTACAGAGATTGAATTATGAAATTAACTGATGAAGCAAAAAACGATATATTAACTTTTGCAATCAGTCTTGTTGCGATCATAGCGGATAAAGAATACCAAAAAAGAGTTTGGATTCGATGTGAGGGGCCTGAATGTTATGCATATGACGATATGTGTTGTGATTTTTTTCCTGCATGCGATTCTGTTATAGAAAACTATGAACATTTCGGGGTTACAGAAAGTCAATGCAACAAATTAAAAAAAATTAGAAATGAATTTGAAGACTTTTCAGATGAACACAGTGATTGGCCACCAGAATTCATAGACACGCCTGAGTGGGAAAAGATTACGGAAATGGCCAAAGAGGTCTTAAAGGCCTTTAATTATCAAAGGCCTCCTCGGTAGCCCACAGAGGACAATGACAGTCGAAGAGGAAATTTTAAAAGGAACCTTATCTATTATCGAACAAATCTCAAACGCAGAATCAGGGCTCTCTATAATGGTGGCCCATTCAACAGTGAAGTGCAACAAATAGACTAAAATAGAAAGTGGTCAGAGATGGCTACGAACTCTATGGTGATTTTTTTAGAAACATACCAGGAGGAACGTATGCCCAGAGGCTACCGTTGTTGCACTTCGGAGTTGAAAAGGCGTTGCACTTCACTGTTGAATGGGCCTGTGAATGGGGTGGATGACTCTGTTACCGAGAGTGGCCTGTTCTCGGCCATTGTCGATTTTGGAAGCCTCCTCGAGCAGAGCCGCGCCCCCATCGCCTAAGAGGTGATGAGGGATTCATAGGCTGGAGCGAGGCGATAGCTGCGATTTTTGTTAGAAGGGTTGGCGATTTCGAGAAACCCCTCCTCTACCCAATCGGCACACAATTTTGTACTTGTTCGCGACTGAAATCCAAAGAGCAAGGCTACTTGGCGCGCCGTGATGGTTGAAGAGGTGCGAAATAGATCAAGGGCACGACGCTGTTTTGGGCTCAGTTTACGCAAGAGCTCTTCCTGGTCTTTGAGACCCAGATGCTGCATCTGACTCATGCGTTCCAATACATTTTCGAAAGAAGAGGCCATCCCCTCAATGAAATATTCTATCCAAGAGGTGATGTCCGATTCTGCCCGCCCCATGTAGTAGTTATGAGAGGGACCAATGGTGATGGCATCGTAGTAGGCGCCCAGATTGCGCGCATAATACTCTTCTAGCGAATAGAGCCCCTTTAGATCATAACCGCCTAGATGCAGTACAAGCGTAGTGAGTAGACGCGCTGTACGTCCATTGCCATCATAGTAGGGATGGATTGTAGCAAACTGGTAGTGCACAATTCCCGCCACAAGTGGGGCAGGGAGCTCGCCATTTTCGGCAATCCAAGCAACCAGCCCTGCCATCAGATGGGATACATCCTTCGCCTCGGGGGGCATGTAGACAATGGTGCGCGTCCTGCTATCTCGGATCAGATTCTGTCCGTCGCGATAGGGGCTGGGTTTAACGCGCTGGCGTCCACCCGCCATCACTATAGCATGAAGTGTTTTGATTAGAATTTCGGTAACGGCGCTACCTCTAGCAGCCCATTTTTCGACCTCCTCGAGCGCCGTGTAGTAGCCTCGCACCTCACTCTCTTCCCGCTCGCGTCCCGGAAAGTGCCCCTCATGCTTCAGCAGCTGCTCGATCTGACCCGGCTCGAGGCGATTACCCTCGATCATCGTAGAATAGTGGGTGGTGTAGAGGCGGGCCGTCTCGCGAAGCGTAGCTAGCAGCGAGGCGGTTGCTGGGAGGTATAAAATGCGCTCCTTAGCCGCCTCGATGCGAAGGAGGGCGTTGGCCACTTTGGCCGAAATGGTGAATCGTGGGGCGAACTTTATCAGCATGTTATCCGCACTTTATCAGCATTATACCATGCCGATAAAATGCGGACAACTGGGGTCATAAATAACTAATTAATTTATAATCAACAAGATACGATATTTCAGGAGTAGGATCGCTTGAGGGGTATGGTGCGGCCGGGTAGACTGACGGCCAGATGCAACTTCTAGAACAATTGAATCCAGAGCAGCAGGAGGCCTGCACCCACATGGAGGGGCCGCTTCTGGTGCTGGCAGGGGCGGGATCGGGGAAGACGCGGGTGGTCACCTTCCGCATTGCCCATCTGCTGGAAAAGGGGGTGCCGGCCGAGGAGATCTTGGCCCTCACCTTCACCAACAAGGCGGCGGGCGAGATGCAGCAACGGGGGCGCAGGCTTGCTTTCCACTCGGTGCTGGCCTGCACCTTCCACAGCCTCTGCGCGCGGATTCTGCGCGAGTCGATGAAAGCATGAAGAAGATCCGGTGGATCTTCGCAATGCGAAGCAGGTGAGCGAATTTTTATACCTTTACAATACACTGGTTGTCAGTGAGTTGCTAATTTATTTATCACCAAATCGAGAAAAATCGATTTGGTGATAAACTTCCACCCCTGCATACTTATCACCAAAATGAGAGGTGTGTGTGACCCATACATTTGTGGGAAGACGGGCGGAACTCCAGCTACTGAACCAATTGAGGATGAAGCAGGCATCCAGCCTGGTGGTCATTCGAGGGCGACGCCGCATCGGCAAGAGCCGCCTGGCTCATGAGTTCGCTTGCGGCATGCGGCATTTCACCTTTTCTGGGCTACCCCCTACTCAAGGTGTAACCGCCGGTGACCAGAGAGAGGAATTCGCCCGTCAGCTCCAACGCGAACTAAAAATTCCCCTACCTAGGGCGGAGGATTGGGGGGATCTCTTCTGGCATCTAGCACAACAGGCACAAGAGGGCTCTGTTGTCATCGTATTGGACGAAATTAGCTGGATGGGATCTAAGGATCGCACGTTTCTAGGAAAGCTGAAAACAGCTTGGGATCTCTATTTCAAAAACAATCCCAAGCTCATTCTCATCCTCTGCGGATCGGTGTCAAGTTGGATAGAAAAAAATATTTTGAGTAGCACTGGATTTCTAGGAAGAATTTCACTCGATCTGGTTCTGGATGAATTATCCCTTCACGAGTGCAATCAATTCTGGAATGCACAAGGAACGACGGTTGCCGCCTATGATAAATTCAAAATTCTTGCCGTGACGGGTGGCGTTCCACGTTATTTAGAGGAAATTTTTCCCCAGCATAGTGCCGAAGAAAATATCCAGAGACTCTGTTTTCAGAAAACGGGCCTTCTTTTCCATGAATTTGAGCGCATCTTTTCCGATCTATTCTCATCTCGTAGCGCTATATACAAAACCATCGTACAACGGTTAGCCGAAGGACCCTGCCAGCTGAGCGATCTCTACGCTGCTTTGGGCGTACAAAAGGGGGGCGTCATCAGTCGTTATCTCGAAGATCTGGTGACTTCTGGCTTTGTCTCGCATGATATGGGCTGGCATCTGAAAGATGGGACTGAATCAAAGGTGCGACACTACCGCCTTCGCGACAACTATTTACGTTTTTATCTAAAGTATATCGACCCCAACAAAAAGAAGATCGAACGTGACGGCATGCAACTCCTTCCGCAATGGTCTTCGGTCATGGGATTACAGTTTGAGAATCTAGTGCTGGGAAATCGCAAGAAGCTCCTCCATATTCTTGGGATCAATCCCGCTGATATCCTCTATGACAATCCCTACTTTCAGCGCTCTACCAAGCTGGGCCCAGGCTGCCAAATCGATTATCTGATCCAAAACAGGTTTGGCACCTGTTACCTCTGTGAGATCAAATTCAGCACACATCCTCTTTCTACCGGCGTGATCGATGAGGTGCGGAAAAAGATGAGCACACTCCGATTACCCCGACAGGTCTCTTTGCGACCTGTCTTGATTCATGTGAATGGGGTGGATGACTCTGTTACCGAGAGTGGCCTGTTCTCGGCCATTGTCGATTTTGGTAGCCTCCTCGAGCATTGAACTTCCCTTCAGCTCCCAGATGGCATTTATCTGCATTTTATCAGCACGTTATCGGCACTGCATAGTGCAGATAACGTGCTGATAAATTGGGTTAAATAAATAATTTGGCACGGGGCAGCGCTTGAGGGGTATGGTGCGGCCGGGTAGACTGGCAGCCAGATGCAGGGCCCTATGCAACTTCTAGAACAATTGAATCCGCAGCAGCAAGAGGCCTGCACCCACATGGAGGGGCCGCTACTGGTGCTGGCTGGTGCGGGATCGGGGAAGACGCGGGTGGTCACCTTCCGCATCGCCCATCTGCTGGAAAAGGGGGTGCCGGCCGAGGAGATCTTGGCTCTCACCTTCACCAACAAGGCGGCGGGCGAGATGCAGCAGCGGGTGCGCAGGCTCGCTTTCCACTCGGTGCTGGCCTGCACCTTCCACAGCCTCTGCGCGCGGATTCTGCGCGAGTCGATCTCTCTTTTAGGTTACGGCCCCCACTTCACCATCTTCGATCAGGAGGATAGCGAAAAGCTTCTGAAAGAGGTGCTGGTAGCTCTCGATATGAAAGAGGGTAAAGGACAGCTTCGGCGCATCCGCGCCCAGATCTCCCACTGGAAAAACCAGCTGCGCACGCCCGACTCGATTCCCGACGAGGAGAGAGAGGGGCGGGCGATCTTCCGACTCTACCAAGAGAAGCTGCAGTTTTACAACGCGGTCGATTTTGATGATCTGCTGACGCTGACGGTGCGCCTGCTGCGCGACTATCCCGAAGCGCGGACAAAATATCAGAAGCGCTGGTCCTACATCCTGATCGACGAATACCAAGATACCAACGCCGCGCAGGCTCTTTTGGTGAAGCTGCTAGCTGCGCAGCATGGCAATGTCTTTGCGGTGGGCGATCCCGACCAGTCGATCTACTCCTGGCGGGGGGCCGAGATCGACAACATCCTGCGCTTTGCCGAGGAGTTTCCAGGGGCTAGGGTGATCGCTCTCGAACAGAACTACCGCAGCCGCGGCACCATTCTGGAGGCGGCCAACTCTCTGATTCAGCACAACCAGGGGCGCTACCCCAAAAAGCTCTGGAGCAATCTAGGTCCTGGCGAGAAGATCGGTCTGATCACCGCCTGGAACGAAAGAGCCGAAGCGGAGCGCATCGCCGAATTGGTGAGCTCAGCTAGAAGAAGAGGTGTCAAGCTAGACCAGCAGGTGATCCTCTACCGCACCAATGCACAGTCGCGCGCGCTGGAGGATGCCTTCTTGCGCCATCGCATTCCTCATCAGATCATCGGCGGCCTCTCCTTCTACGACCGTAAAGAGATTAAGGATCTGCTAGCGATGCTACGACTGGTACTGGGAGGCAGCGACTTTGTCGCCTTCTTCCGCACAGTGCAGCTACCCAAGCGAGGCCTTGGCGAGACGACGCTCAGAAAGTTTGAGCAGGCGGCGATGGAGGCGGGACTGCATGTCGAAGAGGCGATCGAGGCGGCGCTACAGGATCGCCTTCTCTGCAAGCTGGGACCCAAGCAGAAAGAGGGGGCGAGAGACTACCTCGTATCGCTGCGCCGCGCACGCGCAGGGCTAGAGGAGAATCTACCCCTGCACGAGCTGATTTTGCTGACCATCGAGACGATGCGTCTACTCGAAGCACTGAAGGAAGATCCCGACAGCTACCAAGAGCGCAAAGAGAACGTCGAAGAGATGATCTCGAAAGCTGCCGAATGGGAGAGCGAGCTGACCGGCAGAGAGGCTCTCTCCGCCTTTTTGGAAGAGCTTTCACTGCGCTCGGCCATCGACACCAAGAGCGAGGATCAGGAGACGCTCAGTCTGATGACTCTGCATCACGGCAAAGGGCTTGAGTTTGACTATGTCTACTTAGTGGGGATGGAGGAGGAGCTCTTTCCGCACATCAACACCATCGATGATCCCCGCCTCATCGAGGAGGAGCGCAGGCTCTGCTACGTCGGCATGACACGCGCCAAAGAGCGGCTCTTTCTCTCGACAGCCAGTTCGCGCTTTGTCTGGGGCATGCCCAAGAAGAGCAGCCCCAGCCGCTTCTTAGACGAAATCCCTCCTCGCTATCTCGAAGAGATCTAACGCGTCAGCTCGGTATAGAGCTCGAGAACTAGCTTGCGGATCTGCTCCCGCTCCTCGCCGATCTCTTGACCCAGTTTATCTGCTATAGTTCCGGCGCCGCCGCCCAAGACAGGCTGGAAGCCAGGCTCGACATCGAGTAGAGAGGCGATACCATCTATCTTGGGATCGCTGCCAGGTCTAACCGCCCCCTCGAGCATCTGTCCTACTTTGTAAAAGATGGCACAGCAGGCTGTGGCTCCTTTTCCTTTTGATAGGGCGCTCGATCCGGGGTAACGCATCTGTAGCACAAGTCCGCCCGACTCCAGAAAGTGCAGCTTGTCGGTATTAGTGATCTCTATCCCCAGCTTCCCGCAAAGAGGCATCAGGTTATGCTCTGGATCAAATGGGACACCGATATTTTTTTCGTGCATCGAGTGGTGGAGAAGAGCCTCCAGTAGCTGATGCCCATTCATCGCTTGCCACGCCATGGTAGCGTTATGATCGAGCAGATGCTGGCCTGGCTCCTGCCTGACATCGTATTGAAACTGAGCCCAGAGGCCCTGCAGATTGATGGTAAGGAAATCACCCTGTTTAGCCTGCAGAGGCGCTGTAATGAGGGTCGAGCTAGTGGGCCTGTAGCGCAGCTCCTGCAGCGGAGGAAGTTGAGGGAGGATAGGAATCTTTTTTCCACCATGCAATCTGTGCAGGAGATCCCATGCAAACTGAAGGGCGTCTCTAAAAGCATGCACCCGCATGGTCTGAAACCGTCCTGGTAGAGTTGCCACCCGTTTGATCAGCAGTTCGCTAGCCAGAGCGGGCACAACCGCTTCGTAGGGACCCTCCGTCTGTTTTGCCTTCTCGACATGGCGGAAATAGAGATGCAGACGACTCAAAGAGAGCGCCCTTGCCTCCCATTTACCGAGCAGTTCTTTAAGGCGGGGGTCTTTGCGAGCTCTCTGTATCGTCACATGACTGGCA
This sequence comes from Rhabdochlamydiaceae bacterium, assembly GCA_027365315.1. GTDB lineage: Bacteria > Chlamydiota > Chlamydiia > Chlamydiales > Rhabdochlamydiaceae > DAHXNQ01. The sequence goes on along the minus strand of DAHXNQ010000114.1, from coordinate 9,589 downwards.
TGGGAATCTTGAGAAAGCGTGAGAAAAGAGAGCATCTGTTCTGTCAAGAGAGAGAGCGTCCCCATCTCCTCTGCTATCTGCCCATAGAGCTCTTCGGGAGAGTGGATCTCTCGAGGCGGCTGTAAGAATAGGCGCAACGCCCTCAGCAGAAGAAGGCGCGATGAGGAGATCTCCATCTCTTTTCTCAGGAAGGGTTGGGTCTTGATGAGAAGCTGGTCCAGTTTGAAGAAGAGCTCTTCAGCAGGAGAACGCTGCTTCTCCACAATGGGTGAAGAGGCTCTAACTGCTAGCGACTCAGTCTCGACCTCCTCTTCTTCAGAAGGTGGATGATCAGCAACCTCAACAATGGGCTCTCGCTTGGCCTGCTGCCTTGCTATGGCTGCTGCGTTGCGCCTCTTCTGTCTGGGTAGAGAAGGAGGTGTCAACTCCTTCTCTACCAAAGCCAGCCGTCTTACGCTGTGGCTCAGCATGCGTGCAAAGTAGCCAGCGATCGATTTACACTCGTCACTCTCGATCTGTTCCTTGCTCAGCAGCTTCTCTAGCTCAATATGTTTACTTAGCTTCTCGGCACCAGCCACCCCAAGCCGCGCCTCTTTGAGATTCTGAAGCGCCTTTTCCAGTCTCTTTCGCAGAGGCTCTAACTCTTCTAGCGAGGCAATCACGCGCAAGACGGCCCTTCTCATCGCATCCAGCTCTCCTTTCGTGCTATGAGCAATCTCTGACGTCCAGAGAAATTGAGAATTCTGTCTCAGGATGGCAAAATAGTTTCGCATCTGTGTATAAGCGTGGTCCAGAGCGCATGTTTCGATTCCATGACTGATTCGATCATAGTCCTCGGCCAGATCGAAAACGGCCTGGCTGGCCTGGCGGAGCTTCTGTCGAGAGAGATCGCTGCTCTTCGGAAATTGTTTGTTCATCTCCTTCTGCATCTTCTTAGCTGCCATTTTAGGCGATGCGCGGTTGGTGAAATCATGCATCCCATCTACTACAATCCCCCCAAAGCCCCTCATGAACCAGTCGAGATTCTCCAGTCGCGGCGCCCTCACCGAAGGAATAGATTGTAGCTCCTGCTGTCCCAAAATCTTGGCTCGCATCTCCTGAGGAGGAAGTCGGTACAGCCCCTCCTTGCAGGAGATCACTAGCGCGTCGAGCAGCTCCTCGACCCGCGCTGCTGCAGCGATCTTCGCCGTGCATCTTCTTATCGTCTGCACCTTCTTGGTCGCGCGAGCGATATTCCCCTGCTCTTTCACTAAGCGGTCCAGATCAAGCTTCTCATGAAGCTGCTCGCGCAGCCTTGTCGCTCCGTCAAGATCGTCTGCCTCGTCGCTACTGCTATTGAAGAGAGTCGCCTCCGCCAGAAGCTCGAGAGCCTCAGATTCTCGTGTTCCAAGATCAAGTGCCAGTATCTCCTCCGCCAAAAGCTGTAGCAGATGATCCCAAGCATCATCTCTCTGCTCATAAGGGGCAAAAATCTCTGCCAGCTTTGTGAGCAGTATCTCTTTCTCGCCTGTTCCTACCGAAGGGGGTGAAACAGGAGCAGAGAAAAGAAAATCAGGAGGAGGCGGAGCAGAAGAGATTGACGAGCTGCCGTAGCTCTCCGGCAAGGAAGAGGGGAGAGGAGTCGCCGTGGAGGGGGGCTGATGGTTTAGAGGGGGGCCGCTTAAGAGAACTTCCATACTCTGATCTCGAAATGGAAAAGGGAATCAGCCTACCAATTTGCAGATTTTTCTACAAAACTATAATAATTTTATTTTATATCTGTGAGAATTGAAAAAATATTGATTACTGATCTATGGAGCAAGTATGCAGCGCCTTGCTCACCAGATCGCCGCCAAGCCCCTCTTGCAGCAGAGACTCTCCCCCCTCATGGAGCAGCAGCTGAGACTGCTGGAGATGCCACTTTGGCAGCTTGCAGAGTGGCTTGAATCTCCCCAGACAGAAGCAAGTACAAGTTCCCTTCCCGCTCCCGGACCATCCGATGACCCAGCCGCTCCCACCCTCTCTTACGAAACATGGTTAGCGCAGCTAGAGCCCCATTTGAAGAGCTCAGAAGAGAGGCGCTGCGCCGAGCTGATTCTGGGCAGCCTCGATGAACGCGGGATGTTAGGCAATTGGGACGAAGTGGTGGCTAGGTATGGAGAGGTGGCCTGCCGCCTCCACAAGTTCATCCTCCATCTCGAACCACTCGGCGTCGGTTCGCGCGGTGTGCAGGAGTACTGGCTGCTGCTTCTCAAGGAGCGCGGTGAAATGGGGTCGCTCGCCTATCGCATCGTAGAGGAGGGTTTCCCTCTCTTTCTCCACCACAAGTGGGAGCAGCTAGCTAGACAGCTTGGCTGCAGCATGAATCAGCTCAAGAGCGCCATCTTCGAAACGCTTGCTAAGCTTCCCAAACGTCCCCTCGATCGAACCGAGGTAGCAACCCCGCTTCCTTGCCACCCCGATCTGATCATCGAGGAGATCGATGAAAAGCTCACCGTTAGCCTGCATGAGCCCCCCGTTCTCGAAGAGCGCATCGAGGCACTCCCCCTTTTTTTTGAGGGGCAGCTGCGGCAGGCTCTTGTCAAACGAGGCGTCACCCTTTTGGCGATCGGCCGCTATCTGCTGGCTCGTCAAAGCAGCTTCTTCTTTGGAGAGAGCCCCATTCTGCTTCCTCTTTCACAGGCTGAGCTGGCTCGCGTGCTGAAGCTGCACCCCTCTACCATCTCGCGCGCCATCAAGGGTAAGATCCTCTCTACTCCTTCCGGGAGATTGATGGAGCTGGAGGAGTTCTTCTCGAAAAGCCAAGGCAGAGATGTGGGCCAAAGTCAACAAGCCCCCCTCTCCGAATCGGCCCTACGGCTGCTTCTCTTACGCATCCTAAGCGAAGAGAAAGGGAAAGAGCCCCTCTCTGACACAGCCATTGCCAAACGGCTCTCCGAGCTGGGCATCCAGCTAGCTAGACGCACCGTCGCTAAATACCGCGCGCGGTTTCAGATTCCCCCGGCCTCCTTGCGCGGCCGGCGTTCTTAAGCTCCTGTTCGGACATGCTGATCAGATGCGGCAGCCCCCTTACCTTGCGGAAGGCGAGATAGTGGGGAAGTGCCAGCAGAAAAGGGATGATCAGAAGAGAGAGCAGCTCTGGCTGGGGCAGCAGAACAAGCAGTAGTAGCAGCACCAGCTCCCCATACAGCACTCTTCGCAGACTGAAAATCGGTCCCAAAAAGCGGCGTAGTAGAGAGGAAGAGGCGAGGTAGGCGATCCACTCCTCATACCGACCCGATCCAGCCAGCGGCGCGCGCACGGCGTGCAGAAGCTCATGACAGAGCACCTCCTGCCAGAAGGCAGGATGGCGGCGAAAGAGCCTGCGCCAAAGGGGATGCAGCGCGATGCGCGGAGGCGCCTCGCACCCCGCCACCCAGGTGAGAGCGGCGTACCAGGGAAGCATCCCGCACCAGCTCTCTTCGCACTCCACCCAGTCGGGAAAGATGCCAAAGCGCTCCCTCAATTTCTGACAGGCGGCCAAAAGTTCTGGATGATTCGATCGCTTTGCGCCCCAAAGGGCGACTCGCAACCGAAACTGCTCCTCGCTTTCATGAGGAGCGCGAAAGAGCCCCCGACTCTCCATTTCCATAGATCTCATCTCGAAGAAAATGGGAACAATAGAGTAGGGTAGAATTGCAAACAATTAAAATTAGTTTATCAATTTAATATTTTAAAAACATAATGATGAGAGGTGAAGAGGAGTGCTGGATCGCGCTCCACCGGGTGAAAGGCCTTGGAATGAAACAGTTAACCTCTCTTATGCAGCGATTTGGCTCTGCTTCTGCCATCATGGCAGCCTCAGCGGAAGATCTCGCCCCCCTCTCTCCCGAACTGGTAGACCAGATTGGTAGAGCCGACGGAAGAGAAGAACTATTTCGACTGCGCGAACTAGGCGGGTTTGTACTCTCCTACTGGGACGCTGGCTATCCAGAGCTTCTGCGCTCGCTGATTGATCCACCCTGGCTACTTTACGGGCGGGGCAACCGAGATCTTCTGAAACAGCCCAGCATAGCAATGGTGGGCACACGCAGCGCCACACCCTATGGCCTCTCATCGGCACGCTTTTTTGCGCGAGAGCTAGCGGCGAGTGGAGTGGTGGTGGTGAGCGGCCTAGCCCGCGGCATCGACACCGCTGCCCATGAGGGAGCGCTCGAAGCTGGCAGCACCATCGCCTGCCTCGGCTCCGGCCTGGCACAGCTCTACCCCAAAGAGAACCTAAAGCTTGCCGAGCAGATCGCCAAAAAAGGATTGCTACTCTCGGAGGTCTCTTGCCAGACCGCTCCCGCTCGATACCTCTTTCCACGGCGCAATCGCATTGTTAGCGGAATTTCTCTCGCCACCCTTCTGGTGGAGGCGCCTGAAAAAAGCGGAGCCGTGGGCACTATGGAGCTAGCTGAATCTCAGGGACGTAAGCTGTTTGCCCTACCCGGCAGATGGGATATGCCCTCCTTTCAGGCCAACCACAGCTGGGTCCGCAAGCAGAGAGCGGTCCTTGTGGAAAATCCCCAAGAACTGCTATCCACTCTCCCCATTGGCAAAATTCCTTTCCAGACAGCCCTTCCCCAGATGGAGGAGCTGGAAACGGAACAGCAAAACCTCTTGCGCTGGATGCCAGCACATGAGATCACGTTGGACGAACTTGCCCTTCTCTCGGCGCTGCCCCTTCCCAAGGTGGCGGCTCTTCTGACCGACCTTCTCCTGAGAGGGAGAGTTGAAGAGGTAGCCGGGAACAGGTTTGCATTGGTGAGAGATGGCTAAGAGCGGTAAAGCATTGATTATTGTGGAATCTCCCACAAAGATCAAAACATTAAAGAAGTTTTTGGGCTCGAACTACCTCTTCGAGTCGTCGCGAGGTCACATCCGCGACCTGCCAGCTAAAGGGTTTGGCATCGATGTGGAGAATGACTTCGATCCCGACTATCAGCCTCTCCCCGATAAGAAAGAGGTGATCGACCACCTGCGTAAAGCGGCCAAGAGCGCCGATATCGTCTACCTCGCACCCGACCCCGACCGCGAAGGAGAGGCGATCGCCTGGCACATCGCCGCGCTGCTTCCCTCTGGTACCAAGCTGGAGCGGGTCACCTTCAACTCCATCACCAAAGAGGCGGTGCGCGAGGCGCTCGAGCATCCCCGCCCCATCGACCAGGCTCTTGTCGATGCGCAGCAGGCGCGCAGACTGCTCGACCGGATTGTAGGCTACAAGATCTCCCCCATCCTGATGCGCCGCGTCCAGGGCGCGCGCGACGGCGGTCTCTCGGCAGGGCGTGTGCAGTCGGTGGCGCTGAAGCTGGTGGTCGACCGCGAACGGGAAATCGAAGCCTTTACCCCTGTGGAGTACTGGAACCTCGGCGCCAACCTCAAGACCAAAGAGGGGGCGCTCTTCTCCTGTCACCTGGTGCAGTGCGACGGCCAGAAGGTAGAGAAAGAGCCCAATGCCGAGAAGGGGATCATCTCGATCGCCACCAAAAAATCGGCCCAGCAGATTGTCGATCGCCTCAAAAAGGCGCAGTTTAAAGTAGCCTCGGTCGAGAAGCGCGAGAAAAAAAGATCGGCTGCCGCCCCCTTCATCACCTCGACACTGCAACAGGAGGCGAGCCGCCACTACGGCTATTCCGCCTCGCGCACCATGTCGGTGGCGCAGAGCCTCTACGAGGGAATCGACCTGGGCAACGAGGGAGCAGAAGGTCTGATCACCTACATGCGTACCGACTCGGTGCGCATAGCTCCCGAAGCGCTGCAGGCGGTGCGCCAGCATATCGTCAGCGCCTACGGCAAGGAGTACCTTCCTGCCGAACCCAACCACTACCAGACCAAAAAGAGCGCTCAAGATGCGCACGAAGCGATCCGTCCCACCAATCTCTCCCACCCTCCCGAGTCGGTCGAACGCTATCTCTCACCCGAGCAGTTTAAACTCTACCAACTGATTTGGCGCCGTTTTGTCGCTTCGCAGATGGTGCCCGCCCTTTACGACACCGTCTCCTGCAACATCGACGCTCTGCCAGGCCTAGTCCTACGCGCCTCTGGATCGGTGATCCGCTTCCGCGGCTTTTTGGCCGCCTACGAAGAGAAACAGGATATCGGCTCGACCGATGAAAGCTCTGACGAAAACAAAATTCTGCCTCCCCTCAAAGAGGGAGAGCCACTCGCGTTAGTAGAGACCCTCTGCCAACAGGCCTTCACCAAGCCACCTCCGCGCTTCACCGAGGCGTCTCTGGTGAAAGAGCTGGAGCGCTCCGGCATCGGGCGCCCCTCCACCTACGCAGCAATTATGAACAAGATCCAGAGCCGCGATTACACCAAGAAGGAGAAGGGAACCCTTAAACCGACCGAGCTGGGCTGCGTCATCGCCAAGATGCTGGAGGACAACTTCGGCCTGATCATGGATGTGAAGTTCACCGCTCGCATGGAGGATAACCTCGAGCTGGTGGCAGAGAAGGAGATATCCTGGAAAGAGCTGCTCCGCGATTTCTGGGAGAAGTTCATTCCGCTTGTCGAGACCGCCGAAAAAGAGGCTTTTGTCCCCAAAGAGACCACCGATATCGACTGCCCCGACTGCGGCAAGAAGCTGCAGAAGATCTGGTCGCGCAACAAATATTTCTACGGCTGCTCTGGCTACCCCGAGTGCAAATTCACCGCCCCTGTCGAGGCGCTCTCCTTCAAGAAAGAGGACTACGATCCAGGCTTTGATTGGGATCAGCCCTGTCCCATCTGCCAATCGAAGATGTCGGTGCGACACGGCAAATTTGGCCCCTTCCTCGGCTGCAGCCGCTACCCCGAATGCCGCGGCATCGTTAACATCCCCGCCAAGGGAGAGCCACTACCCGAAAACATGCCTAACTGTCCAGCGATCGGCTGTGACGGCAAGATCCGCCCTCGCCGCTCGCGTTTTGGCAAAACCTTCTTCTCCTGCAGCAACTACCCCGATTGCGACGTCATCGCTAACGACCTAGACCAGCTGGCCGAGAAGTACATCGACCATCCCAAAACCCCCTACGTCAAGAAAACAGGAGGCAAACGCTTCGGCAAATTTGCCAAAAAGGGCGCCGCCAAAAAAGAGCCCGAAGCCAAGGCCAAAGCAGCTGCTAAGAAGAAAAAGAGTACAGCTACAAAAGCACCCAAGGCCGAGCCCAAAACTACCACCAAGAAAGCACCCGCCAAAAAGAAAAGCCCCCTCTCCAAGAAGAAGGTGCCCAAAGTTGCGAGCAAGAAAAAGCTCTCTTCTTAGAAATTAACACCGACCTGCAGGATTGCTTCGTTGTCCATGTAGTGGCTGCTAAACTCGCCGTTGTAGCGCGCTGTCACCGAGTAGTGCATCTCTTTGCTCAGCCAAGAGAGCCCTACGCCTGGAGCAAAGATGTTGCGAGAGGGGTTCATCCCCTTCACGATGAAGAAGCACTGTCCTAGATTCGCTGCTGTGGGAGGAATGCCCGCCTCGGTAGCAGCACCATTGGTTCGCTCTTCGCGTACATAGCTCAGTTTCAGATCGGGTACCAATTTGCCCCCTTTAATGGTGAAGCAGTGCGAAATGGTCAGGCCACCTACAGCGCGCAGGTAGTTGGCGCGCTTCTCTCGTACCGAGAGATCGAGCCCCTGTGCTCCATATTCCCGATAGTCATTCTGATGGAGGAAGATGTAATCGAACGAGACAAAGGGAGTGAACTGTGTGCCGCACGAAATCTGAAAGAGCCCACCACCACCCAAGTGACCTGCGACCTCGTAGCCCCCTTGCGAGTGGCTCGCTGTGCGATTGATCGCAAATGCAGGGTTGTTATCGATCCTAATATTACGATTGCCGTGGTAGTTGTTGTAGGCTCCTAGTATGGACAGCTCTGCAAAACAGAGATGTGTTGTCCAGTTGGTGTAGAGACCGCCGTAGTAACTGCGGATCGAACCGTCACCACGATGCTGCTGAAAGTCTACATCGCTATAGCTGTAGGCAGCTCCTGCCCCCAGATAGAAGTGGTGGGGTAGTTTGTAGTCTGCTCCAGCTACAATGCCTCCTGTTGTCGAGGAGAAGCCCACCTGTTCGCTTCCAGTGGCATTCTGCTTGGTGAATTCCCCAAAGGGCTGCACCCAGCTACGCACGCTATGATCTTCACGCCACTCCACCGCACAGCGGTTTTTATCCCACAAATCGCCCGCCTGAGCTAGAGCATTTAACACCTTAATGCTGACCTCTTGTTGCGCAATGGTGAAGCCGCTAAAGAGCGCTGGCTGAAGCTGATCGAAATCGCTTCGCAAGGTGCTTGCATCTGGCGCCAAGGCTAGCGCCTTCAGAACATTCGCTAGATCGGCTTGGGTGGCGTTGCTCTGCTGCAAGCTTTGCGCTGCTAGGTAAGCAAAGCAGTTCGCTATGCTGCCTGCATTGCCTCCCATCACAAGGGTGTGAAAAGGAGCTAAGCTGAGGTTCAGTACCACCTCATCAAGGGGATAGCTAAGAGATCCACTAAATACAATCCCAGGAAGGCTGAGGCTGAGGGTAGCGAATGTGCCGCTCACCCCACCTGTTGTTGTGATGATGGGATAAGCACCTGCTGCAGGAAGGGTGGGAGAGCTGGGATCGAGCAGCACACTCACTACAGCGCCACTATCGATCGTCACAGTGCCGGGAGCTCCCGACACCTGCAACTGACTAAATTGTGTGGCGTTCATCTCGACATTGAACGAAGAGCCAGATGCCTGCACATAACTGCCTACAATGGCAATCGTTCCGGGTGAGTTGCCTGGTGACAGGGTACCATGATTGGTCACCGCACCGGTGATGGTTCCTGTACCCTTAAGTCTACCCCCACTATTTACTGTCGCTGTGGTCATCGTGACCGCCTCATTCACAGCCAGAACAGCTCCCGAACTGATCGTGACACTGCCTTGGGTGACACTGCCTCCCGCTAAATTCAGAGCGCCCGATCCTAGGGCCAGCGCGCCTGTTCCTGTCACCGTTCCGCCGTAAGTCCCCGATCCACCGCTGCCCAGTTGGAAATTGAGGTTACCGTCGTTAAGAATCGTTATGGGGATAGCAGCAACATCACTCTGCAATGTCACCCCATTATTGACATTCAGTGTGCCGGTATAGCCGCTATAGCCTTTCTCCGGAGAGGGGGCTAAAATCAGAGTTCCAGCACCGGTTAAAGTGAGGTCGCCTATTCCGCTCATGCCTCCGGCGAGGGTGGCCATCTGGGCATTCAGATCGAAAAGAGATGCCACATTCACAGCAAGACTGTTAACAATAGCTCCTGAGGAGACCCAACTTGAGCCCAATTCCAGAATAGGAGCCGTTCCTCCAAATGAAACATTGCCCCCTCCCGCCAGGTTGGTCGCGCTGCCAATCTGCAGTGTACTGCTAGTGATGAAGCTGCTGCCAGTGTAGCTGTTGGTCAGACTGCTTGGCATCGCCACAGTACCGCTATTTACAGCCACAGCTGTCGGCCCGCTGATCGCTCCATTCACAGTGAGTATGGTGCCTCCAGCAGGAGCGAAGGAGAGTGCAAGACCATTGGTGTTGGAGGAGGCTGCGGTAATTCCATAAGAAATGGCTGTAGTGGCCGTAGGTGCTACATTCAATGCGGTA
>DAHXNQ010000018.1 GCA_027365315.1 Rhabdochlamydiaceae bacterium | reverse complement strand
CAACTACTTCACACGGGTGGCCTCTCCAGGCAGCCTTGCTCATTTTAAGGGATATATCAATGGCGTCGAGGCGGACATCGTCGTGGCCTGCGGCCATTGGCACAAACTGCAGTTCAGTTCTGAAGAGCTAAGCGCTGGTAAGTTCAACCTTTTCAACCACATGAACGAACTGATCCCTTCTGATGGCAGCCAGATCTGCCTAATCACTGCTAAAAATGGTATTAACAATGATCGCAACGACCATCTTGAGCTGTGCGAATCGATTCTGAACAACCATCCCGAAGGAACCCTCTTCATCAGTCTCTACAATCGCTCGAGGGGCGCAATTATTGACCTTGGCCGAGTGATTCTTGAGAAAAATGAAATCGAAACCTCAGCCATCTGCCTCCAACGGCAATTTATGGTGGCGCTCGCCGAACAAGTTCATCGGATCAACCCCGATGCCCACTGGGTGGATTATGTCCATAGTGAGGGGGGCCTCATCGCGCTCCGCGCCATCGAGAAAATGACCCCTGAGCAGCAAGAACTGATAAAAAAACATATACACATCACAGCCCTTGGACCAGCGACCCCTCTTCCCAAGAATATTGCCTTCCAGGTTGTCAATATCTACTCAGAGAAGGACTATATAACCAAATGGTTCGCCCGAAAAGAACGCAACGACCCCGAATACGATATACGAATGGTACCTTGTATCTCACCACGCAGCGAATGGAGCTTTAAAATTGCAGATCATGCTTTCCAGGGAAGTACTTATCAGCAGGCTTTACTAGATGCTGCTCAAGATATTAAAGAACGATACGGTATGTATGCGCCTCAAAATGATTAGTATTTTTCTTGTTTGTATATCATTAGCATCTACAATTGACGGTCAATTAGTGAAAAAAGATCCGGTTGAAAATTATGAAAAACATGTCAACGAGATTATCAACCCCTTTGCACAAGAGGTTGAAGAGAGATGTCATGTCCTTTGCATAGGAGAAGGCGGACGAATGCCCTATGACGTCGAAGAGGTCGAAGTCAAGTTTTGGGCAGACCGCAAGGGGACTATCGAAGAGGCTAGGCGTATTATTGTAACAAGTAAGCGATCCTTGCTATGCAGAATCAATGCACACGAAAGGGTTCGTCCTTTTTTGAGGGAATATCCTTTTACTCTCTCCAGAGCACTCATCTCTATTGCATTTGTTAACAAACACAATGGCCGCCACTACACTGATGGAAGCGTTGCTTATGCACTTGAAGCTAAGGGACAAATTATTTACTGCTGGGAAAATCCTGCAACTGACCGATTGGAGCATATCCTGGAAGAACCTTACGAAGAAGCTGAGCGAATTGTGGCAGAGGAGGAAGCGCAGGGTCCCCTCCAGTTTGGGCCGCTTACGCACAAGCGCTCGCGTTCTTTTTTCTCTAAGATGTTTCCGAGAAAGCACAGCGGGCAGTGAAGGCTGCGAAGACATGAAGAAGACCCGGTGGGTCTTCGTAATGCGGAGCAGGTGAGCGAATAGCGAATCAGGCCGAGCTCCAGCAAAGAGCCGTCGAAGCGAAGACGAAGGGAGTGGCCTGGCTCCTCCCGCGAAGCGCCCTGTAAAAAATAGAGCCTCCAGAACGGAGCGAGGAGGGATAGATAGCGCCTCCGCGCAAACGCATAAAGCTGCGGAGCGGGGGCGCTAGATGCCCTCCGCAGCCCGCTCATGGAGGTTCTATTCTTTTACAGGCTGCGCTTCTGAGATGAGGCTGCGGAGACATGAAGAAGACCCGGTGGGTCTTCGCAATGCGGAGCAGGTGAGCGAATAGCGAACCGGCCGAGACCAGCTCTCTCGCGAGCGCTCCGTAGCGACCGAGACAGTGCTGTGCACGGCCCGGGAGCAAGGATCGAGGGATCGAAGCTGCAGCCGGCCCATCTTATAATGAGCAGTCTGCTCATTCACATCCAACTTCTCCCCTCGGTCTGATAACAGTTCTTATTCGTGCAACATCTTTCCCACTAACGGTCTCTCTGCCAATGGCAGAGCAGCTGATTAGCAAAATGAATCTCTCTATTGACCGAGGGTCCACTTGTGTAGCAGCTCATCGTAGCGGCCATCTTCGCGTAGCAGGAGAAGGCCGGTGTCAAATTTTTTCATAACGCGTGGCCCCGCATCCTTGCGGGTCACCAGGCGCAGCCCCTCGTCGGTAAGAGGAGAGGTGACCACCTTCAGGCTGGTGCGGTAGAGGTCGTTCACGTAGGGAACCGCCAGCAGCGTTCCTAGCAGGACACCATCCACTCGTCCCTCCACGAGGTGAGTGAGGGCGGTGGAAACCTGGTCATACTCTCTTAAGATGATGGGATAGCTCTGGATGAGAGTGGCGTCATTGTCGCTGAAGACCGCCACCTCCTTACCCCCCATCTTCTCCCATCCAGAAAACTCATCATCGATGCGCATCACCAGTACCGGCCCGGTGGGCAGAAACAGCTTCGAGAAGGCGTAGCGCGCCTGATAGAAATTGTAGGGGTAGAGTGAGGTGAGTACCGCGTCATACCGTTTCCGATCGAGACCTAGCAGCAGATCGTCCCACTGTCCATTGACCAGTAGGTAGTTGAGCGATCCTATTTCGGCAATTTGCATCATCAGATCATTGGTGAAGCCGTTGATGCGCGCCTCATTGCCGGCCACCTCAACTGGATACCAGGTGGGATCGAAGGCTACCCTAGAGGGGCCTGTATGATTCGATTTGCCGCATCCGGCTAGCAGCAGAAGCAGGCAGCAGAGAGAAAGCAGTTCGAGGTAGTTGCAAAGCCCCAGTCCCCAGCAAAATCGCCCTTTTGCCGTTTTTCTAGGTGCTAGGGTTTCGCCACCACCTTGTTTGTTCCGAAGAAAATCCACGATCTCACTATACTCACTACAAAAGTTTCCTCAAGTAGCAGATGAGCACTTCTCTACTTCTCGTCAATTTTGGTGGGCCGCGCAGCCTTGTTGAGGTGGAACCATTTCTCCGCGAACTGCTCTGCGACCGTGATGTGGTGCGCAGCCGTTTTTGGCATCCTCTGCACCGTCTGCTCTTTACCCGCGTTGCTCGTAAGCGGGCCCGTCGCATCCGCGAAGACTACGAGACGATTGGAGGCTGCTCGCCTATTTTTGCCGATACCGAGCAGATGGCCTCTATGTTGGCTGAAAAGGTGGGAAAAAAGGTTCTCACCTTCCATCGCTATCTTCCTTCCACCCATGCTCACTTTTTAGAGCAGGTGAAACAGGAGAGAGGCGAGCTGCTGGTGCTGCCGCTCTTTCCGCAGTTTAGCTATGCCACCACTGGCAGCATTGCGCGCTGGATGATCAACTATCTAGGAAGCAAGGAGGCTAAAAAGCTGCGCTGGATCTCCTCTTACGCCCAGCTGGATTCTTTCACCGATCTCTTTGCTGGGCAGATTCGCTCGGTTCTGGATGGTAAGGGACTCAAAGAGGAGGAGACGCTGCTGCTCTTTTCGACGCATGGCTTGCCCTTGAGTTTTGTGCAGGAGGGAGACCCCTACGAATTGCACTGTCAGCGCTCGTTCAGAGCGATCGCCAGCCGCTTTCCACGCGCCGAAGCTAGGCTCACCTATCAGTCTCGCTTTGGTCCCGAAGAGTGGCTGCGCCCCTACACCGACGATTTCTGTCGCCAGCTCACCAGCCAGCGCAAGGCTGTCCTCGTTATTCCACTCAGCTTTACATCGGATCACATTGAAACGCTCTTTGAGGTAGAACAGCTCTATCTCCCTCTCTTGCGTGCACGCGGCTACCAAGCCGAGCGCTGCCCCGCCTTTGGCTGCCAGCCCGATTGGATCGAGCTGCTTGCGCAGCTCGTCACTACGCCGCCGCTACTTCTGCCTACTTCATCACTGATTAGGCGTGGAGGAAGAGCGCTTTAAGACCGAAGAAGATGATGATGCCCATCAGGGCGCTTGCTGGCATGGTGACGATCCAGGAGAGGACGATATCTTTAAGCATGCCGAGATTCAGCGCTTTGATACCGCGCGCCATCCCTACGCCCAAAACGGCACCGACGAGGCAATGGGTGGTGGAGATGGGTAGTCCCAGCTTGGAGGCGATCAGAATGGTGGTGGCGGCAGCAAATTCGGCCGAAAAGCCGCGGGTGGGGGTTAGTTCGGTGATTTTTTTGCCGATCGTTTCGATGACGCGCCAGCCCCAGGTGGCTAGACCTATTACAATACCAAGGCCTCCAAAGACGAGCAGCCAGACGGGGATTTCGGCTGCACCGGCCACCACACCCTCTTTCAGGATGCCCAGTACTGCTGCAACAGGACCGATGGCATTGGCCACATCATTGGCGCCATGAGCAAAGGCGACAAAGCAGGCGCTGAGAATCTGGAGGTAACCAAACATCTTCTCTACATTGCGGAACTCCGACGCCTTTTTCGAACTGAGGCTGGTCCGGCTCTTCACCTCATCCGACAGGGTACGCATCTCGCTGAGTATAGTGCTGAGTTTGTCGCGCGGAGCTCCGCGCGAAGAGGTGCGCACTCTTTCGAGATGCTTGATTGCCTTCTGCAAGCTGATGAACTGCTGAGGCAGATTCCGAAGCTCTTGGGTAGCGAGTTCGGGAGGAAGGGGGGTGCGCTGCACCAGAACAAAGGTGATGAGAGCGGCTAGGATGGCCACAACAAGAGCCAGCCCGATCGAATATAGAATCGAGAGCTGCAGGTCGAGATGAGAGAGTCCGCCAAAGAGAAAGCTAAGAGTGAAGACCCCAAAGAGGAGGCCCGTGAAGAGAGGGAGCAGCTGCCGCGTTCTTTCGGTGGGGTTCATCGAGAAGAGAATCTGCACCTGCACCACGTGAAATAGCAGGTAGGCGAGAATACCGCTTAAGAGTGGCGAGATCACCCAACTGGCGGCGATAGAGCCTACCATTCCCCATTCGATGCCGCCCCAGCCACTGGCAAGAGCTCCAAATCCGATGATGGCGCCTACGATCGCGTGGGTGGTTGAAACGGGCCATCCGAAGTAGGAGGCGATCTGCAGCCAGATGCTGGCGCCCAGCAGTGCCGAACACATCCCCACTACCAGAAGAAGTGGCTGCCCAGAAAATTGCGAAACCTCGATCAGGCCGGTCTGCATCGTCTCCGAGACATTCGATCCCAGCAGAAAGGCGCCGCTAAACTCCAGCACTGCCGCTACCAGCACCGCTCTGCGTAGAGTCAGCGCTCCCGATCCCACCGAAGTGCCCATTGCATTGGAGACATCGTTGGCACCGATGTTCCAGGCCATGTAGAAACCGATCAGCAGAACCAGAATCTTAAGGGTCAGCGCAATTTCCATAGGGGCTTAAGACTAGCGAACCTCAAGTAGCATGCGGATGCGATTGGCCAGCTTCTCAGAGAGCTCAGCCAGGAGTGCGATTGCCTCAGTGAGGCGCACCAGTAGATAGAAGGCGGGAGGGGTGAGCTTCTCTCCTTGGGCGAAGATTTTGTGCAGCAGAACCTGTTTCAGTCTCTGCGCCTCATGCTCTCTATGGGCGGCATGCTCCACCATGGCGCGCACCTTCTCCGCCTCCAGGCCGCCAAAAGAGCTCTCCAGTAGCTCTTCGATCTCTCCTGTAATGCGATCCACCTCGCGGAAGACGGTCAGCGCCTTTTGTACAAAGGCGTGTAGTTCTGGCTTTACGCCATCGAGCGGTGCCTTATGAAGAGTCAGCAGCAGGCCAATCTCTTCTGCCTGGTCGGCGATGTTGTCCTGTAGAGCCAATAATTCGAGAAACTGCGACCGATCGATCGCAAGAAAAACCCCTTTGGGGAGATGGTTGCGGATGTCGTTTTTGGTAATGTCGGCTTCATACTCCAGATCGCATAGCTCTTGCGACATCTGCATCACCCGAGCTTGATCTTCCTCTGCATGACAGAGATGTTCAAACATCTTCTCTAGCATATCCATGCAGGAGGCCACCTTCTTCATGTGAGAGCGGAGAGGAGCAAAGGGAGATTTTCCGAAAAGTTTGGCGATAGTCAGCATTTCAACGACTCTAAACTAGATAGGTCTACTTATAGCGCAAAAAACAGTTAGTTGCCAGTGAGTAGAGCCTTCCTTTCGTCAGCCGAAAGTTCGCGATAGCCACCCAGGGGAATGTCGCCGAGAGCCACAGGTCCTATCCGGATGCGGTGGAGCGACTGGATGGTCAGCCCAGCCTTTTGCACCAGCAGACGCACTTCGCGCTTCTTGCCTTCCGACACCACGATCTTCAGAGTACCGCGGCGTACCTTATTCACCTTTTTGGGTCTTACCATGGTCCCTTCGATGCGCATCCCTTCAGAAATCAAGGCGAGATGATCATGCATCACCTCCTGCTCCACCTTCACTAGGTACTCCTTCAGGTGTCCTTTTGAGGGGTGGATCACCTTTTGGGCAAAATGGCCGTCGCTGGTGACCAGCAGCATGCCGGTGGTATCGCGATCGAGTCTTCCTACAGTGAAGAGCCTAGCGGGTATTTCGCGGAACAGATCGATAACCAGTCTCTTTCCATCCAGTGGCGCGCTCGAGCAGATGTAGCCCTTGGGCTTGTTGAGTAGAAAGTAAAACTTTTTCTGCTCTTCGAGGATGGGGGTGCCATCCACGACTACATCGTCCTTAGACAGGTCGACATGCTCCTGGGGCAGTAGTACCACGCGACCATTAACGCGGACTCGCCCTTCAAAAATGATCTCTTCGCAAGCTCTGCGCGAGGCGACTCCCGCTCGTGCCAGCACCTTGCTGAGACGTTCACCAGATAGGTTTTTCTGTTCCATAGGGGGTAGATGCTATCTGAAGAGCTGCTAAAAGACAACTTCTCTGCTATTCTGACTGCCGACAGGGAGAGCACTATGGATCGACAGAATGGAAAGTTAATTCTTTTGCGTCATGGCGAGTCAGATTGGAACGGGAAAAATTTATTTACAGGATGGGTCGATGTCTCGCTCAGCCCCCTCGGGGTTCAGCAGGCGCTCGATGCAGGCAAGAAGCTAGCCGAGATCCCCCTCGATGAGATCCACACCTCGACACTCACTCGCGCCTGGATGACAGCGCTTCTGGCGATGAGTCTTTATAAGGGTGGCAAGACGCCGCTGCTTCTGACTCGCACCGGTGGAGCTGCCATCGATGCGCACGCGGGATGGGATCGATGCTACTCGGAAGAGACCATAAAAGATTCTATACCTGTGTTGCTGGCGTGGGAATTAAATGAAAGAATGTATGGTGAACTGCAGGGGCTCAACAAAGATGAGGCCCGTAAGCAGTTTGGTAAAGAGCAGGTAGAGATCTGGCGCCGCAGCTACCGCAAGGCGCCTCCAGGCGGCGAAAGCTTAGCTATGACAGCGGAGCGCACACTTCCCCATTTCTTAAAAAATATCCTTCCACGGGTTGAAGAGGGGCGAGCTCTTCTCGTGGCAGCGCATGGCAATTCGCTGCGCGCCATCGTGATGCATCTGAAGAAGCTATCGGAGGACGAGGTGGTCCATCTCGAGATTCCTCTAGGCATCCCGATGCTCTACCAGCGTGAGGGTTCTGCCTGGAAGGAGACTCTGCTGTGAAACTATCGCAGCGCGCTCTCGAAAGCTTGAATCGCTCATTAATTACCAGCGCCGGTGAAGAGGAGCTACTGGTGCGTGCTAGCAGCAGAGTGCGCGCCGCTCTGGGTCTACGCAAAGAGGATCAGCTCTTCTTCTTCCCCTCGCACGATGAGGCTCTGCGCGCTGTCTTGGAGGCGGGACTAGCCTTTCAGGTGGAAGAGAGGGGACGCACCCAGCTACTCGCTTGGGAGGGAGATGCCTCCTTTACACTTGCCAAGCGGGTGCTACTTCCTTACGCCGCTAGCGGCATGCTGATCAAACCAATTTCCAAGAACAGCTTCCGTCACGGCCAGATCGTGCTCGAACAGCTCACTCTGCAGCTCACCCCTCGCAGCGCCATGATCTCTCTTGGTTTTGCCGAGCCGCTCACTGGTGTGATTCAGCCGATCGCGCAGCTTGCCGATCTATGCGAACGCGAATCACTCCTGCTACACAGCGATCTAAGCGCTCTTTGGGGCAATCATTTTGTGCGCTTTGACGAACTGGCACTCTCCTTTGCCACCCTAGATGGTGCTGCAGTTGGCGCTCCCTATGCAGGAGCTGTCGCCATCGCCAGAGGCCCCGAACTCTCCAAAAAGCTGGCCTCCTTTGCCCCACTTCCCAAAAGAGCAGCGATGCCAGTAGCCCTAGCCGCCGCGATCGAAGAGGCTCTGGAATATCTCGATACGCTCTGCACCGAGGTGGCTGCGCTACGCTCCGACTGGGAGAGGCGTCTGAAGAAGTTACTGCCAGAGATTCAGCTACTCTCGCCCTATGGTGAGGGTATTGCGCAGCTCTCGCTCTTCGCTATGCCCGGCATACAAGGAGATACGCTCCAAAGACTGCTTAGCATACGCGGCATCCCCACAGCGCGTGGAGGAGGCTGTTTCCCCACCCTCTCTAGTATCATGCGCGCTGGCAACTTCTCCTCGCAGGAGGCCGTCTCGGCTCTCTCCTGCTGTTTCACAGAGCAGATGGATGCAGCGCTAGTCGACAAATGGTTACGAGCCATTGAAGGGATGGTGCCGGTGCTGCGCCGTATCGCTGCGCCTCTTTCTCAGATACCCGAGCTGCACAAAGATGTGCCTTTATCCCAAGATGGTCCTGTCACGCGCAAGAGTCTAGCGCGCCTCGAGGCACTCTCCTACGCCGGTCTTTTGCGTGAGGCGAGCCCCTCCTCTGGCTTTCGCTCCATTCATCTGGAGCAGCAGAGCAGCGAACTGGGATGCTGGCTGAGCTTAAGTTGGCTGGTGGATGAAAGCGATGGCGTCATCGCCGACATCGCCTTCCGTGCCTTTGGTCCGCCTGCGCTTCTCATAGCTGCTGAGGTGGCCTGCGAGCTAGCACTGCGTAAAAACTACGACCAGGTACTGCGTATAGGAGCCGATCTGCTCGATCGCCATCTACGCGATAGGCCCGATCAGCCCTCTTTTGGCGCTGCCGCAGCGTCCTACCTCAATCTGATTCTCGATCTGATCGAGCAGGCGGCGCGCCGCTGCTTTGATATCCCCTTTGCCGATAGCTTCACCACATCGCCAATCGATGTTCCCTCTCAGCAGAGCAGCATCTATCCCGGATGGGAGTTACTCTCCTCCGAGCAGAAGCTGGCCCTTGTCGAAGAGCTTCTCACCCGCGAGGTGCGTCCCTACATCGAGCTCGATGCCGGCGGCATCGAAGTGCGTTCTTTTGAAGGTGATGAACTGAAGATCGCCTACCAGGGCAACTGTACCTCCTGCTACTCCGCAATAGGAGGCACTCTCACCGCCATCCAGCAGGTGCTGCGCTCCCGCCTTCACCCTGCCCTCACTGTTATTCCTGATCTGACTTCGCTCGCGCTGCCTCAAGGAGGGGAGTAGGCTCGATAGAGCGCCTCTTGCTAGGTGACTCTTCTTCTTGGGAAATAGTTCGCACACGTTTAGCGGCATGAATCTGCGACATGACCTCTTCCAGCTTAGGTGGAAGTGATTGAGAGAGATTAAGAGAGAATGTTGAGAGGCCCTTTTTATTATCTTTACTCTCTTGCATATCAAGTCGTTGATAAAAACCAACTGCAGACTCAAGAGAATGTAGGTTGAGTTCATCAAACCCTCTGCGACGGCCTTCAAGACATGCGGAGGCCATCAGAACAGTGCCAATCCCGCTTTTAGTTGGGGTGAGATTATGAGGTGTCACAGCAAGCTCTTCAACCCAGAACGCCTCTCCTGGAGCCGCGGTCAGCGAAGTGAAACCCTCTACCTCTTGCCCAATCTTTGCTACCTGCAAGAGCTCTCTCTCATCGCATCCGTCCGATGCGAAATATTGCGCCATATTGCACCAACCTTCTGCCGCGCTGATGAAATCAGCTTCCCGACCTGTCAGTGGCTGCGATGCCCCTTTCTTCTGCATGACCTCGATAGCGCTCTGCACCACAGAGACAATCTTGGTTAGAGAAGATTTCTTCTTCTCCAGCTGCAGCGTTGTCTCATCGAATGTCTTAATTTTTATTCTTCCACGTGTTGGATGATCGATCACAAGTGACATGACTAAGACCTGTTAGATTTGTTGTGAGGATGAATCTGCGATACGGTTTCGTTTAACTTGACTGGCAGTGGCTGATGAAGATCGAGAGAAAATTCGGTGATCTGACACAAGTTGACCGTCTCTTGCATATTTAAGCCGCGATAGAACCCTACAGCTTCATCCGCAGAGATTAGATTCAGTTTGGTACATGCGCGCTGCTTAACCTCCAGACAGGCTGCGGCAACAAGGATGGTACCGATTCTGCTTGGGTGCAAAGAGAGATTGGGCGGGGTGACAAATAGTTGAGCAATACATAATTCCCAGCTTTCTTCTCGTGACAACAGAGAAGCACCCTGCACCACCTTCCCAATTTTCGCTACCTGATATAACTCACCCGTTCTACCGGAGCCTTCGAGAAAAGAGTCCGCTCTATCAGTCCAATTGCACATGATCGCCCTACAAACCTGCCTCTTTTTCTCACCACCTCCGGTTATTTGGCATGAGTCGATGATGCAAGAGCTAATGAAGTCGCTGACTTTCTCGAGAGAGTGGCGCCTCTTCGGATCTTTCAGAGTTCCCTCATCAAAGGTCTTAATTTTTACAGTGCCCCGTATGGAATCATCAATTGCTAGTGACATAGATCAAACACGCTGAAACAAATAATATTCAGCAACAATAATACTATTTTCTTTTATTAATTGTAAACATGATTCGCCTTTTCAACTCTGAAGTGCAACAACGGTAGCCTCCATTTGGCACCCGTTGAAGACCTCTATGGGTGTCCGAAATTGTAGCACCTTCCGAGGCCGATTGTTAAGCCGTTCCTCCACAAGAGCAATAGTTTCATCTGG
>DAHXNQ010000017.1 GCA_027365315.1 Rhabdochlamydiaceae bacterium | reverse complement strand
AGAGCTAAGCGCTGGTAAATTCAACCTTTTCAACCACATGAACGAACTGATGCCCAGCCAAAGTGGGCAGGTCTGCCTGATCACCGCTAAAAATGGCATTTACAACAGCCGCGATGACCACCTCGAACTCTGCAAATCGATTATGAACAACCATCCCGAAGGAACCCTCTTCATCAGTCTCTACAACCCCACAGAGGGTCTGCTAGGCGATATCAAAAGGGTGGGCATCGAGAGAAAAGAGATCGAGACCCCAGCCGTCTGCCTCGAAAGACAGTTTATGGTGGCGCTAGCCGAACAGATTCATCAGATCAACCCCGATGCCCACTGGGCCGATTATGTCCATAGCGAAGGTGGCCTCATCACACGCCGCGCCATCGAGGGCATGACCCCTGAGCAGCAAGATCTCATGAAAAAACATCTGCTCATCACGGCTTTAGGACCAGCCAAGCCTCTCCACAAGGCCGCTGCCTTTCAGGTTGTCAACATCTACTCGAAGAAGGACTATGTAACCAAACGAGGGGCACGAAATGAGCGCAACGACCCCGAATATGACATACGGATAGTGAACTGCGTTTCCCCTCATAGAGAGCGGGTCTTATGGATTGCAGATCACCTCTTTAAAGGGACTACCTATCAGGTTGCGCTGAAGGAATCTTCAGACAAAATCAGAAATAAATATGGGTTTTATGCACCTCAAGATGACTAGAATTTTATTTATATTTGCATGGTTGGCATCGACAACATGTGGGGCCTCTACCGAGGAGGATGGGCTGGAAGAGTATGAAAAATATGTTAACGAAATTGTGCATGTGTTTGCATCGGAAACCGAGAAACGATGCAATATTGTTTGCATTGGTGATGGAGGACGGATGCCTTATGACGTAGAAGAAGTAGAAGTTCTCTTTTGGGCAGACAGAAAAGGAACCATTGAGGAGGCAAGACGCATCATCGTGACTAGCAAGCGTGCCTTATTAGACAAAATCAACGCTCATGAAAAGATTCGCCCCTTTCTGAGGGAATATCCGTTTACTATTGATCGAGCATCCACCTCTATTTCATTTGTCGATAAAAAGAACGGCAAACACTACACCGATGGAAGTGTTGCCTATGCACTAGAAGCAAAGGGGCGCATTATCTACCGCAGAGATGCTGTCAATTCACCCATACTGCTAGCCCTCTACGACGAGCCCTACGAAGAGGCTGAGAGGATTGTCGCTGAGGAAGAGGCGCAAGGCCCTCTTCAGTTTGGGCCACTCAAGCACCGTCGTTCTCGTTCCTTCTTCTCCAAACTGTTCTCAAGCAAGCGCAGCGAGTAGAGGTCACTATGGACCCTCAAAAAAGGCATATTTTCACTCTTGAGCTCGCGAAGCGAGCTCAAGGTCAGTTCTATGCCACTCAGGAATAAGACCCTTGGGGGCGCTATGGAGCTCTCAAAGCAAACTCAAATAAAATGGGGGGTAACCTCTCACTGACTTTCTTGGAACAGAGCCCCTTAGATGTCGTCGTCGGGTTCGAAATCTTCGAGGGTGCGGGACTTCTTGCCGGCGATGAGGCGGATGATGGCGAGGGTCCAGGCGAGGGCGATGTAGCCCCAGGTGGAGACCAGAAGAACGAGGGGAAAGAAGTAGAGGATGCCGTAGAGGATGAAGAGGGCCAAGAGTGCCGAAAAGAGCATCAGCTGAAAAGAGGGAACCCGGAAGTGGAGTGCCTTCAGGCTGGGGAACTTCCAGCGGCTGACCATCAGGTAGCCCAGCAGCAGCATCACGGCGCTTAAGGTAACGGCGCGAGGGGTGTGCCCCATCTTAAGCAGCTCGGGAGCAAAGGGAGAGGCAAGGAAAAGGTTAGCCGAGACGGCTGCTAGGGCGGCTGCCGGGATGGGTAGGCCAGTAAAATGTTTCTTTTGAGACCTAGCTAGTTCGAGGTTATGCTCCGCCTCGTGTGCCTTCACATTGAAGCGGACCAGGCGCAATACCCCCCCTAAAGAAAAAAGCATCGCCCCGGCCACGGCAGCGAAGGAGAGCCAGGTCCCCTGCTCGAGATCGAGGCTTTTGAGTACCAGGACTGAAGGGGCCACTCCAAACGAGATCGCATCTGCCAGAGAATCAAACGTCCCGCCAAACTCGCTCTCGGCATGCAGAGCTCTAGCCACCGCTCCATCAAGCACATCGGCGATGGCGGCTAGCAGAAGCAGCAGCACAGCGGACTGGAGCGCATGGTAGGTGCCCCCCCCAGGCTCGATCATGTTCACCTTCAAAATCACAAAGAGACCGCAGGCCAAACTGAAGGCTGTGATGCTGCTTGGGATTAGGTTGATTTTACGCATGAACGGGCCACTCCTCTTCTTTCATCTTATCCGATTGGGGCTTTTCTTTTTCCCGATTTCTGGTAGACTAAAAGCTCCACCTACCATATATAGTGCCTTAGATAGTGATAGCCACAACATGTTGTGGTGTGGCCGCTTCCAAGATATTCATAACCAGGAGCCCTTCGTATGTCGGATCAGTTTGACGGATCGAGCGTAATCGTCGATGCCAGCGAACCAAGTTCTACCTCATCCTTGAAGCCGACAGGTCGTGCACCTGAGAGCTTCACAGTGGTGAAACGCAACGGATCGCTGGTCCCCTTCCGGCGCGACCGCATCCAGCGGGCACTCGATGCCGCCTTCCGCGATACAAAAAAGGTGCTCCTTGAAGACCCCTACTATTCTGAATTGCAGAAGCTAGTCAATAAGGTAACCGACCAGGTGGTAGACCACCTGACAGACCTAGCTGCCAAGGGAGCCTGCCTCACCGTTGAGGGAATCCAGGACATGGTGGAGGTGACTCTGATGAAGGCGGGCTACCACGATGTGGCGCGCGACTACATCGTCTACCGCAGCGAACGCAAAAAGATACGCAGCGGCGCTCCTGAAAATCTGAAGATTATGCGCAAAGATGGCTCACTTGTGCGGTTCAATCCGATGAAGGTGGCCTCCTCGATCGAGGAGTCGTTTCGTAGGGTGCAGCAGATTCATGGATCCTCTCCCGATGAGCTAGTCGATGCGGTGCGTCGCATGACCGATTCTGTGGTAGAGCAGGCTCTCGAACTGGCAAAGGAGGGAACCACCCTTCATGCTGCCACTATTCAGGATGCCATCGAACATACCCTGATGCGCGAGGGGTTCTTCGAGGTGGCAAAAGATTGCATTCTGCACCACTCTAGACTGGTGGAGGAGCACGGCCTCCCCATTGTCGAAAAGCAACCAGCAGCAGCCCTGTCGACTGGACGCTCTGTGACGATCACTCTGGAAGGTGGTGAGAAGCGCACCCTCTCCGAATCGCAGCTCTTCTCTCAGATCCAATTTGCCTGTCGCGGTCTTACACAAACCGATCCAGCTCTTCTGCTCGAGATGACCTTTAACAATTTCTATGAGGGAATGAAGGCAAGCGAGGTGGACCTCTCCGCCATCATGGCTGCCAGGTCGATGATCGAGAGAGAGCCCTGCTACTCTCAGGTGGCAGCGCGCCTGCTGCTGGATGTCACCTATCGCGAGGCGATGGGCATCTCCGCTAACGATCCCAACCTGGACCAGCACTATCGCAACTACTTCAAGAGCTACCTCGACCACGGCATCGCCATTGAACGGCTCTCTCCTGAGCTGAAGAGCTTCGATCTGGATCGCATCACCAGCGCACTGGTGATCGAGCGAGACGATCTGCTGCAGTATCTGGGTATCCAGAATCTACACGACCGCTACTTCATCCATGACAATGAAAGACGTATCGAAACACCTCAGATTTTCTGGATGCGTGTGGCGATGGGCGTAGCCCTGAAAGAGGAGAAGAAAGAGGAGCGCGCGATCGAGTTTTACGAGCTGCTCTCCACCTTCCACTTTACTTCGGCGACTCCCACTCTCTTCAATGCCGGTACCACCCATTCGCAGCTGAGCTCCTGCTATCTCTCCACCGTGATGGATGATCTCGGTCACATCTTCAAGCTGATTGCCGACAATGCGCAGCTCTCGAAGTGGGCGGGCGGCATCGGTAACGACTGGACCAATGTGCGAGCTGCTGGATCGTGGATTAAGGGAACTAACGGCAAGAGCCAAGGGGTGATCCCTTTCCTGAAGGTGGCCAATGACACTGCGGTGGCGGTGAATCAGGGAGGCAAGCGCAAAGGGGTGGCCTGCTGCTACCTCGAGACCTGGCACCTGGATATCGAGGATTTCTTAGAGCTGCGTAAGAACACCGGTGATGAAAGGCGCCGCACCCACGATATGAATACTGCCAACTGGATCCCCGATCTCTTCATGAAGCGGGTGAAAGAGGGCGGACACTGGACCCTCTTTAGCCCCTGCGATACTCCAGATCTGCACCACATCTATGGGTCAGAGTTTGAGAAGCGCTACACCGAGTATGAGCGGATGGCCGAAAGCGGTGAGCTGAAGCTTCACAAACGGGTCGAGGCGCTGACTCTCTGGCGCAAGATGCTCAGCATGCTCTTTGAAACAGGCCATCCCTGGATCACCTTCAAAGACCCCTCCAACATCCGCTCGCCCCAGGACCATATGGGAGTGGTGCACAGCTCGAACCTCTGCACCGAGATTCTTCTGAACAGCTCGGCAGAAGAGACTGCTGTCTGTAACCTGGGGTCGATCAACTTAGGCCTGCACATCCGGGATGGCAAGCTGAATGAGGAGCGCCTCGCTAAGACGATACGCACAGCGATCCGCATGCTGGACAATGTGATCGACAACAACTTCTACCCCACTGTTGAGGCGCGCACTGCCAACTTGAGGCATAGACCGATAGGAATGGGCCTCATGGGTTTCCAAGATGCTCTCTATCTGCTGGATATCAGCTACGCTAGCCACGAGGCGGTGGAGTTTGCCGACCGCAGCATGGAGATGATCTCCTACTACGCCATTCTCGCCTCAAGCGAGCTGGCGCAGGAGCGCGGACCCTACCCCTCTTACAAGGGTTCGAAGTGGGATCGCGGCTGGCTGCCTATCGATACAATCGGCCTACTAGAGAGAGAGCGCGGGCTCACCATCGAGATGGACCGCTCGTCGCGCATGGACTGGTCGCTGGTACGCGAGTCGATCCGCCGCCACGGTATGCGCAACAGCAACACCATGGCGATTGCCCCTACCGCCACCATCTCCAATATCATCGGCACCACGCAGTCGGTGGAACCGATGTACAAGCATCTCTTTGTGAAGTCCAACCTCTCGGGCGACTTCACCATCCCCAATGTCTACCTGGTCGAGAAGCTCAGGTCGCTGGGGCTGTGGGATAACGAGATGCTGGATGACCTCAAGTACTTCGATGGCGTGATCTCCGAGATCGACCGTATCCCCGATGAGGTGAAGAGGATCTACCTCACCGCCTTTGAGATCGAGCCCGAGTGGATCATCGAGTGCGCCAGCCGCAGACAGAAATGGATCGACATGGGCCAGTCGCTCAACCTCTACCTCTCTCAGCCGAGCGGTAAGAAGATGCACGACATGTATATGCTCGCCTGGAACAAGGGTCTGAAGACTACCTATTACCTGCGCACGCTTGCAGCCACACAGATTGAAAAATCGACTACCGATATCAATAAGCGAGGCCTGCAGCCACGCTGGATGAAAAATCAGTCCGCATCCTCCAGCATCCGTGTGGAGAGAGAAGAGACCAGCGAACCAGACTTTAGCTCGGCTCCCAAGAGCTGCAGCCTGGATGGCGATTGCGAAAGTTGTCAATAGAGAGGTGAAGCATGTTGAAATCTAACCAAGCGAAGACTGGCAGTGAAAAAAGGGTCCAAGCCCACGAAAAAAGGCTGATCAACTGCGGCACAGTCGATGTGAACCAGCTGATGCCTCTCAAGTATAAATGGGCCTGGGAACACTACCTAAACGGCTGCGCCAACCACTGGATGCCGACCGAAGTGTCGATGGCTAAAGACATCGAGCTCTGGAAATCAAACCAGCTGAGCGCTGACGAGAGGCAGGTGATTCTGCGCAACCTCGGCTTCTTCAGCACTGCCGAGAGCCTGGTGGGCAACAACATCGTGCTGGCGATCTTCAAGCATGTGACCAACCCCGAAGCGCGCCAATATCTGCTGCGTCAGAGCTTTGAAGAGGCGATCCACACCCACACCTTCCACTACATTGTTGAATCTCTTTCTCTAGATCAGGGAGAGGTGTTTAACATGTACAACGAGGTGAACTCCATTCATGCGAAGGATCAGTTTGAGATGGAGTTAACCTCTGAGGTTCTAGAAGAGGGATTCACCACCTCTACGCCAGAGGGAGCGCAGAAATTCTTAGAGAACCTGATTGGCTACTACCTGATCATGGAGGGGATCTTCTTCTATAGCGGGTTTGTGATGATTCTATCGTTCCACCGCCAAAATAGGATGACCGGTATTGGCGAGCAGTTCCAGTACATCCTGCGCGATGAGACAATCCACCTCAACTTCGGTATCGACCTGATCAACGGTATCAAAGAGGAGAATCCAGGCCTCTGGACGCCAGAGTTTCAGCAGCACATCATCCGTCGCGTTCAAGAGGCGGTGGAACTGGAGATTCTCTACGCACAGGACTGCCTGCCCCGCGGTATCCTCGGCCTAACAGCGCCGATGTTCCGCGAGTATGTGCAGTATATCGCCGACCGCAGGCTGGAGCGCATTGGCCTCAAGCCGATCTACCGCTCGCGTAACCCCTTCCCCTGGATGAGCGAAACGATCGACCTGGGCAAGGAGAAGAACTTCTTCGAAACCCGCGTCACCGAGTACCAATCCTCCGCCAATCTAGTCTGGTAAGTAAGGCTATCCATCGGTGTAACTATTCAGCAATCAACCCGAGCCTGGGGCTCGGGTTGATTGCCAGGGAAATTGCATGAAGAA
This sequence comes from Rhabdochlamydiaceae bacterium, assembly GCA_027365315.1. Classification (GTDB taxonomy): domain Bacteria; phylum Chlamydiota; class Chlamydiia; order Chlamydiales; family Rhabdochlamydiaceae; genus DAHXNQ01. The sequence continues at coordinate 193 of DAHXNQ010000017.1, read as the reverse complement.
ATAGCTTGATACTTCTTGACGATATACTGAAATTCTACCCTCAATCGCACCTCGAGGAGGAGTTGTTGCACGAATAAGAACTGTTATCAGACCGAGGGGAGAAGTTGGATGTGAATGAGCAGACTGCTCATTATAAGATGGGCCGGCTGCAGCTTCGATCCCTCGATCCTTGCTCCCGGGCCGTGCACAGCAC
>DAHXNQ010000016.1 GCA_027365315.1 Rhabdochlamydiaceae bacterium | reverse complement strand
CTGGATAGGTCAGATGATGGTAGCCTCTGGGCATACGTTCCTCCTGGTATGTTTCTAAAAAAATCACCATAGAGTTCGTAGCCATCTCTGACCACTTTCTATTTTAGTCTATTTGTTGCACTTCACTGTTGAATGGGCCTGAAAAAAGCCAGTCGGAAGAGCGCTTCGCGAAATGAGGCGATGCACCCACCCGGCCGAGGGCTTTAGCCCTCGGCTTCGAATCACATACGCAAGCCACACTGTGGCTTGCTCAAGTCTCAAATGAAAAAAGCCAGTCTTCCGACTGGCTTTTTTCATTTGAGACTTGATGGATTCGAACCATCGACCCTCTCATTAAAAGTGAGATGCTCTACCGCTGAGCTAAAGTCTCGTAAAACAGACAGCTCGGCAGAAAAGCGGGGGCTTGACTGCACGAGCTGATGATGACCCCAAGGGGATTCGAACCCCTGTTATCAGGATGAAAACCTGGTGTCCTAGGCCAGACTAGACGATAGGGCCTTATCTAGAACCGCTAACTAGCGGCACTAGAAGCGTCGATCATAGACTAAGAGGGCTTTTTCCTCAACATTAGACCGTCATGATCTCTTTCTCCTTGAGAGCGAGAATATCGTCAACTTCTTTGCAAAAGCGGTCAGTCTGCTCCTGGATGGTCTTCTCGGCCTTCTTCAGCTGATCCTCGGTGAGCAGGCTATCGGCCTTGGCTTTGCGCGCCTGATCGTTACCCTCTTTGCGCACATTGCGGATGACCACCTTGGTCTTTTCGCTCTTATCTTTGGCCTGCTTCACAATCTCCTTGCGCGTCTCTTCGTTCATGGGGGGGATGTTGATCCGGATGGCATGGCCATCGACGATCGGCTGCAGGTTGAGGTTGGCCTTTTCAATCCCCTTGGCAATGGCGCTGGTGGTGCTGGGATCGAAGGGGGTGACCAGAATCTGTCGCGACTCGGGAGTGGCGATGTTGGCAAGCGATCTGAGAGGTGTGGGGGCCCCATAGACTTCGGCCACCACCTGGTCCAGCATGGAGGCGGAGGCTCTGTTGGTGCGTAGGCCACGCAGCTCCTGCTGCAGGTGCTCAACGGCCTGTTTCATCTTCTTTTCAGTCTGCTCGGTGATGCTCATATAATCATTTCCTAGGTAGAGATCAATGTTCCACGCTTCTGCTCGGTCAACGCATCCCAGAGCGCCCCATCTTCAAAGAAATTAAATACATAGATGGGCAGTTTTTCATCGCGACAGAGGGTCACTGCCGTTCCATCCATCACCTGGAGATGGCGCGCAAGCAGATCGTCGTAAGAGAGGCGGCTGAACCGCTCAGCCTTCGGATCTTTGCGCGGATCGGCCGAGAAGACTCCGGGCACTTTGGTCGCCTTCAAAAACAGCTCTGCCGACAGCTCGACGGCGCGCAGAGCTGCCGCGGTGTCGGTGGTGAAGAAGGGGTTTCCGGTACCGCCCGCTAGCAGCAGCAGTTTTCTCTCTTCGAGATAGTGAGTTCCTTTACGAGGCTCGAGCTGCTTGATGATGGGAGGGCATGGAAAGGCGCAGCGAAGCACTGTCGGAACCTTCAATGCCGTGAGAGCCTGCTCCATCACCAAGCCGTTCATGGCGGTAGCCATCATGCCCACCTGATCGGCCGCTACGCGGGAGAGTAGGCCGTTGGTTCCTGAGGCGCCGCGCATGAGATTACCACCTCCCAGTACCACAGCCACCTCCAGACCCTTATCAACAAGTTGCTTCAGCTCTTCCGCCAGCTTGCGGCAGCGCTTCTCGGAAAAGGGAACTCCCCCCTCCTCTTGCAGCGCTTCTCCAGAAATTTTTAGAAGGATGCGGCGGTAACGCGGCTTACTCATGATTCACTCGAGTGGTTCGTAGACAATGTTAACCTGATTGCTAAAAAAGCACAAAGCGCTCACCGCAAGGAGAGCGCTTTGTCATTCTAAAATAGAGAGAGGCCGCCCTACTGGCCGATCTGCCAACGCAGAAAGCTGACTAGTGTCAGCTGCTTGCCCAGCTTTTTGCCCTCTTGCTGCAGCAGATCGGTGATACTGAGAGAAGGATCTCTCACATATTTTTGACAGACCAGGCAGAGCCCTTCACAAAAGGCGCGAACCTTGCCCTCGAGGATCTTATCGATCACATTGGCTGGTTTGCCTTTCAGCTGCGAAGCGGCAATCTCTTTCTCTTTTTCGATCAGATCGGCAGGAACATCTTCTGGCTTCAGATACTCGGGAGCCTCTGCCGCTACATGCATAGCGATGTCGCGTCCCAAAGTCTCTTCTAGCCCTTCGGCACCATCGATCTCCACAACCGAGAGGATCTTGCCCCCCATGTGGGAATAGAGAGCGATGGAGCGACCCACCTTCTTGGGCAGATAGGCGATACGGCGCACACGGATGTTTTCGCCCAGGCTTTGCATCACCAGCGCGCGCACCTGATCGAAGGTGAGCGACGCGTCGCGCAGAGAGGGGCTGTTCATCAGCTGATCGAGAGAGCAGTCGCCCTTCTTTAGCAGTCCATCTGTCAACTCTTCTACAAATTCTTTAAAACGCTCGTTCTGTACAACGAAGTCGGTCTCGGCATTGGCCTCCACCAGAACCACCGCATCCTGAGAGGTACGAGCCACAATCGCCCCCTCTTTGGTATCGCGAGACTCTTTCTTCACGGCAGAGGCAATCCCCGCCTTGCGCAGCCACTCGATCGCCAGGTTCATGTCGTTACCTGACTGTTCTAGCGCCTCTTTGCATTTACCGATGCTCACGCCCGTACGGTCGCGCAGCGATTTAATCATCTCTGCATCCACTGCTGGTTTCATGCACCCTCCCCGGAGGACTCTTCTTCTCTACCCTCTTCTGCTCCTGCCATTCCACCCTCAACTTCATCCGCCTTGTTCAGGCCGAAGCTCAGCTGATTCTTGCGGTAAGCCGCTGCACGCGAAAGCGCCTGCACAACGAGTTTAACACTCTTGAGAGCATCATCGTTACAAGCAATTACATAGTCGATCAGGTCGGGGTTGCAGTTGGTGTCGACAAGCGCCATAACGGGAATGCCTAGCTTCACCGCTTCGGCTACAGCAATGTGCTCGAGGCTGGGGTCGACCACGATCAGAAGACCTGGAGGCTTGCGCATAGCGCGGATACCAGAGAGATTGGAGTCGAGCTTCTCGCGCTCCTTGTTCATCATGGAGATCTCTTTCTTCTTCAGCCCCTCGCCGCCTATAGCGATGCGCTTTTCGATGCGCTCGAGAGTCTTCACCGACTGACGGATAGTGGAGAGGTTGGTAAGCATGCCACCCAACCAGCGTTCGCAGACGTAGAATTCGCCGCACTCTTCGGCGCACTCGCGGATCACAGATTTCGCCTGCTTCTTGGTGCCGACGAATAGGATCGATTTACGCTTTGATACGGTGTCGAGCACCACCTGCACTGCGATGCGCAGCTGCTGCAGTGTCTTCGCTAGGTCGATGATGTAGATACCACCACGCGCTTCGAAGATAAATGGTTTCATCTTCGGATTCCAACGCTGAGTCTGGTGTCCGAAGTGAGAGCCCGCCTCAAGAAGATCCTTGATGGTTACAGGGCACTCATATGCCTGTTCATTAGTTTGTGTTGCCAAGCCTTGTCCCTTTGGTTTGACGACGGCATCCCCCTTTATGATCTACCGACCTGTGGGGGATTTCGGTCTTGGTTGATGATGATTATAGCGCCTGATCAGAATCGAACTGACACAAGTAGCTTGGAAGGCTACGGTTCTACCGTTGAACTACAGGCGCTCATATGAGATTCTTGCGAGAGTCCAGAGCTCTTACAAAGTCTCAAAACAGACAATCTTTCTACTCGAAAACCCACTTTTCTCACAATCTAAATCGATTTTTTAGCCATACTAAGGGCATGGATCCGCCCATCACCGAGAAAGCCAATAAAGTTCTGCACCTGATCTTTTTGCTGCTCTTCCTGATCGTCTTCCGGGTGGGCTATCTGGGGCTTTTGAAGCATGAAGAGTCGTTGGAGAGATCGAGAAAACCGCAGACCCGCGTGGTGGTGCAGCCGGCCGAGCGAGGTACTATCGAAGATCGGTTTGGGGTACCTCTTGCGGTCAATAAACTCTCTTACAGGGCTACCCTCTGCTACGGCCCGATGCGCTCTCTGCCGCGCAGCCGCTGGGTAGAGGGAAAGCGCACCTACCCACGGCGCGAATATATAGAAAAATTTTGTAATATGCTGGCCTTGGAGATAGGGGTGCCTGCCCAAGAGGTGAAAGATCTCATTTACGCACAGGCAGCCATCTTTCCACAGACCGCCTTCCCAGTGGGGCAGGAGCTCTCTGAAGAGCAGTATTACCGCCTCAAGGCACGCGAACGAAACTGGCCAGGCCTCGAAGCTGTCGAGCGGTCGCGCCGTTACTACCCGCGCGGTAAAAGCGCCTGCTCGGTGCTGGGCTACCTCGGCGCCATCAGCGATAGCTCCTACCGCCAACTTCACCAAGAGCTGAAAGAGCTGCGCTCCTACCTTGCCAAGCGGCGCAGTGAGCAGCCGGTGGTGCTGCCCACCGGCTATAGCTCCGCCTCACAGGTGCGCGAGCGGATCCAATTTCTGGAGGAGCGCGCCTATACCCTGCATGACCGCGTGGGTAAAAGCGGGCTGGAGGCGCGGTTTGAGCAGGAGTTAAAGGGTAAAGTTGGAAAAAAATATTTTGAGATCGACTTCCAGGGTCATCTCCTACGCGAGCTGCCTTTAGGAAAAAAGCCGGTTCCAGGCGCTTCGCTGAAGCTTGCTCTCTCTTCTGCCATGCAAGAGAAGGCTGAAGAGCTTCTCACCAGGCTGGAGAGTGCGCCGCGCAAACCTCCTTTCAACAGCTGGATCAACGGAGGTGCTGTGGTAGCGATGCTACCTGCTACGGGCGAGATTGTGGCCCTGGCCTCCTATCCACGCTTCAACCCCAACGATCTCTCCAATCCCGAAGAGCTGCCCCGCTGGCTCGAGTCGCTAAGTTTCATCGGCGATATCTGGGATGGCAAAAAGAGGCTCGAAAAAGAGATATGGGATAGCACAAAGGAGGAGTACTCCACTCTTCAGTGGGATCTCACATGGGAGAGCTACCTCGACACCATTCTCTCTCCCGACTCGCAGGTGCGCAAAGCAATGCGCCACATCACCACGTTAGCTACAGCCCACGCCTGTGCCGATGCGGCCGAATTTCTACAGCAACTGACTACGCCACTCCCTTTCCAATGTGTACTGGACCTTCTCTACCCTACAGCACCCCACATCAAGACAGGATATGCCGCCACAGCTGAAGATCTGGCCTTAGGTGCGGAACTGCTCGAACAGGACGAGGGAGCGATTAGTGCGCTGAGGCAGGCTCTCGAGCCCTATCTAGCCTCCATCTTTCACAACAGCGACAAGGCACTTCTGATCGATCTCTGCCGCCTGCTGGTACGCCCTCAAGAGCTCTCTCCTGCTCTACTGAGTAAACTGGGGCGGGTCTCTCTCGAGGAGATCAGGCGCATCTCCTGCGAGATTGCGCAGCTCAAAAGCGCCCTCAGGCGGGAGATCGAACCGATCTTTCACCAGCAAGAATTTGCCGCCTGGCGCGCAGCTCATTTTGCCAGCTTCCTAAAGAAAAAACGCGAGCTAGAAGAGGAGCGCCACATCGCAGCGCGCCCCTTCACAGACTATCTCAAAGCTGCCGAACGCGGCCTGTTCAAGCAGTTCTTTGCAAACCACTCTGCATCCCTTGTCGCCTATCTCATCAGCGGCCACCACTCCCTTCTTCCTCCCTGGAGAGAAGAGAGCAGCCACTACCTCCCCATGCTCGAAACAGCGCAAAAGAGCTGGAAGAGCCAGCTGAGCCGCGAAACCCTCTCACTACTTCGCACTCTTCCTTTGAACGAGCTGCGTCAGCTCTGTGCCACCTGCCGCAGCTTCGACGACTTAAATCACCCTCTCTTTGGGCGCTACCGCCAGCTGCGCAGCGAAGAGGGGCAGCAAAGAGGCAAGCATCTCGCGGCAGCCTTCTACCCTCTTTACGGCTACAGCTACCAACGCTCGTTTGCTTTCCAGCAGCTGGCTCCTCAAGGCTCGGTCTTCAAATTGGTGACGGGATATCAGGGACTCACCGAGCGGTATGAAACAGTGGGTCCCCAAGCATCGCTCTCCGAGCTGAATCCGCTCACCCTCATCGACGATGTGCGACCAGCCCCTGCCGCCAAAGCGCAGCAGATTCTGGGATACTCTCTCGATGGCACTCCCTATGCCCGCCTCCACCGTGGGGGTAGATTGCCTGCCACCAGCCACTCGGGCGTGGGCCAAATCGACCTGCCCCAGGCGCTCGAACACTCTAGCAACATCTACTTCTCTATCTTGGCATTGGAGGGCTTAAGCGACCCTTCTCATCTTGAAGAGGCGGCGCACCTGGTCGGATTTGGCGAGAAGAGCGGCATCGAACTTCCCTACGAGAGAGCGGGCCTTGTGCCGCACGATGTGGCGCAAGATAGAACAGGTCTTTACACTCTTGCCATCGGGCAGCACTCGCTACTGGTAACACCTTTACAGACGGCAATGATGACCGGCTGTCTTGCCAACGGGGGCACACTGCTTCAGCCCCACATCATCCAGCGCATCATTCGCCACCGCGATCTCTCCGATCCCACACAGCTCTTCCATCGCCGCGACTATCCCTACAAAGAGTTTCTAGAAAAACTGGGATTTGACTTCCCCCTCTACACCGCCGCACTCGAGCGCAGCAGCGACGAGATCGAAGAGATCGTCAGCAGCCGCACCGAAAGGCGTCAGATCTTTTTACCCCACTCCATCCGCAAGATGCTTCTCACTGGCATGCAGCGGGTGATCTTGGGCGAGCATGGCCTGGGGCGCCCCGCCATCATCCGCACCCATCTTCTGGGGCGCCAAGCCAAAAACACCTACATCTCTCTGAAGGAGCAGATGGTGGGAAAAACCGGCACCGCCGAAGCGATGTGCAAACCGTGGATCGATGCCGAATCTAAAGCGCTGCTCTCTAACCACACCTGGTTCAGCGCCATCTCCTTTTTGCCCCCCTACGAAGGATGCAGCAAAGAGGAGATGTGGCAGCACCCCGAGCTGGTCGTTGTCGCCTACTACCGCATGGGTCTTTCTGGCGGCCAGCTAGGTCCCATCATTGCCGAGCTTGTCACTACCTGGCGCGAGCTACAGAAGCAGAAGCGCTAAAACCAGCAACGGTCATGAAGATCTTTCTCTTCGCAAAATCTGCCTGCGAAGGCAGAAAAACATCCAAGCTTGATCTCCAGGCCCGATCCACCTAATATTTCCGTTCCAGGAGTGCCTCCAGACTGGTTTTTGTGATAGTCAGAAAAAGAAGAGGCTCCTCTAACGCAGGGAAATTGCATGAAGAAATAGCTTGATACTTCTTGACGATATACTGAAATTCTACCCTCAATCGCACCCCGAGGGGGAGTTGTTGCACGAATAAGAACTGTTATCAGACTAAGAAGAAAGTTTCATTCGTTCGAGCA
>DAHXNQ010000014.1 GCA_027365315.1 Rhabdochlamydiaceae bacterium | reverse complement strand
GTGCTGTGCACGGCCCGGGAGCAAGGATCGAGGGATCGAAGCTGCAGCCGGCCCATCTTATAATGAGCAGTCTGCTCATTCACATCCAACTTCTCCCCTCGGTCTGATAACAGTTCTTATTCGTGCAACAACTCCTCCTCGGGGTGCGATTGAGGGTAGAATTTCAGTATATCGTCAAGAAGTATCAAGCTATTTCTTCATGCAATTTCCCTGCCAGGTTCTGAGGAACCTGGCTTTTTTTTATTGGTTAATGTGGATGGGGAGGCTGATCTCCTCTTGAGAGGCAATGGCAAGCGGGATCGTGAGGCCAGCGCTGAGGAGCGCTTGGCCAACAATGCGCAGAGCTGTTTCGGGCGAGTTGCATTCGCTCGAGAGGTGGGCCAGGTGGACATGCTTGAGGCCCGGATGAGCGATCTCGATCAGCAGCTGGCCCGCCTCTTCGTTGGAGAGGTGGCCCTGGCGGCTGAGGACACGCTGCTTGTAGATGAGGGGTCTAGAGGAGGCGTGCACCATCGAGGGTTCATGGTTAGCTTCGAGAAGGAGATAGTCACAACCCTGCAGACAGCGCTTCACCCAGCTGGTGGCAAAGCCCAGATCGGTGCAGATGCCCAGTTTTTTACCAGCCCAAGAGAGTGTGAAGGCGACTGGATCGACAGCATCGTGCTGAATGCTGAAGGGCAGAATCTCCACATCGCCTAGGGAGAACGATTCGCCCGTAGAAAAGATGCGGAAGCTAAACTCTTCACCAAAGAGCGAGAGTAACGCGCGCGCTGTCTCGCTATTGCAGACAACGGGAAGATTGAGCTCTTTGACAAGACCTACAAGACCGCGCACATGATCGGTGTGCTCATGTGTGATGAGAATTGCATCGATCTTCTCCGGCTCCACCCCAATTTGCAGAAGCTTCAGCCTTGTAGCGCGCGCGCTTAAACCCGCATCGATCAGAAGCGAGACTTGAGAGGTGGCAAAGTAGGTGCAATTGCCTTTAGATCCCGATGCTAGCGGACAGAAACCAAACATGAACCGAAGGCTTCTACCAGAATTTGTCTGTGGGAGCAAGGAAATTTCTTTTCCTTCAAAAAAGAGCTCTCAGAGGAGGTTTTGAGGGCTATTTTGATGATGCAATCGTTCTTCTTTGCAGCTAATTCTCAACTGATTTTGTTGACAAATAATCCGAACTAAAATTTATAGCAGGAAAAGAGCATGCGCGGAGAAACATTATGAAAACGAAAGAGCAGCTATTGGCAGAGATCGATGCCACACTCGATCAGCTCATTCGCCATACTGAAGTACTGCGTACTGTTTCAGCCAAAAGTCTAATGGAGCATGAGGTGCTGGCTGTGCAGAAAACGCAGCAGAGCCTACTAGCCCATCTGATCCGCACAGAAGATCGCCTCTCGCAAGCTCCTGCCAAAGCCGAACGCAGCAAGCGCATCGAAACAACCACAGCATTGCCCACCATCCAAGAGAAGATCCACACCTATTTTCGACTGAATAGCGAGATCGCCTCTTCACTCCAAAATAAAGAGAAAGCCCCCTCTCCACAAGAGGAGGCCGACAAGAAGAAGCGCCTCGTCCAAAAGCCCCGCATCGGCCGCAACCGCAAGCCTTCCAAAGCTTAAGACTAACAAGGATCCTTATTTAGAGTCGGGCGAGGGAGCGGAGTTCGCGCTCGAGGTCGGCTGTTTGGGGGAGGACGATATCCTCTAGCTGCTTGCAGTAGGGCACCGCGCACTCCTTGCCGCCTAGGCGCCGAATGGGGGCGTCAAGAGAGGAGAAGGCCTTCTCACCCACTCGCGCCGCAATCTCGGCACCAAAGCCGCCCGATAGCGGAGCTTCGTGGACGATGAGCAGCTTGCCAGTCTTGCGCACCGAGCGCAAAATCGCCTCTTCATCGAGAGGTACTAGGGTTCTGAGGTCGATCAGCTCGACAGAGATTCCCTCTTGAGCGAGGCGGTCTGCCACCTCGGCACCCATCACCACCATCATTCCCCAGGCCACTAAGGTGACGTCACTTCCTGTGCGCACCACCTCTGCTTGACCAAAGGGCAAGAGCGCTTCGCTGCCCGGCTCTGCCCTGGCGCAGAAGACGCGCTGGCGGTAGAGTGCTTTATGCTCGAGAATGATGACCGGATTGGGATCGCGGATGGCAGTCTTCACGAGCCTTTTGGCATCGGCAGCGTTGCTGGGAATCACCACCTTCAATCCGGGACAGTGGGCCAAAAAGGCTTCGATGTTCTGAGAGTGGTAAGGGCCACCTTGGATGTAGCCACCCGAAGGCATACGCAGCACCACAGGACAGTTCCATTCGCCATTCGAGCGATAATGGTAGCTGGCCAGCTCGTTGAACAGCTGATTGATGCCGGTCCAGATGTAGTCGGCAAACTGCACCTCGGCTACCGGCCTCAGATTGCCCACAAGAGAGATTCCTAGAGCCAGGGCCACAATGGTCGACTCGGCAAGCGGTGTGTTGAAGCAGCGCTCCTCGCCAAACTCGGCGGTGAGTCCTCTTGTCACACCGAAAACGCCCCCCTTTCCCTTCGCCACATCCTGTCCAAAGACCACAACTGATGTGTCGCGCTGCATCTCTTCGCGCAAGGCGTGATTCAGTGCATCCACGATCACCACACTCTCAGCAAGTGGGGTGTCGATCTGTTCTGTCGCCCACTCACTAGATATGGGAGCAAAGACCTTGGTCGCCGCTTCGGATGGATCCTGAAAGGGATACTCTTCGGCGCGCCTTGATGCAGCATCTACCTCGAGGCGAATCTCTTCGCGCATCTCGGCAAGTTCGTCCGCCGTCACCAGCTGCTCTGCAATTGCCCACGCCTCGAGCCTAGGCAGCGGATCAAGAGCCTGCTCTTCAGCTATCTGCTCGGGAGTTTTATACTTGGTTGGATCATCGCTGCTGCTGTGGGGGCCTAAGCGCGGCACCTTGGCAATGATTAGTGTGGGGCCCATCCCTTCGCGCGCTTTCGCTACAGCAAGAGAGAAGGTCGAATCCAGTTCGTCGTAACTGCCTCCATCCACCTCGAAGACCGAAAGTCCTGCATAGCCGCGAGCGACCGCAGCGATGCCGCCTCCGGCAGTCTGCTCTTCCAGAGGTACCGAAATAGCCCAGCCGTTGTCCTGAATGACAAAAATGATGCCCAGGTTGTAGAGGCAGGAGAAGTTGAGTGCTTCGTGAAAATCTCCCTGCGAGGTGGCCCCCTCTCCAGCCGAGACATAGACCACATCATCCTCACCAATTAGCTGGATGCCTCGCGCCACACCTACTGCCTGCAGAAACTGCGAGCCTACGCAGCTAGACTGGCAGGGAATACGCAGCAGTTTGTGAGAGAAATGTTCGGGCATCATACGACCGCCCGAGTGGTGCGGCACATGGCGCGCTAGAAAAGCGCCTAGTAGTTCATCAATCGGAGCACCTAGGCCCACCACAAAGGCGCGATCGCGGTAGTAGGGAAGCGCCCAATCTTTGCCTGGCATGAGACTCTGGGCAGCCATCACTCCCACCAGTTCGTGTCCGCCCGCATAGAGGTGAAAACTGCCCCCTTTACTCTGGCGGACAAGACGCCCCATTTTATCGTCGAGAAAACGTGCGCAATAGACCTTAGCAAGCACCGGCATCAAAAGAGCGCGGCGCTCTTCGAGAGAATAGGTGGCTGAAGAGGTCTCTTCTCGAGGAGTCAATCGCTACTCCTCTTTCTGTTTTTTAGAGAGCGGCGTGACAGTCTTGATCGACTTCTTCTTCTTTGCCGCCTCTTCCTTGGACCTCTCCTCTTCGGGCTCATCGCGCTTGCCGCCGGGAAGCAGACCCTTCAGCATGCCAAAGAGACCCCCCGAGGCGCGCTTCTCCGCAGTTTCGGGAGCGACAGCTTCGAGGCTGCGCATCGAAGCGGAAGCCTCTTCGGTGCTCTCCTTACCATAGGACTGCACACCTGTGCTGACGCCAGAGAGCTTGGAAGAGAGCGCCTGTAACGAGGCGAGCCGTTCCGAGAGCTTCTGCAGGCTAGGATCAACTTTAGTGCGTGTGCTGCCACGCAGAGTCGCTGCTGTGGCGCCAAACCTGGTCGAGAAGGTGATGCGCGCCGGATCGAGATCGGGAAGAAAGAGGAAGGGGCGCACCGCGGGTGGCACCATGGTGAACATGTCAACCGCAGCCTGCGGTTCTGTCTCCACCTTGGCCACCTGTTTGGGTGGTCGTCCCCTCTTAGGACGGGGATTGAGCGCTTCGCTAGAGTAGTAGGTGGCCGCTTTGCTCGCCAAAAGTTCGCGCGCTTGCAATACCTCTTTGGGAGGTTTCGCATCAAAAAGATGCCTTTTCAATTTTTCTAGAACATTTTTGCCCAGCTCTAGATCCTCTTCGAAAATGAACAATATTTTCTCTCTGCGGAGCCATTCGATGATCCGGATGCGAGAACGCTCGTGGTAATACTGCTGCCATTTCTCCAGTTCGGTCAGATGGTCATAGATGAACTCAAGAAAGTTCTCCCTAGCCTCTTTGGACTGAATGATGTCGAGCAGCTTCTCTTTAGTGTCGATGTCATAAACCTTTTCATTTACAAAACCCTCCATGAACTTCTTCGCCTCATAGAAGGTCATCTTGGGCACCAGGCAGTAGCGCTTCGCATGCTGATTCAGCTCCTGATTCAGCTCTTCTAGCTCCTGCTGAGCCTTGTCGAGATCTACATAGAAAAGAAATCCTTCCACACGATCGAGGTAAAAATCGCGCTCATCATCCGACTTGGCAAAAGCGTCCAATAGCCGGTGATAGCGGAGCATCAGAGGGCTCTGTGCCTGGGGGTATGGTTCGAGGCCAGAGGGCCTCTGCTCCTTTTTTTCCGCCATAAATATGGATATCCCTTCGTGTCAAAATAGCGCTCTCCAGCTTAGCACAGCAGAGGAGAGAGGCGCAAGGGGACCAATTTAAAATTAAATAATATGCTTAGGCTGACTCTTTCTCAAAATTCCCTAACTTCGTAGAGTTTGCGCGATTATGAGAACTACCGCGATATCGCAGCAGCAGCAGATCAGCGAGCAGCGGCGACTCGTTATTCGGCGGAAAATCGACTACCAAGTGGCCCATATTCAACGAAGCATGAAACCTGGGGACAAGCTTTCGATGAAGCAGATGGCGGTGGTGGCGCTGGCAGTGGCGCTAATTACCGTGGCGGTCATGCTGACCATTCTCTTTTGGGGCTGCGTACTCGTTGCGGCCATACCGCTCACCGCGCGCCTCATTCTACCCAGACAGCCGGCTCCCAGAGTAACAGAGACGGCTCGAAACGCCATGCAAGGTCAACACCGCTACTGAAGCTAAAGAGACGAGCCGTTGACACCACCCCTCTTCCGAGACTATTCTACATTCTCTTGAAGAGAGAACCCTTATGCTGGATCTAAAATATCTACGCCAATCGCCGGAAGAAGCAGAGAGGCGCCTGCAGAGCAAAGAGCCGGATGTTCTTCTCGGCCCTATTTTGGAGCTGGATGAGCGCCTGCGCAAGGTCAAGACCGAATCAGAAGGGGTCCGCTCGCAGCGCAACCAGCTGGCAAAGCAGATCGGTATGGCTAAAGGTCGCGGCGAAGCTGTTGAGCCACTGATGCAGGAGGCGGAGTGCCTGCGCGAGCGCGAGACAATTCTTGATGAGCAGCTCAGCGGTCTAGAGATCGCTCTTGATGAAGCATTGCTGAAACTACCCAACCTTCCCGACCCGGAAGTGAAGGCGGCGTCCGACCCTAAAGAGAATGAATGCATCGCCTCGGTCGGCCAGAAGCCTTCCTTCTCCTTTGCTTTCAAAAATCATGTAGAGCTGAACGAGCGGCTGCAGCTCTTCGACTTCAAGCGCGGCGCTAAGGTCGCAGGCAGTGGATGGACCGCCTACCGAGGAGTGGGGGCGCGGCTGGAGTGGGCGCTGATCAACTTCATGCTCGATCACCATCTAGAAAATGGTTTTGAGATGATCATGCCTCCTCTAGTGGCCAGGCCCGAGATTGCCACCGGTTCGTCTCATCTGCCCAAATTTGACCATCAACTGTTTCGCATCTTCGACTCCGACTACCATCTCTATCTGATACCGACAGCCGAGATGGCGCTAAACGGCCTACACTACGACGAGATTCTCCCCTCCTCCGAGCTGCCGAAGCGTTATGTCGCCTACACTCCCTGCTTTCGGCGCGAAGCAGGGGCAGCCGGCTCTCAAGAGCGCGGCCTCATCCGCACCCATCAGTTCAATAAAGTGGAAATGTTTGCCTTCACTCGCCCCGAAGAGTCTGACGCCATGATGCAGGAGATGGTGAAGAGTGCCTGCTCCATTCTGGAGGCGCTGGGGCTGCACCACCGCGCGATGCGCCTGGTGACAGGCGATATGTCGTTTGCCGCCAGCACCACCATCGACATCGAGGTCTGGCTGCCTGGACAAGATCGCTACTACGAAGTCTCCTCGGTCTCGAATTGCCGCGACTTCTGCGCGCGAAGATCGGGTATCCGCCATAAGGGCAAAGAGGGCAAACCAGAGCTGGTGCATACGCTAAACGGTTCGGGAGTGGCGACATCGCGCCTGATGGTGGCTCTTCTCGAGAATAACCAACGAGAAGATGGATCTGTAGCGCTGCCTGTGGTACTACACAAATATCTAAATGGTTTAAAGGAGATCCAGCCCCTTGCGTAAAGAAAAGCCGATAGCGGAAAGCACAAAAGGTCTGATCCAGTTTCTTGAGAGCGCACCCACATCGTGGCATGCGGTCGATCTAGCGCAAACATTGCTACAGCACGCTGAATTTGTCCGTCTGCATGAAGAGCAGCGGTGGCAGCTGAAAGCGGGCCACAGCTACTTAGTCATCCGTGGCGGAGCGATCATAGCCTTCCGCCTACCAGAACAGGTGATATCGCGCTTGATTCTGCTAGCAGCCCACACGGATAGCCCAGCCCTCAAGGTGAAGCCGCTTGGCGGCATGGTGAAGCATGGACAGAAGCTACTGACTCTCGAACCCTATGGCGCGCCGCTACTTCCCTCCTGGCTGGGGCGAGATCTCAAACTGGCGGGACGCATTCTTCTGAAGCGTGGCAAAGAGATTGTGGAAGAACTGATCGAAACGGAAGATCCGATCGCCTTCATCCCTCCGCTCGCTTTTCATCTCGATCGTGAAGTAGAGACCAGCGGCCTGAAGGTGCATAAACAGGAGCATCTGGTAGCTCTTCTGGGGCTCACCGATGATGAGAAATGTGATCCGCTCCAGGAGCTTCTCGATAACAAGGTGCGCCCTGGCGACCAGATCATCAGCTTCGAACTGATGCTACTGCCTCATCAGCCACCCGCTCTTGTGGGCAGCAGCGGCGAGTTTGTGGCTAGCTACCGCCTCGACAATCTGGTCAGTAGCTACGCCGCTCTTGAGACGATCGCTCATAGCCAAAACAGTTCCGACACGCTTCAGATGGTCGCGCTGTGGGACCACGAAGAGATCGGCTCGAAAAGCGCTGTCGGCGCAAGCTCCCCTTTTCTGACCGAAGTTCTCGATCGCATTGGGTTGCACACCAAAATGGATCTAGAAGACCGCTATCGCATGAGGCGCCACTCACTCTGCATCTCCATCGACATGGCGCATGCAGTCCACCCTGGTCACGAGAAAAAGTTCGATCCCAAACATGAACCTCTTCTCGGCAAGGGAGTGGTGCTGAAAGAGAGCGCGGCTCAGAAATATTCCACCGATGCGGCTGTAGCAGCAAGACTCCTCGATTTCTGTCAGCGCCATCAGCTCCCCTGCCAGCGATTTGTTCCGCGCGGCGACACCTCTTCTGGCAGTACAGTGGGGCCGATTATCGCCAGCGAACTGGGCATTCCTACTCTCGATCTGGGGGCGCCACAGCTTTCGATGCATGGCGCACGCGAGCTGATGGCCACTAGCGACTTTGATGCGCTGCTGAAGCTGCTCTCCCTTCTCTTAACAGAAGGGGCGTGATGGAAGATCATTTCGAAGGCAAAGCGGCCGAAGAGCATCTGAAAGAGGCGCGAGAAAAGGGAGCTCTCGCAGCAAGCGAGGTGCATGGCACCGAGGCGCCCGGCTTTTGGGGCGCCGCCTGCGATGCGGGCAAAGAGACGGGATTTCTTCTTCTGCTGCTCTTTCTGCTTTTTCTGCACAGCTCTTACACCCTTCAGCAGAGCCTCGCCACAGCCACAGCGCTGCTGCTGGCCTGGGCTCTCTGGAAAGGGGGACGCGCCGCCTTTTTGGGATGGGCACGCTTAAATCGCATGCATCGCCTCATCACTGAAGAGCGGTTCGAGATCGAACACAACCGCGAGCAGGAGCGAACTGAGCTGATCGAGCTCTACCGCGCTAAAGGCTTTTCGGGCCCTCTTCTCGACGAGGTGATAGCGGTGCTGATGGCGGATGACAACCGCCTGCTAGAGGTGATGCTGACCGAAGAGCTGGGGCTGAAGGTAGAGTCAATGGAGCACCCCTTACGCCAAGCGCTAGGCGCCCTCTTGGGCACCCTCTCAACAGGAGTTGTGGCACTCGGCATCGCAGCCCTGTTTGCAGTCGCTCTTCCCTCTCTCCTTCACTTCACACCGATGCAAAGCGCCACCTTAGGAGCGCTGATTGGCGGCATGGGAATGCTGAAGCTTTTTGCATTTTTGGCAGCGCGCCTAGAAAGACTGCCCACCTTCTCTACCATCGTCTGGCAGCTGATCTGGGCCCTGCTTAGCGCCTCTCTCTTTTTCTTTCTCACACTGTGATCTCTTCTAAAAAAGCCCCCTATCAATTTGATGAGTTCTTCGCCTCGGGTAAGGAAGAGACGCTCAGCCCCTTTCTGCTGCCCAGCTCGCGACCTTGGGGATACCATCTTCCACTGAAGGGAGCATTGATTTCGGCCGCCATGCTGGCCGCCTTCTTTGCTGCAAGAGCTCTTGGGTGGCAGGTGGCCCCCTTTTTCCTGGCGGTGGTCTACGCCCTGAGTGGCACTCCTGCGCTGCTGAATGCGCTTGAGGATCTGAAGCAATGGAACGTCAACATCGATGTGCTGATGACACTAGCCGCGCTACTTTCGGTCACTATCGGCAGTGGCGTCGAAGGAGCTCTGCTGCTAGTACTCTTCGAACTCTCCGGAGCGATGGAAGAGGCGGTGACCCACAAAACTAAGGGCGCCCTCACCCACCTCAGCGAACTAACCCCCAAAACAGCATGGCTGGTGAGCCAAGGGGGCAAAACGGTGGAGCGCTCATCGCGCGATATCGAAGTGGGACAGAAGATCTTGGTGCAGGCAGGCGAAATTGTTCCGTTGGATGGAGTGGTGGTAGAGGGAAGCAGTCTGGTCAGTCTAGCCCACCTGACGGGCGAAAGCCTCCCCCTGCGCAAGCAGAAAGGAGACGAAATTCCCGCTGGCGGCCGCTGCCTCGATGGCAGCATCACCCTCGAAGTGACACGCCACAGCAGCGATTCTACCCTAGCCCGCATGATCCACCTCATCCTGACTGCGCAGAGCGCCGCACCCAAGCTGCAGCGCTGGATCGATAAACTCGACCGCATCTACGCTACCACCATCATCATCCTCTTCATCCTCTTTGCAGCTTTTCTTCCCTTTCTGCTGCCCATTCCCTACCTCGGCAACGAGGGAGCCATCTACCGCGCCCTCACCTTCTTAGTAGCAGCCTCTCCCTGCGCCCTGGTGCTAGCCACACCCACCGCCTACCTCAGCGCCATCACCGCCTGTGCACGTAAAGGAGTGCTGATGAAGGGGGGCTCTGTATTGGATGCACTCGCCTCCTGCCGCATCGCCGCCTTCGACAAAACAGGCACCCTCACAACGGGCGAACTGGCCTGTCTGGAATGGCAGCAGGTGGCCGGACCTACCCTACCGCACAAAGAGGTTCTGGCAGTCGCCTACGCCCTCGAACAGAGGGCGACCCATCCCATCGCCAAAGCGCTCTGCCTTCAGGCCACAATAGAGGGAACAGATCCAGCTCCTCTTTCCAGCTTCCTCAGCCTGCCAGGCGATGGAGTGGAGGGCATGCTACAAGATGGACGCCACTGCCGCATCGGTCGTCCAACCTGGGTACGTCAGCAGATAAAGGGCAATCTTCCACCACCGCCTCCCACCGCCTCTCACAAACCGGTCGCCGAGCTACTGATCGGCGAGTCGCTCTTCCGCTTTCTCTTTGCCGACCAGATCCGCGACGAAAGCGCCGCTACACTACTCGAACTGCGCCGCCGCGGCCTCCAATTAGCGATGCTGACAGGCGACCATAGCGACAGCGCTAATGAGATAGCCAAACAGCTAGGCATCGACCTAGTCTACTCTGAGCTTTCGCCCGAAGCGAAGCTGGAGCATGTCTCCCGTCTCTCCAGCGAGAGCGGTCTGGTGATGGTGGGCGACGGCATCAACGATGCCGCTGCGCTCGCCCGCGCCACCGTGGGAATCTCGATGGGAAAGATCGGCAGTCGTGCCGCCATCGACGCCTCCGATGTGGTCTTCCTGCAGGACAACCTCGCCTCGCTGCCCTGGGCAATCCACCAGGCCCAGCGCACCCTCTCTATCGTCCGGCAGAATGTCAGCCTAGCCCTAGGCGTCATCCTGCTGGCCTCCACCCCCGCCCTGCTGGGCTTCATCCCCCTCTGGCTGGCGGTGATCCTCCACGAGGGGGGCACTCTTCTCGTAGGGCTGAACGCCCTGCGACTTCTACGCTAACTCATTAAAAATCAACACAGTAATAATAAGTCGCCTTTTCAACTCCGAAGTGCAACAACGGTAGCCTCCATTTGGCACCCGTTGAAGACCTCTATGGGTGTCCGAAATTGTAGCACCTTCCGAGGTCGATTGTTAAGCCGTTCCTCCACAAGAGCAATAGTTTCATCTGGC
>DAHXNQ010000099.1 GCA_027365315.1 Rhabdochlamydiaceae bacterium | reverse complement strand
AGCAGATGAGGAGGGGAAACAGTGGTCTTGCAATCCACTGGAGTAGGTTTGATAGGCACATGGTGTCATCTCAACATTTTGCTGAAGCTGACCACTGTAGGACGGAAGTCAATTTTTTGAGAATGATTCTGTGTCGGGTGGGTTTGTAGGGGGGGGGTAAAAAGTGGGCTATCGTCTATAATTATCTCTTCCTTAAGCTTCCCATGGAGGGAGAGTGTTATGCAGTGGAATGTGGTACTGGGTGAACTGATCGGCACGGCCGTTCTGGTTCTGTTGGGGAACGGAGTGGTGGCGAATGTGCTGCTGAAGAAGTCAAAGGGGATGGGCTCCGGATGGATTGTGATCACGGCAGGGTGGGGTTTGGCTGTTGCGATGGCGGTCTATTTGACCAGCTGGATGACGGGCGCTTATCTCAATCCAGCGGTGACGGTGGGTTTTGCTCTGACAGGGGCGATTGGCTGGGACATAGTGCCTTCTTACATTTTGGGGCAGCTGGTGGGCGCCTTCATCGGTTCGATCGTGGTTTGGCTCACCTACTTCACCCATTTTGCGCAGACCTCTGATGGAGAGATGAAGCTACTCTGCTTTGCCACCAAGCCTGCAATCCGCTCTCCCTTCTGGAACTTTCTGACAGAGGCGGTGGGAACAATGGTACTGATGCTGGGGATCCTCGGTATTTTCGATCCGCATAATCAGGTGGGTCCAGGCGTGGGTCCCTATCTGGTGGGTATGCTGGTCTTTGCGATTGGCCTCAGCTTGGGCGGTCCAACAGGCTATGCGATCAATCCTGCTCGCGATCTTGGCCCCAGAATTGCCCATGCGCTTCTACCTATTGCAGGGAAGGGTGGCTCTGACTGGTCCTATGCGTGGGTTCCTATTGTCGGCCCGATTGTGGGGGCTGCTCTTGGTGTAGCGGTCTACTCCCTACTGCTCTGATGGCAATCTGGTTTTGTTCTAAAAGGACGACCTCGCAGGAGGCCGTCCTTTTGACTCCCGATAATTTTACAGGCCTCACAGGAGTGCGCTTTGTGCCGCACCTCGAAATTTCTTCTCCCAAACTAAAGAAGAGGGTGGAAGGGCTCTGTCGAAAGGAAGCTCCTGTGGGAGAGGTGGGCATGAATCAGAGGTGGCTAGGGGTCTATTTTGCTCGGGCACTCGAAACACTGGAGTTGCCTAGGCTGCTAATTCGCTGGATCGATGAACAGCTGGGCTATGGCGTATTTGCCATGGAGAACATTCCAAAGGGCACGTTTTTAGGTTGCTACAGCGGAGAGCTTAGACAGATCTATCCCTGGAGCCCTGGAACCACCGATTACTGGTTTCTCTATCCTGTGGGGGAGGGGCCCTGGAAACGTCTGGTGGTGGATGCTTCAAAGAGTGGATGCCACAGCCGGTTTTTCAATCACAGCGACCGTCCCAATCTACTTTCTAGCTCCGCATGGAGGGGCAATCTCTTAGAGATCTTCTTCTATGCAGAGAAGGCGATTTCCGCTGGAACCGAGCTGACTTATGACTATGGGGTGGACTATTGGAGTCAGGGGCGCTGTAAGCGCCCCTTGATGTCTAATTAGCGTTGGTTTGGTACAGCAGGGTTCACTTCGATCAGTTCGAGGTCGAACATCAAAGTGGTATTGGGAGCGATTCTGCCTTGGAGGCCGTTGACGCCATGAGCTAGATAGGAGGGGACTACCACTTCCCACTTATCTCCTTCGCGCATCATCTGTAACACCTCTGACCACCCAGAAATCACCTGATTCATCGCCAGAAGTTGTGGTTTTTTCGCTTCGTAGGTGCTTTCAAAGGTGCGTCCATCGAGGAAGGAGCCTTTGAAGTGCAGGGCTACTAGGTCAAACATAGTGGGAGATTTGCCCACACCAGCTTTGAGCACGCGATACTGTAGGCCGCTAGGCAGGGTAACAACGCCCTCTTTGTTGCGGTGCTGCTCTTGGAACTCTTCTCCAGCCTTTTTGTTCTCTTCGGCAGTGCGCTTGACAAACTCGCGCTGTTGCAGCTCGACCTGTTTGCGCAGCGTCTGTAGTACCGCCTTAATCTCCTCCATTTCTAGCTGGAGCGGTGCATTGAAGATCGCATCCTGAAATCCTTTGATGAGGAGGTCGAGATTGAGGTCAGAAAACTGTGTAGTAAGGTTTTTACCTACTTCGATGCCGATGCAGTAGCTAATTTTCTCTTGCGGTGTGTCCATGAGGTCTCCTGATATTCCCAAGGGGGCAAAAGCGGATTATAGGAAGCGGACAGGATTTGGGCTAAGTATTTTGTCGCTCTTCAGCTCTTGATGGTGTAGACTCTCTCCCATTATGCGCTGGACAGTACCTCAATCGACCTCTCTTCTAGACGAGCTAGCTCGAATCTTCCCCGAAAGCTCACGCGGCACGCTGCGCGGCTGGATCGAGTTGGGCCGTATTCTGGTGGCTGGCCGCCTGGCAGCAGGACCAAAGCAACCTATTGAAGCTGAGTCAATTGTTGAGCTGCTACCCCGCAAGGTGGCGCTGACAGATGGCTTAGCTCTTCTTTACGAAGATGACCAGATTGTGGTGGTGGATAAGCCTGAGAGGCTACTCAGCGTTGACCTAGATGAGGGGAACGAGAGATCAGTCCATTCCATCCTGAAGCGCCGATTTAACAAAATAAAAATTTATCCTGTACACAGGATCGATCGCGATACATCGGGGGTACTCATTTTTGCCTACACCGAAGAGGCGAGAGATCGCCTCAAAGAGATGTTTGCCGAGCATGACCTAGAGCGAGAGTATTGCGCTGTAGTGCACAGCACTCCTAAAGCGCGAGAGGGGACTTGGGAGAGTTTTCTGGTGGAGGGAAGGGACCTCTCTGTACGCAGCGTTGCCACGTCCTTGCAGCATGCACGTCAAGCGATTACCCATTATCGCGTTTTGGCTAAAGTGCCCGCCTATAGTGCACTGGCTCTTAGACTAGAGACTGGCCGGAAGCATCAGATTAGGGCCCACTGTGCCGAACAGGGCTGCCCTGTTGTAGGAGATGCGCGCTATGCTCCCGGTCGTCGCAATAGGGCGGGACGTCTCTGCCTGCATGCGGCTAAACTGACCTTTGCTCATCCCATCACGGGCAAGAGAATGAGCTTCACTAGTCCCATACCACTTGCCTTCTATAAGCTTGTGCCTACTCTTCGAAGACCCGACGAGTCAATACCTCAGTTTCGCCCTCAGTCTTAGCTACCAGTACGGCGCAGCAGCTGTCACTGAAGACATTCACCGTAGTGCGGCACATGTCTAGGATCCTGTCTACAGCGATGAAAAGACCGATTCCCTCTGGAGGAAGTCCCAGTGCCTTCATGATGACGATGATGGCAACAAGACTGCCCGAAGGCACCCCTGCTACGCCGATCGAAGCGATCAGTGCCACAAACAGCACCACAAACTGTTTAGCCAACCCCAGCTCGAGCCCATAGGCCTGCGCTACAAAGAGGGCGGCGACACATTCGTAGAGGGCCGATCCAGAGAGGTTGACGCTGCAGCCCAGTGGTATCACAAGACCACAGATGCGGTTGGAAATTCCTGCTCTCTTCTCGGCGCATTCGATGGTGATAGGAAGGGCTGCAGAGGAGGAGCTGGTGGAGAAGGCGGTGATGAGGGCTGGAGCCATAGCGCGGAAGTGAAGAAATGGATCGACCTTGCCGATCCATTTCAGAGCCAGAGGCAGCACGCCAAAGACAAAGATCGAAAGTCCCATCAGCACGGTGACGAAGAAAACCCCAAGCGATGCTAAAGACTCCCAACCGGTGGTGGCAAACACCTTAGCCACCAGGCAGAAGACGCCGTAGGGGAGCACCTTCATGATGAGATGGGTTATCTGAATCATCGCTTCGAAGATTCCCTGCCAGAGGTTCATTAGTACGGCGGCGGGCTGATCCTTCAATTTGGAGATGGCGTAACCAAATAGAATACTAAAGAAGATGACAGCCAGCATCTGGCCGCTCGCGAATGCCTCCACAACGTTGCTAGGTACAATCTCGAGGATCAGAGCAGAGATGGAGAGTACGCTCTCATGAGCTGCAGTCACATGTTCCGGTATGGGCGAAGAGGGGAGCGATTCGAGTAGTTGCGCATTGTGGGTCAGGTAGGAGCCGGGAGCAATCAGATTGGCTACAGCCATGCCCACCACAATCGCCAGAAAGTTGCTGCCGAAGTAGAAGATGAAGGTCTTCAGGCCAAGCCTTCCCAGTACCCCCTCCGATCCCAACTTAGCCAGTCCCGTGATGATCGAGGAGGAGACTAGAGGCACGACAATCATGATCAGCGAGTTGATGAAGAGAGTGCCCAGCAGATCGAATAGAGAGTAGAAGGTGATGCCGAAGAGGCCGGCTGTCTTCCCGACGAGAGGTCCAGTCAGAATGGCAAGAGCGATGGCGAGGAATACCGCCCAAGGGTGCTTTCGTTTTCTGCCCATAATGATCAGGGTGTACAATTTTAGACTTATCTACAAGAGAGACTTCTGTAAGCAGCCAAAGGTAAGGTGGCTATGACTTGTGAGGAATGGGACGGAAATAGCCTCTTCTAATGGCTGGTGTAGGAATGATTTCGGATCCGACAAAGAAGGTGAGCGCCGTGACCGCAGCGTTTCGAATGATGGGCAAGACATCCTGCTCGATTCCATCGTTATTGATAAACTTTTTCGGCACCAGCTTGTATTTGAGAACGCTCTTCAGAGGATCAGAAAAGCGCCCACCATGAGCCAAAATCAGCAGAGCAACGATCTGAGAAGGCGAGAGCTGGGGAGAAAGGCAATGAAATCGAGTGATCTTCGGTCTATGAGTCGAGGATAACAGGTGGATGCAGGCGTAGATTCCATTTCCTTCGTTCCGCACGCCAAACTGGTCTGGTATGGTCTCTTCGCTAGTCTCCCATCGCCAAAACTGCCCCTTGCCCGATAGGCTGTAGAGAGTGAATCCGCTCTGATGACTGTCCAGTTTGGTGAAGATGCCCCATCCTGTACCCGAAGGGTTAATCAAAGGCGCAACGTGGATAGTGGCTTCCACTTTGCAGCAGACTTTTTCTGGCCAGGGAAAAGTATCTACATGGTGAACGGGGTGGATCGATGAGGTCGTAGTGGTGGGGGGGCTCTCTCCCACAGTCGTTTCTGTAGAGTCATTTTCATCATCATCGATCGAGAATGTGATGGGAGCCGCCTTCGTAGATGGGTCCTTTATGTTCGAATCGTTCTCATTCTTATCCCCCTCGTTAGAATCCGCTGACGGCGCTGTCGCCCCCTTTTTATCAAAAAAATAAGATATGATTCTTTTTGGAAGGCTTAAAAGCGCCTTGAAAAAGCGCCTTAGGCGGCTATACCCACCCCGTACCGAGGGCGCCCGTTCTGCCGCGGTTCTCCATGGCGGGGTAAAAATATTTTCTAAAATCCTGCGAAGACGGCTGCGCCTAGGGGGGGGTGCAGCAGCCAAGGAGGTGTTCAATCCGTTAGCTGTACTGCTAGAGGATAGAGGCTTTTGCGAGCCCTCCTGCTTCTGTTCCGCAGAGTGGGCGGGCGGTACGGAAGGTGCTGAAGTTGTTATTTGCTTAACTGTCATAAAAAGTTCGCATGAAGGATTCTACCAAAGTATCCATTTTTTCGATAGTTGGTGATCTGAATTTTTTATAAGAATCACCTCCATTCAACAGCTTAAAAATGCCTTTTATTATATAATCTACGGCGTTTAGTTTTGGCTTGGTTTTTAAAATGAATTCAAAATGGATTTCGCCGTTTCTTGTTATTTTATCCACCTTTTCTCTACTGACCAGCTGGGACAGCTACCGCATTGTCGAACTCAAAGAGGAGCTGAAGGAGGCTTTGTTCGCTCCCTCTCCTCTTAATGTCTCTGTTCTGGCAAAACTCTACGACGCCGAAGAGAGCAAGCTCTACCTGAGACGCGATCTACTCGATCGAGGTTATCAGCCGATCCAGATCACCATAGTCAACCGCTCTCAGCATACCCTCGGTCTCTCTTCACAAGGGATAGAGGGGATAGAGCTTGCTAGTGTAAATGAGGTGTCTGGCGCAATTCTGATAAAGGGGCTGCCTAGGTCGGTCGCCTACAAGGTGGCTGCTGCTCTTTTCTGGCCATTTGCTATTCCCAGTGTGATCGATTCGTTCCGCACTTTTCATGCTCAAGAGAAGCTGCGTCTCGATTACTACTCCAAAACTCTAAAGAACCTCGAAGAGTTTGTGCCGCCCTACGCTAAGGTAGAGCGAGTGATCTTTGTACCATGCGATCAAATTCCAGAGAGCTTCTCTCTCTCTCTCTTCGACTTCGATAGTGGTAAGGAACAGACTTTTCAGATTTTTGTCTGATCTTTCGTTGGTCAAGAATATCCATTGAAGGCTATAAGGAGTCTTTGTTACAGCCTTTTAAGCTCTTGATATGCCTCTACCTCGTCTGAACTCCGTACAGCGCACTAATCTAGCCTTCCTACAAGCACTGCCAACAGTCTCGATCAAGTCTTCACCGCTCGATCTGGATAAAGATGGAAATCTGCGCATCCGCTCCGGCTTTTTTCGGGCGATGGGGTGGGTTATTCCCTTCTACGATCGCTATCTCACTGGACAGGTGGAAGAGGAGATAAACCGACTGATGGGGCGGCTGGATGCTGCGGCGTTCAGCCATGACTCCAATCGCATGAAGCAGTTCTTCCTCGAGAAGGCGGCTCTGCTTCCTTCCTCGGCCTGGGATCGTCGCATGAATCGAGACACTTATGCCGAGCTGGAGCGCTTAGTTCCTGTACATACCCTAGAGAAGTGCGATAAGACCTTTCAGAAGCTCTATGCGGAATCTCAGTTCTGGTTCCAGATGGGTAGCCACAGAAGACCGCTCAAAGGCGGGGCGAGCGGTTCTTATGAAATCATCAAAGGAGCCCTCACGGGCTCGAGAGATCAAGTTGTAGAAGATGCTACGTCACTCGCCATCTATAAACCGAGCGACCAATCTGCTTGTGGCGCCAACAATCCAAGCAGACTGAGGCGCATCTGGAGCGTGATCCTAAGGATCTTTGCTAGGCTTCCTATTCTGCGTCTCTTAGGTGGATCGATCGAAACAAGCTGCAACGGACCAGAGGGGCGGGTTGCAGAAGAGGTCTCCTCTCGCATCGGTATCCATATTGAGGATGCGGTTAGACAGTTCATGAACTCTCCCGAGGGGGCCGAGCTTCCTGCCCAAGCCAAGAACTATCTGTCCCATCTTTTAGAGATTGGTTTTGTGCCGCCAACAAAAGCTGTCCTGCATATGGGGCATATGGGACCAGGCTCACTGCAGAAGTGGATCACCGAATCTCATAGTTCTCTCGACGAGGCTTCTGATTCGCCAGCAAAGGTGGTGCCATTCAGCCTTTTACAACTGATTGCGATTCGAGATGTGGTTCAGGGGCAATGCGATAGCACCAAGAGCAACTTATTGATTCATTGGGGTCTGGATCAGCAGAGAAAGCAGATTTCGATAGGGGTCACTCCCATTGACGGCTGGTTTGCGATGCCGCGTCTCTTTCCAAATCGAACCAACTATTTAGCGCTGCGCCATACCTATCCATGGGCTAGGTGGGAAAGCAGCCGTCGACCCTTTGGTCCGCTGGGCAAGGCTGTCATAACCTATCTGAGTAGCTTAAACCTGCGAGAGGAGATCCTGGAGCTTTATAACCGGCAGCTGCCCGATTCGGGTAAGGTCAACGAGGAGCGAGTGGAGAGAATGATGGAGCGGTTGGAGCTGCTCTGCTATTTTTCCGAACGCGGTTTTGACCTCAGTAAGTTCCGCAAAGCCACAACAGGTCAGCAGATTTACTACCATCTTGGCCATCGCTTCAGCGTTACCCAGCTGCATCCCCAAACCGCCGCTGCTTCGGCATAGCTTAGCCGCACCCCAAAAAGCTACATAACCACAATTATCAGACCTATTCTATGTAGTGGATTCTGCACCAGCAGCCTGCTTAGAAGCTCCTCCCCCTAACAGGGTCTCATCCTCTAAAAACAATACCCCCCGCGAGCCATCTCCCGGCTCCAGACTAAGACTGCAAAGCTCGCAGGAGGCGCAGTCTCTTCTCCTAGAAGAGCGCTTATGCCTCCCTTAACCTCGATTGCCTAAAATCTCTGATCACCAGGAACTTTCGGTTAATTAGCGCAACTCGTTTAAAATCAAATACATGATAGTTTATAAAAAAAAGTTTAAAAAAATTAAAGAATGTGTTATTATGGTTAAACCTTAAAATGGAGAGTTGTGATGAACGCTGTCGGAGCATGGGCGTATAGTAATAATACTATTCTGGTACGTCGCCAACCAACCCCCCAAACTGTAGCGAACGATAAGACCCAAAAAATCCGCACCACTCTGATGGCCAAAGAGGCGGAGATAGAAAAGCTCACAGCCCAGATGAAAAAGCTAGAGGGGCAGATAAAGAGCTCTAAGTCTCTTATAAAAAACGATATATCACTTCTTCGCTCCAGCGGACTCCTCAACCTGCATCAGCATGCAAAAGAGCTCGCCTCTTCTATGCAGGAACTACAGACCTATCGCGATCAGGCATCATCCGATGCCATGGCAGAGAGACTGATTCAGGAATTAAGCATGGCTGAGAGTCGTCCCGACTATACATCGCAGCGTCATCTTGACAAACTCCGTAAACGCACAGAAAACGCCGTAGAATGGGCTACCCGTTTCCCTCACAAACGGAAAGAACTCACACTACAGATTGCCAAGCTCACGGATCAATGCTGCCAAGATCGTGAACAGATCGCAAAAAGCGCTCTTTCAGCTCGCCTCAAAGAGATAGCGAGTGAGCTAGATCAAGCTGTCAAGGATGTCAGCATGCTCCAAGAAAACCGGGCAGTTCTTCTGGCAAAATTAAGTAATGTCATTCTTGCAGAAGCCGAAGCGGCGAAAATGCTGAATCAGAATAGCAATAGGATCGACTCCTGGTTAGAGGCGAAGTTAGAAGAGATAGATCAGAAAAGCTTGGAGAGATGCATCGTTTCCAAGACATTGGCAGAAGTCCAAGAGGCTGTTGGTGCATACCTATGCTATTCAACCCTTAGCATAGATGATGAAAATGGTCTCACCTCCCTCATTCGATATGGGGCGCCCACAGAGCCTGAAGAAGAAAAAATGGTTCGAGTGCGGTTTTTGCTGGAGATTTAAGATGAACAAGATCAACCCAGTCCACACCCATTCCGTAGCTTTGATCGGAGAGATTAAAGGGCAGATGGATAGGATCAATGCGATAGATAGGAAGATAGTCAGTTGCAAGGAGAGGGCGAGCAGGATCCTATCCGACAATAAAGAGCTCCTCGAACTGGATCATCAGGTGCACCGCTTAATCGCTTGCATTCAGGAGCAGCAGACCTATCGAGATCAGCCCTCATCTATTGCGATGGCCGAGAAATTCGATGAAAAGCTCAAGGCAACCTACCAGCCCTATGCAACATATCTCCAACTTCAAAAACTTATAGAACGCAGAGCAACTAGCAGAGAGTGGGCGACAGATTTCGATAGAAAACGGGACGAACTTGAACAGGAAATCGCCATCCTTGCAGAGCTCTGTCTCGTGAAGAAGCAAGAGATCGATGCTACTGGCCTTCCAGAAACGTTCGAAGAGGTTGCGAAGCAGCTCGATCAAATTGTAGCCGATCTGTGCGGCTACAAAGAAGAACGGGCCCGCTACATCGCAAGTTTAAGTAATGCTCTTCTTACAGAAGCAGATGCAGCAACAGCTATGGATCTGAGACTTAGAGGGAGTAACTCAGTCGATGAGTGGTTAGAGAGCTCATTGAAAGCGATCGATTCGAAAAAACTAGCGACAGATATCAATTCAAGGATGCTCATCGAGATCAAGAATACCGTCGATGCATGCAGGCGCTACCCCACTCTCAGGATAGGTAGAGAGAATGGAAAAAAAGGCTGCCACTTCATCGTTCGGTACAAAATAGCTGGCGAGCCCGCTGGAGTACGCTTTCTTAATTAATACAAACCAATTAAATATAGAGGATTGTGATGGATGTTGCAGGACCGGTAAAAAGTTCCCCAAAACCACAAGAGCTAATAGAAGATCTTAGGATCGATGCGGCCTACAAAACCCTACAAGAGTTGGAAGTGAAGATCAATGGGCTTCTAGACAAGATCAATGAAATAGATCAGAGCGTGCTCGACTGTAAGACAGTGGCAAAGAAAAACTTACGCATTCTTCGCGATAACGGCGGACTCCTCAAATTAGACGCCAACGTGAAGCGCTTGAACGCCTGTATTCAAGAGCTACAACTTTACCAAGATGCGCCTTCATCTGCCGCGATAGCAATTAAGTATATCGACGAATACCACGTTGCACATGGTCGCAAGAGCTATGTAAAGATGTCTCATCTGAAAAAACTCTATGGACGTGCAAAAAATGGTCAGGAATGGGCAAAGGAATTTGTCCGAAAACAGAATGAGCTTACAGAGGAGATTGCCGCTCTGACTCAGCAATGTCTGGAGATCCAGCAAAAGATCGCGCGACGCGGACTTCCAACCATACTTGCACCGATGAGAGAGCAATTCAATGAGATAATCGACATTGTGAGCAAACTTAAGGAAACCAGAGCCGCGCTCATGGCAGAACTCAGCACCGACCTCCTTGCAGAAGCGGATGCAGCGAAAGCTGCGCATCTGGAGACGATAGGCGATAGGCCGATCGACGAGTGGTTAGAGTATTCATTAGCATTGATCGATGCAAAAGATAGAGACGTGTATATCAGTTCAAAATTACTGGTCAAAATCAAGATCGCGGCTGATGCATGCAGGCGCTATCCCACTCTCAGCATAGAGAGTAGAGAGGGCCTTACACCCATCATTCGATATGAAGCACCCACAGAGCTTGAAGAACACAAATCGGCTCGAGTGAGATTTCAAGAGTAAGTATAAAACTGAATCCAGTCTCTCTAGCAATGTTGTTAGAGAGACTGTGCTGTTGCTAAAAAAATCCATCCGATCTTACGCTCTAGAACTCAATCTTTTGCTGAGTTCTTCTCATGCGTTTTCTGCTCGCACTTCTTCTTCTCCTTCCCCTGCATGCTGAAGAAAAAGAGGATCTCCTCCCCTCCACACCTGAGCAGCTCGTCACCCTCTTCAGCCATGAGGAGCAGCTGATCGGTGGTCTGGTTAGCCCCCTCAGCGGCCAATTGGCCCTCCAGCGCACAGACCTTGTCGTCAATGGCGCAGAGCCACTGCATCTCACACGCAGCTACGTCCCACCACAGATGCCCACCTCTTTCGACAAAGATCACCAGTGGGATCGCTACTATCTAGGCCAATACCTCGCGAAGCACTACAGCGGCTGGCAAGCC
>DAHXNQ010000093.1 GCA_027365315.1 Rhabdochlamydiaceae bacterium | reverse complement strand
CTCCGCACTCAAAAGAGTCTGGGAAAAAGGCTCCTTCTACCTCCAGCAACTCGAGGCGCAGGCGAGCGCCATACGCTCCGACGGCTCGGTTGATCTCGAGGTGATGATCCGCGAAAACTTTCGCAGCTATGAAAGCTGGTCGGCTCCATACAACCGCCAACCCCACTACTATGCGCAGCATCTAGCCCTGAAGCTCTCGGAGTGCATCGCCACTCTCGATGGCATCAGGCTCGATCTGCATCAGCTCACCACCCTCATCTGGGGTCTGCAGCGACATCTCTCTTACTCCTCCGAGATCGACCAACTGACCACCCCCTTCGATGAAATCGACGGCGAAGATCAGCAGATTGTACAGGCTCTACTGGAGCTGACAGCTGGAAAGTGGCTACTCGCCTACAGCGAGCTAAAACAGCAGCTACAAAATCTGCTGCCACATCTCCCTCTTCACAAAATTGAAAGATGGGCTCTGCAAGGAGAGATGCTCTGCCGCTTCATCCGCCTCAGCCCTTCACATCCACGCCTCATTGCCGCAAGAGATACTCTGGAGCAGATTTTCAGCACTCCCGGTGCCTACCTGACCACCCTACCCCCAGCACTCGCTACAGCAGCTAGACTTGTCTGGTATGGAGAGCTATTTCCTCCCACCATCCCCACATGGGAGCGCTGGCTACTTTGGCAGGCGGCTATGCAGCCCATCAGTGATCTTGCTGATTTTCTCAATGAATGCGCTAGCTGCCTCCCCCTTGTCCCCTTTCACGAAAAGCGCATCCGCGAACTTCTCTTGAGTGAAAGAGAAGAGCAGCCAGACCTACTGCTGCGCCACATCCGCACTCTCTGGCAGCGCTCACATACTAGCGCAGAGGCATCTGTTTCGCCAGGCGCGGCAACTCTTCAATAAGATAAAAAGGAAGCGACAGCACCTGATCAGATAGAGAAAAGGGCAACTCAGAAATCCGCACTCCCCAAGATAGTTTTCGTTCCTGCAGAAATAGCTTTAACGACCGAAGAGAACCTATAGAGCCAGCTTTCACCTCCACTGGTACAATTTGAGAGTCAACAGCTACCAGATAGTCCACTTCAGCCCCGCTGCTTTTGTGCTCGCGGACCCAAAAGAAGAGAGCATTCGCCTCCTCCTTGCCCATGTAGGCAAGCAGTTCCTGTCCCACAAACTGCTCGGCCAGAGCTCCCGAGTTAATCAGCATCAGATCCTCGGAAAAAAGTAGCTCCAGACCCAGGCGGCAGGCCCGCTTCACCAAGCCCACATCCAGAAAAAGCAGCTTCTGCTTCTTCTCATTCATATGCGTCGCAAAGGGTAGGCCTGCTCCCGAAGTGGCGTAGACAGGAATGATCAAACCGGCATCGCACAGCTTCCGCAATGCGTTTTTTAGCGAGCGCGTTGAGGCCTCTGGATCCAGTTTACTATACTTCAGCCACTGTGCGATGAGTCCAGGAGCTTTATCAAAGATGGTCTGAAGATAACCATGTTCAGCACTACGCGCATACTTGCCAAAGTCACCGCGAAACGTGAGCAAAATATCCGATTGGATCTCCTGACAACGTAGAAGGCTCTTACTCTCAAGATATTCAGCTATCACAGCCGGCATTCCACCCAAGGCAAGGTACTCACGCACCAAATTGAGCAGCTTGTCGTGAATCACCCCGTCAATCAAATCTCCAATCTGGAGACCCCCTAAATAATTTCTAAGCTTGCCATGACCAGCAGCTTCTAGATATTCGCCAAACGAGAGAGGTCTAAGGTAGAGAAACTGCACACGACCCACAGGCATCCGAAAATCGGCGTCGTTCAGCACAAACTCCAAGAGAGAGCCCGCTCCGATGAGGTGCAGATGAGGCATCTGTTCTTTGAAGTAACGCATGGCGACAATCGCCTGCGGACACTCCTGAATTTCATCCAAGAAGAGCAATGTCTTTCCAGGAACGATCGATAATCCTGTCAGCAGCTCGATCGCAGCAACAATTTTTACAGGATCCAGGGTATCGAAACAGCGCCGATACTCAGGATGCTGCTCAAAATTAACCAAAACATAGACATCAAATTGTTCCTTACCAAATTTCTCAACGATGTAACTTTTACCCACCTGCCGAGCCCCCCTCAGCAACAGAGGCATACGCCCTTTTAGCCCCTTCCAACGCTGAAGATCGACCTCAATATCCCTCTTCATTCCCTCTCCAATATCTGACTCTACCCCCATTTTCTTTCATTAGATGCATATTTTACAAGGCAAATTTCTGCATTACGCGCATGTTTTACAGGGCATTTTTTGTAAGTGACTTAGGATTAGGACTGCTCTGGAGCACTGATCCAGCGATGGCCAAGCCACATCAGAAGGGCGCCAAAAAGGATGAGAGGAAGACTGAGGTACTGGGCCATATCCAGCCCTCCTGGAAGCTGTCCCGCTTCCACAAGAAGACTCTGCTCCTCCTTCACCAGCTCCACCAGATAGCGGAAAGAGAAGAGGGTGCAGAGCAAGAAGCCGGCGCGCCTGCCCGGCAGCGAAAAGAAGCGCCAGTTTCGTTTCGAGGCGGTATAGCCCACCACAAAGAGCAGCGCATAGAAGAGCGCCTCATAGAGCTGAACCGGATGGCGCGCGACAACCGCCCCGCCTCCGGCTGGGTGAAGAAAGAGAAAACCCCAGGGCAGCGAGGTGGCTGTCCCCAAAATCTCCTGATTCATCAAATTGCCCAAGCGGATGCAGGTGGCTGTAGCGGCCGAAGGGAAGGCGAGTAGATCGATGAGATTGAGGTAGGAGAGCCCCTTTTTGCGAGTCACATAGGCGAGGCCTATCAGAAGACCTGCCACCCCGCCATGGCTAGCTAGCCCCCCCTCCCAGACAGCCATGATGGAGCCGGGATGTGCCACAAAGTGCTGAAACTTCTGATAAAAGAAAATTTCACCTAGTCGAGCCCCCAGCAGGATCCCCATCACCGCAGGCAGCACCGTCGCCTCGGCAATCTCCAGCGCTCGCGCTTTGGTAGCCGGCTCGCGCCTCAGAAAAAAGAGAAAACTGCGATAGCCCAGCAGCAGACCCAGGGCAAAGAGAAACCCATACCAAAGAATCGGTCTGCCCAGAAAAGGGAGATTCCAGTTAAAAACAGCGGGACTAGGATCCCAAACTATGGCGGCAAAACGATGCATCGTATCCGAGTCTACTCGATCGGTAAAACAAAAGAAACATGGCTCCTTGCAGCGCTAGCCGAATATGAAGAGCGGCTGCGGTATACCCTTACAGTCGAATGGCAGCTTCTTCCAGACAACTCCGCGCTCATCAAGGCGCTCGCGCAGGAGAACTGGCCCATCATCTGCCTCTCCCCCGAGGGCGAGCTGCTCTCTAGCGAAGCTTTTTCAAAGAAATTTTTGCAAATTCTCGCCGAAGGGGGCTGCCGCCTCAATTTGGTGATTGGCGGTGCCGAGGGGCTCCCTCACGCCATCAAGCAGCAGGCGCGCTGGCTGGTTAGCCTTTCCCGCCTCACCTTCACCCACCAGATGACGCGCCTTCTTTTGCTCGAACAGATCTACCGCGCTTTCGAAATCGAGCGGGGCTCTCCCTATCACAAGTAGCGAAAGCTAGGTCTGATCGGTGGTAGCGGCTTTGCGGCGGATGATGCGGGCGATCAGGATGTAGAGGTAGCCGCCGACAAAGAGAGCGGTGCCCACAGCAAGGTCGATGCTGCCATGCAAAGCAGGTGGAATGGGAAAATGCTTCAGCACAATCCCCAGTCCCACCATGCCCAGAATGAGGGCGAGGTAAGGGAGTGAAATCGCCTGCTGGAAGGGAACCAGGGGAGCCAGCGAGAGAAGGCGCTGCGAGACGCGCTCGACAGCATTCGCCAGGACAAAACATCCCTTGGCAATGCCCACTGTCATACTGAGTGCAATCCAGAGGATGGCGCTATCTACTGGAAGTAGAATTTTTATTCCCTTCCCTACCAGACCCATCCCTACCAGGGTCCAAAGAATACCAAAGAGGGCGATCCAACGAACGGGTGATAAAGCTAGACGATTCATAGCACCAAATTGTGACAGATTGCACAATGGATGGCAACTCTCTGGAGCAAATTGTAAAAAATGTCCTCTGTCATCGGCATCGGCACTGACATCATCGAGATCGAGCGGATCGCCTCTGTCTATGCTAAATGGGGAAAAGCTTTTCTTGATAGGCTGTTTACCGATGAAGAGGCCGCCTACTGCCTGGCACGCAAGCAGGCAGTCTCGCACCTTGCAGCCCGCTGGGCGGCCAAGGAAGCAGTGGCCAAGGCTCTCGGCGTAGGATTTGGCTCTAGTTTAGGCTGGCGCGACATAGCCATTGGATCGGATGCAAACGGCCGGCCCACCGTAGCGCTACAAGGTGAGGCTGCCTCCCGTTTTGCCGGCATCACCATCCTGCTTTCGATGAGCCATTCTCAAGAACATGCCACAGCTACAGCAGTGGCGCTTCAGAACCAGTAGATGTAGCGCAGCTGAAAGAAGTTCCACTGCCCAGGAAATGACCTCGCCCAGAAGACGCGGTAGTAGGCAATCTCAAAAGTGCTAGAGGAGATCGGCTTCCAATCCAGCTGAATGCCAGCTAACAGACTACGGTGAGCGATCGGCCCATAGCCGTGAAAGTGCAGCCGCTTCACACTCTTCTGACTGCCAAATCCGAAGTATCCGTCGAGATAAAGCGAGATCTGCACCAGATCGCGAAAGTTGCGCTGACCAGCAAGCCGAGTCCAGGACCACGGAGCTCCCACCGTTGCGCAGCCTACACCCTCAAACAGAAATGTGCGATAGCGCCAAAATCGCCCCTTCGCCCACTCCTTTCCTAGAGAAAAATTCAGCTCGAAGTTCTGCTGACCGTGATAGATGGTGGTGACCGCCTCGAGCATCCTAGAAGAGACATTCCGATAATAGGCGCCCACAGTGCAGCTGATCCAATCCCCCACCACATCGTCGAGAAATTGGTAGCGCAGCTGCAGCGCCAGACTGCGGTAGCCCCATCCAAGATACGATGTAGAGGCCATTTCTGCCTCGACCTCCATCTCCCAATATTGCCAGGGAACGAAGGGAAGGTTAAGAGCGAGATTTTCATCAAACTGACTATGTCGCAGCGGTGGCGTGGCCCCATGAAGCTGCGTAAAATATGAGTAGGTGTAGGAGACTTCCGCCTCCCCCACAAAGGGCTCGCCCAGCCACGGCTTACGATCAAGTGCGGCTAAACAGGATGCTGCTACAATTGCTATAGCAGCCAGAGCTCGCTTCACGCCTCCTCTCCCACCAAAAACCCCTTGGCCGCCAGCCACCTCTCAACATCTAAAGCTGCCATGCAGCCACTGCCAGCCGCTGTTACCGCCTGTCTGTAGACATGATCCTGCACATCTCCAGCAGCAAAAAGTCCTTCAACGCTGGTGTAAGTGCTATTTGGTTCTGTCTTCAGATAGCCCGCCTGATCCATAGCCACCTGCCCCTGCAAGAAGAGCGTATTGGGAGTGTGGCCAATGGCAAAAAAGACCCCCCCGGCCTCGCGGCGTGTTACCTTACCCGAAACAACATCTTTAAGCTCCACAAACTCAACAACTTCAGACCCTCCAACCCGCTCGAGTGTATGATTCCAGACCATCTCGATCTTAGGATGAGAGAGCGCCCGCTCCGCCATGATCTTGGAAGCGCGCAGCTGATCTCTTCTGTGAACCAGATAGACCCGCCGACCAAACTTAGTCAGGAAGATCGCCTCCTCCACCGCCGTATCCCCGCCTCCAAATACATATAAATCTTTATTACGAAAAATCGGCGCTGCTCCATCGCAGACAGCGCAGGCAGTCACCCCCTTCTGCCAGAACTCGCCATCGCGGGCACCCGGCACATCCAGCCGTTTGGCCGTAGCGCCTGTGGCGATGATCACCGAGAGAGCCTCCACCTCAAGCGAGTTGCTCTTCACCAAGAAGGGGTGGCGCGTTAGAGAGATGCTCTCCACATCCTCCATCACCACCTCGGTGCCAAACCGCTCCGCCTGCTTCTGGAATAGCTCCATCAGCTCGGGGCCGGTCACTCCAGATGGAAAGCCGGGATAGTTCTCCACCTCAGTGGTGGTCATCAGCTGACCCCCAGCGGGGCCCGAAAGGAACCCGGCAAAGAGGAGAGGTGCAAGATTAGCCCTTGCGGCATAGATAGCGGCTGTGTACCCAGCAGGGCCAGAACCTATGATGACAACTTGTTTTTTCTGCATAGACGATGTTGGAGTAATAAGGTTAGGCGCAGTCTATGCGATCCGACCAGCCTTGTGCAACTACCTCATAGGAGAAGAGGTTCTCATCCTGTGCTAGGCAGCGGTCTAATCCATCAAACTGATAGTTGTGATGCGCCTCGCTGATGAGGTGCCCCAGAAGATCGTACTGCAGCTCCTCAAACTGATCGGCAAGTGGAGTGATTTTGCGACGCGCTAGAGGTAGGCCGGTTGTGGTGCGCGCCTTCACCTCTTCGCTAAAGCGAGGCGAATGCAGCGCAAGACAGGCGCCATCTTCGGCATATTCATACTCCACCTCGCCGGCATTGCCCATCAGAGAGATACGAGTGGGAGCGCCTAGGTTGGTGCGCCCCTGAATCTCGTGC
>DAHXNQ010000074.1 GCA_027365315.1 Rhabdochlamydiaceae bacterium | reverse complement strand
AGCAGATGAGGAGGGGAAACAGTGGTCTTGCAATCCACTGGAGTAGGTTTGATAGGCACATGGTGTCATCTCAACATTTTGCTGAAGCTGACCACTGTAGGACGGAAGTCAATTTTTTGAGAATGATTCTGTGTCGGGTGGTTTGTGGAGGGGAGTAAAAAGTGGGCTAGCGCCTCCACCTCGCTCGCCGAGCGGATCAGCTTCATCTGGTCGCGCAGCCACTGTACAGCAGCCCCGGCAATGAAGACGCTGCCCTCTAGGGCATAGGCCAGCTCTTTGCCAATCTGGTAGGCCACCGTAGTGATGAGGTTGTTGCGCGAGTGGACAATCTCGCCTCCCACATTCATCAGCAGAAAGCAGCCGGTACCGTAGGTGTTTTTGGCCATCCCTTTCTGGAAGCAGGACTGGCCGATCAGAGCTGCCTGCTGATCGCCCGCCATGCCGCTAATCGGGATGGTCGATCCAAACAGAGCTGGATCGCACGAGTCGTAGGGTTCGCTCGAGCTTCGAATCTCTGGTAGCATGCTGCGAGGGATTTCTAGCAGCTTCAGCATCTCCTCATCCCAATCGAGACTCTTCAGATTCATTAGCAGTGTGCGCGAGGCGTTGGTCACATCGGTCACATGCACCTTACCGCCAGTCAGTTTCCAGACCAGCTATCGATCGTGCCGAAGGCCAGTTCGCCCCTCTCCGCCTTCTCGCGGGCTCCCTTTACATTCTTCAAGATCCAGTGGATCTTGGTTCCCGAGAAGTAGGGGTCGAGCAGCAGACCGGTGCGCTTGCGCACCATAGCTTCAGCTCCGCGACCCTTTAATGCCTCGCAGATGTCGGTGGTTCGTCTATCTTGCCAGACAATGGCGTTGTGAATGGGTTTACCCGTCTTGCGATCCCACACCACAGTGGTCTCTCTCTGATTGGTGATGCCGATCGCCCGCACCTCTTTCGGAGGGATGCCGCACTGCGCCAACACCTCGGTCACTACACCAGCCTGCGAAGACCAGATCTGTCCTGCATCATGTTCGACCCATCCCGGAGAGGGGAAGATCTGAGGAAACTCCTTCTGAGCCATTCCC
>DAHXNQ010000071.1 GCA_027365315.1 Rhabdochlamydiaceae bacterium | reverse complement strand
GATGCGATAGCTAGCGATCTCCCACCCCCGCTCGGCACTGCGGAGAATGACCCCCTCCAACTTGCCACTACCACTATAGGCAAAGTGCAGAGAATGGCCATTTGCCATCTTCTCTTCGCGCAGCAGGTAGAGCCGTTTTTCAGCCTTCTCGCGATGGTAGGTATAGACTCTCTTGCCGCCACCGGGTAGCTCGAGCACCACACTCTTGTTGTCCAGGTCGTAAAACAGTTTGATGCGATAGGGGCTATCTGGTGGACCCAGCCGTCCTCCATCGCGGCTATAGCCCTCGGGCAGGGCAGGTTCGTAGCAGAGAATCCCCTTTGCATGCTTGCCGCGATCGCATCTGTCCAGGATCTTCTTGGCCTGACGGTCGCGGATCAGCTGAAATTCTATCTGCAGGCCCGATGCATCGGTCACGAAGAATCTCTTCAGAGATTCCTTTTTCTTGCCCGCCCCTCGAAACAGTTTGCAGTGGAGATAGTCCTTCCAACCCGCCTCTGACTTGTCGTAGAGGCGGTTGTGGTAGCTGCGTGGAACTGCTAGTGGTATGGCGCCTCGGACTTGAAGGCCCAGCTGCTGAATGATCAGGTCACCCGTGACTACATTGACATGCTCAGCTACAAGAGCTGAACCATCATCTAGAGCTACAGCGGGAGGAAGCCCTTTAGCCTGTAGAGGGGCAACAAACAGGAGAAGTAGCAGCAGTAGATGCATGGCATTCAAAATCTTCAGTTGATCACTGTAGAGCTTGAATGATCTTTTTGTTAAGACGTATTAATTTTTTGTATGTGAATGGGGGCTCAACAAAGAGAGTCGCACCTGGCGTGAGATAACCACTCAGCACTTCTTTGGGTGCTGAGTGGGCCTTACTAAAAAAGAGCCTAAAAAACTTCTCGGAATGGGATGGATTTAAATAACATGGGGGGTACAATCTACCGCCTTACGCTATGCGTGCTGCGAAAGCCAGAACTAGGAAGGTTATCCACTTTTTTTAGGAGAACAATCGATGCGGGGTATCCAACTCCAGGGGCTGAAGAAGTCCACAGCTGATGGCACCATCCTAGATGGAGTGGACCTGACGATTCCAGCGGGTAAATTTTTTGCCCTACTCGGCCCCAGCGGGTGCGGCAAGACCACGCTGCTGCGGCTGATCGCAGGGCTAGATCGGCCAGACTCTGGAAAAATCCTTCTGGATGGCGAGGAGATCACCGATAGGCCGATCAACCGCCGCCCCTTCAAGATGGTGTTTCAAAATTACGCCCTCTTTCCCCATCTCAATGTCTTCGAAAACATCGCCTACAGCCTCCGCTTGATGCGCCTGCCACTCTCTGTGATCCGGGAGAAGGTGGAGAAATTGGCCGAATCGTTTCACCTATCACAACACCTGCATAAATTTCCCAAACAGCTTTCTGGGGGTCAGCAGCAGCGCGTCGCCCTAGCAAGAGCCATCGTCAACGAACCCTCGGTCCTGCTGCTGGATGAGCCCCTGGCCGCTCTCGACTTTAAGCTGCGCGAGAAGATGCTGATCGAACTGATCGATCTACAGGACAAACTCAAGACCACCTTCATTTACGTCACCCACGACCAGTTTGAGGCTCTCACGGTGGCCGATCAGATGGCGATCATGAATCCCAAGGGGGGCATCGAACAGATTGGCACTCCCAAAGAGATCTATGAGTTCCCCCTCACCTCTTTCGTAGCCAAATTTGTGGGCACCACCAACCTGCTGGGCGGTCATCTGCGCGATCTAGAGAGCCAGCCCATCATCGAGATCCCAAGCTTGGGTAGCTTTGCCATCGATCTTGCCCACCGCAAGCCCTGGATGACCGAGAGCAGCTCCGCCCTGATGAGCATCAGGCCCGAAAAGATCCTCATCACCAAAAAAGAGGTAGAGGGCTTCTCCAACAGACTACGCGGAACAGTGCGCTCGATCGTCTACCACGGCAGATCGACCCAGTACAACGTCGAGGTGGCGGAAGGCTCCCTGCTGCAGGTGTTCGAGCAGAACGAAGAGCACTTCCCCCAGCAGGTGATCGACTACGACAACGAGGTGCTCCTCTACTGGCAAAAAGAGAACGTGGTACTGCTACAACAATGAAGACAGCCAACTCCTCTCGCTCCCACTTTCCCTTCTTTGCGGGCTCGCCCACTCTGCTGTGGCAGCTGCTCTTCTTCTACCTGCCGCTGGGCGCCATGGTAGTCTCTAGTCTGCTCAGCTTTTCCTCTTCGGGCGAGTGGATAGGATTCACCCTGGAAAAGCTGCTGCACTTTCTCGACCCCACCTACCTCAAGGTCATCGGAGCCTCTCTTCTGCTGGCACTCAGCAACACTACACTCTGCCTGCTTGTTGCCTACCCCCTTGCCTACTTCATGACATTTCCCGGTAGGCGCTACAGCGGACTGATGCTCTTTTTTCTGATTATTCCCTTCTGGACCAACTTCTTACTCCATGTCTACGCCTGGTTTTTTGTGCTGGAGCGCGAAGGGATCATCAATCAGCTGCTCTCCTGGCTTCACCTCACACAGCAGCCTCTGCATCTGCTCAACACCATCCCCTCCATCATGGTGATGATGCTCTACTACTACCTCCCCTTTATGCTACTGCCTATCTATTCTTCTCTCGAAAGGTTCGATCACAAGCTGATCGAAGCCTCTCTCGACCTGGGAGCGGGCAGCTGGCACACCGTGCGCCGCGTTATCATCCCCCTGTCAGGGCGGGGCATCCGCTCCGGCATCTTTCTGGTCTTCATCCCCTCCTTCGGAGAGTTCGCCATTCCCGAGCTGATGGGGGGCGATAAGTGGGTCTTTGCGGGCAACGTCATCTCCCGCTTTGTCCTGGGCGATCAGACCGAAGAGTATGGCGCTGCCTTCACCGTAGCGGCCGGAGCTGTGCTACTGCTGGCCATCCTGCTTCTCAATAGCGTCACAAAACGCATCCTAGATCCTGGAGGAGGAGAGCGATCATGAAACTTTCGCGTCTCTGGCAGCTACCCTTCGTCGGCCTAGTCTACATGTTTCTCTACGTGCCACTGGTGGTACTGGTAGTCTTCTCCTTCAACACCGAACGATTTCCCGCCCCCTGGAAAGAGTTTACCTGGCACTGGTACCAAGAGCTGTTTCACTCTCCTTTTCTCTGGGAATCATTTCAGAACTCGATCATCGTGGCGGTCTCCTCTACCGCCATCAGCCTACTGCTGGGGGTGCTGCTGCTCTTCTGGGCCTTCCAAGAGAGCCGCGTCGATCGCTGGCTTGCCTTCTTCTACGGCAACCTGGTCATTCCCGAAACGGTGCTAGCTGTCAGCCTGCTCGGCTTCTTCACCTTCTCCGGTGTGCCGCTGGGCTTCACCACTCTTATCATCGCCCACTCAGTGCTGGGGCTAGGATTTGTCATCCCCATCCTCTACGCCAAGTACCAAGAGCTCGATGCGCGCCTCACCGAAGCCTCACTCGATCTGGGGGCAACCTCGCTACAGACCTTCCGTAAGATCATTTTACCACTGCTGACACCCACCATCATCGCAGTCAGTCTGCTGGTCTTTGTGATCTCATTCGACGACTTCATCCTCTCCTACTTCTGCGCCGGTAGCTCGTCGCAGACCCTTTCGCTCTACATCTTCTCGATGATCCGCATTGGAGTCTCTCCTGTGGTCAACGCTCTCTCCACCCTACTACTGGTGCTAAGTAGTACATTTGTCTTGATCTTCTTCTCTCTGAGAACCAAGACGAGGATCTTTTAATGAAATCATGGAAATTCCCCCTCATCCGCCTTCTCATCCTGCTCTTCTGGTCAGGCATGCTGGCGCTGCTTCTCCACCTACCCACCTTCGAGCGCGACGAGCTCGAG
Source organism: Rhabdochlamydiaceae bacterium (assembly GCA_027365315.1). Lineage (GTDB taxonomy): Bacteria > Chlamydiota > Chlamydiia > Chlamydiales > Rhabdochlamydiaceae > DAHXNQ01. The sequence continues at coordinate 1,587 of DAHXNQ010000071.1, read as the reverse complement.
CCCACATCGATCAGCGTCTTTACCTGGGGAGATATCCTCGAACCCGAATTGATCCGGCAGTTTGAAAAGAAGACCGGCATCAAGGTCTACCTCAACTACTACGCCTCGAATGAAGAACTGATGGTCAAGATGCGCGCCACCGGCGGTAGGGGCTACGACATGATCATCCCCTCCGACTACGCTGTCGACACCATGCGCAAAGAGGGACTACTGAAGCGACTAGACCACTCCAAGTTGAAGCTCTGCTCCAAGATCCATCCCCTCCTCCTGAACCGCAAATTCGATCCCGACAACAGCTACTCTGTCCCCTACCTCTGGGAGGTCTATGGGTTGGGGTACAACAAAAACTTCTTCGGAAGCTCTCATCCCCACGCCTCATGGGATCTCATCTTCAACCCCAGCCAGATGAACTATCGCATCGCCATGACCAACGATCCTATCGATGCAGTCTCGCTGGCTGGCTTTTATCTCTATGGACCGGTAGGAGAGTTCAACCAGGAGCAGATCACCGGCATCCAGAATCTCCTCATCGAGCAGAAGCGGTTTGTCGAAGCCTACGCCGACTTCCGAGGAGATTACCTCCTCGCCACCAAAAACTGCGCCATCGCCGTCTGCACCAGCTCCTACATTGCCCGCACCATGCGTAGCCTCGACTATATCGGCTTTCTGGTCCCCGAGGAGGGCAGTTTCATCACCATCGAAAACTTCGCCATTCCCGAAGCTAGCAATCGCGAAGAGCTGGTCTACCAGTTCATCAACTTCATGTTTGAGCCAGAATCGATCCGCACCAACGTCGAAGAGTATAGCTTCTTCTCCTCCTGCGAAGAGGCGATCGACCTCTTCCCTGGCAATGAATTCTTCGAGAAGCACATGCGCACCTCCACCTACGAAAACCGCCCCACCTATCTCGTAAACAAGTCGATCCCCACCCGCGTCATCGCCGATCTCTGGACCAACGTCAAGCTGGCCGGCGAACCTTAACATGAGCTCGCCTTGCGAGCTCATGTTAGAGAGGTAGATTTTGGCAGCCCCAAACAAACTGATTTTGTAAAAATGGACCGAATCCGGCTGCAATGGATCCACCTTTGTCGTCCGGGTGTGCACAGCACTACCCGGCGCGACGACAGGACGCTCGCGATCTCGCATCTCCCGCCTTCTTTAGCCTGCCTTGAGGCGTCGACGCGTAAAAGCCAAGCGATGATGACTTGCTGTGGGCGGCATCTAGCGCCCCCGCTCCGCAACTTTGAGCTGTTTTCGCGGGGGCGCTATCTATCCCTCCTCCCTCCTCGCTCCGTTCTGGAAGCTCTATTCTTTTACAGGGCGCTTCACGGGAGGGGCCAGGCCACTCCCTTCGTCTTCGCTTCGAGGGCTCTTTGCTGGAGCTCGGCCTAAATGAGCGGCTCTGCCGCAGCTGCCTACGCCGCTGAAAGCGGCGGGCCGCCGGAGGCGGCCCATTGGTGGTGCGGCGAAGCCGCCCATTAGACCGGACTACGACAAAGAGGAATCCAAGCGAAGACGAGATCGCAGCTGATGCCTTCGGCCCCAAAGAGACGAAACACCTTGAGGAGTGCGGCGTAAAAACAAGCG
>DAHXNQ010000061.1 GCA_027365315.1 Rhabdochlamydiaceae bacterium | reverse complement strand
CAACGATTTTTGCTTGGTGGCAATAGAGAGGGGGAAATACCTGATCCCATCCCGAACTCAGAAGTCAAGCCCCTCATCGCCGATGGTACTGCACACAAGAGTGTGGGAGAGTAGGACGTCGCCAAGTTTTTCTTCCGCCCCGACCACAAGGTTGGGGCTTTTTTTTTGACCAAAAATAGTGTCCATTTCTGAGAGAAATTTTCAGTTTTTTGTGGATTCTCTGCTAAAAATAAAAAAAACAGTTGCTAGATAGAGCGCTAGTGCCTATGGAGATGGTTAGATAGCCAAACTATCGATAACCTTGGGGGGAAATCATTATGGCACTCAAAGACTCTATGGACAGAATGAACATGCTACTCTGCGAGATCATGAAAGATCTCGAGAAAGTAGCTGGCGGTAACCGCGCAGCAGCGCAGCGAGCTCGTACACACTCGATTCGTTTCGAGAAGGTGGCTAAGCTCTTCCGCAAAGAGTCTATCGCGGCAGAAAAAACTGGCCTACTGAAAAAGACCAAAGCTTCTGGCAAGAAAGCTCCTAAACGAGCTGGTAAGGCAAAAGCTGCCAAGAAGACAGCCAAGAAAAAAGTACACAAGAGAGCAGCTCCGAAAAAAAGAGCAAAATCTCGCAAGAAAAAATAGTCAATTCGAATCGTCTGATTTGAGGCGCTAGAGTGAAGAGCGGCCCCACAAGGCCGCTCTTCTATTTTTATGCGCTGAATTGAGCCAGTATGTCCTATACTGCTTGCCATGGAAGTTAGCTCCCCACTTGTTATCTCTCCCGCTCGTTGCATTCACGTAGGAATCTGCGGTGGCTGCTCATTTCAACACATTTCTTATCAAGAGCAGCTCCACTCTAAAGAAGACGAGATTCGCACTCTCTTCACTCCTTTTCCCGAAGCCTGTTTGCTGCCGATTCTGCCAGCGGAAGAGCCGTGGCACTACCGCGGCAAGATGGAGTTCACCTTTTCACAGGATCGCGCCGGCAAGCGCTTTCTAGGCCTACTGGGCAGGGGGGCGCGTGGCAAGGTGGTCAGTCTGACAGAGTGCCACATTGGCCCACGCAAAGCGGCAGAGCTGCTAGAGCGTATGAGAGAGTGGTGGGAGAGAAGCGGCCTTGAGGCATTTCACTTACGCAAAGCAACCGGCTCGCTGCGCACTCTCACGCTGCGCGCTAGCTCGCGAACAGGCTGCTCTCTGGTGATGCTGACAGTCTCTGGAGATCCTCTTTACGCCCTCTCGCGCGATCAGATGGACCAGTTTGTGCTGGCTGTGCAGGAGGTGCTAGGACCTACTACAGCGATCTTTCTGCGTATTCATCAGGCGCTGAAAGGGCAGCCGACAGAGATGTTCGAGATGCATCTGGCAGGCCCCAAACATCTCGATGAGATTCTCGAGCTGCCCCCCATCACAGGCAGAGCGCTCCTGCATTGCAAAATCAGCCCCTCCTCCTTCTTTCAGCCCCACCCGCTGCAGGCAGAGAGAATGGTGGGTGAGGCGGCCAGGATGCTAGCACTAAAGCCCTCTGATAGGTTGTGGGATCTTTATTGCGGCACCTTCACCTTTGGCCTTAGCCTAAGCGCTCTTGTCAAAGAGGTGGTGGGGATCGAACTGCAGCCCGAAGCGGTGCTGGATGCTGAGGAAAACATAGCCCTCAATGGCATCACCAATGCGCGCATTCATGCAGGCGATGTCGCCTCGCTGCTGGTAGAAATGAAGGGTGAGGCCCCCGATGCGGTGCTGGTCGATCCTCCCCGCGTAGGGCTGGCACCCGCTGCGCTAGAGGAGCTGCTACGTATCTCTCCAGAAAAGATTTTATATATATCCTGCAACCCCGCCACGCAGCTGCGCGATGCTCTGCAGATTGCAGCAGCTGGCTACCGCCTGCTGCAGCTACAGCCGATCGATCAGTTCCCTCACACCCGCCATCTCGAGAATCTTGCTCTTTTCATCAAAATCGGAGAAACTGGAGCTGTTGTTTCTAGAGGTTAGTAAAATTTTATGGTGCACTTATCCCTTCCCATTCTGCTAGCCGATGCAGCGCCTGCGCTGCCTCAGCAGAACTTCATGCAGACTCTTGTGATGATCGGTATGGCGATCATCTTCTTCTACTTCATCCTCTGGCGCCCCGAACAGAAGCGTCGTAAAGCGATGGAGCAGCAGCGCAGCGCGCTTAAAAAAGGCGACCGCGTTACCGCTATGGGCATTGTGGGAACTGTGGTGAAGCTACAGGAAAAGACTGTGGTGCTGAAGATGGTGGATGGCGTTAGCCGTATCGAGGTGCTCACTGCTGCCATCACTGATGTGCAGCCCACCACCGAAACCACTCCCGATCAGGCAGCAACCGAAGAGGGTAAGCGGGTCGACTTCACTCCCGAGAAGTAACCGCCCCAGAAGTAACCGTTGAGAGAGACTTCTGAGAGCAGACGAAGAGGCTATTACTCGTTGGCTACTTCTTGTCCTTCTTCTACAGGAGAAGGTGGTGATTGCTTATCATAATTATACTCTTCTACAGGAGAAGGTGGTGATTGCTCATCATAATTATACTCTTCTACAGGAGGAGATGGTGCTCGATTGTCAGCAGCATACCTAACTAGCTCATCATTACTGATCTCCGATCCCCCCTCTTTTATCTCCTCGATGAGTTTGAAGATCTTCGCATCCCCTTCTTGGGAAGGGGATGGTTGACTACTATCGTAGTCTACTACTGTCGAGCTTGTCGCGTTTGCGTTAGGCAGGCTCTGCCTTCTCGCCTCATCTTCGGATTGTTGCAGCTCTTTACGATTCTCTTCGTAGATGTTCTCCAGGCGTTTCTCAGCATTTTTGACAAACTGATTCAGTTGGACGCAAAACAATTTTTTATCAGCTTCTTCGTCAAGACCAGCCTTCTGCTTTAGCTCTGTAGCTTTGCTGATCATCGCGCCAACCATGTCGATCTGCTTAGCAAATCCTTGTGCCAGCGGCATCAGTTTGCGACTTGCCTCGTCAATTTCTTTTTCTTTCATCCTGTTGTCGATCTGCTTGCGAAGAGCTTCGATCTCCTGTCTGGCAGTCATGAGCTCATTACCAAGTCCATAGTTTTGGTTTGTGAGCCAGTCAAGGTTTCTAGCCATGTCTTCATTGGCTGCGAGTACCTGTGGCAGGAGGGATGGATAGACTGGGCCAGGAACTGGACCAGGGACAAAGGGTGGCTGGGGCTGAAACGGAACCCCAGAGACGGTGGCTGCCTGAGGTAGGCCTAGAAGGATTTCGTTGGCTAGGTCGATGATTTTTTTCGCGAGCAGCACTTGATTCTGATCGGTGAGATTGACCTGCACTTGTGTCCCCTGATCTCCCATCAGGATGACCCTGTCCTGCTCAACAACCAGATCTGTAAGATTTTGTATGCTCAGCGTGCTGTTGCAAGATGAATGAGAGAGCCCTGCCAGCGCCGTTTTACCATTGGAATCGCGATCAAAGATCAGCACCATCAGCTGATTGGCAAGAGGGGTGATCTTCAGCTTCATCTTCTGTTGTATGCTAGCAGCATCGAGCCTTGCGTTCTGCAAGTCGATAGGCGCTTTATTGTTGTAGAGGCTGAAATCTCGGGTTTCGTCAACACTAACGGTTTGGTGAGACATGGTGAGTTTTGCTCCATAATTGTTAAATCCATATTAATTTTAATACAAAATATCTTTAAAATACAGAGCTCTTGTTAAAAAAATTTAAGGCTCTTACAATGAAGCGCTTTGGAGAGGAATATGAAGAGTCGTTGTTGTATCCGTTTATGTCTGAGCTGGATAGCATCGGCTTGTCTGGTGATGTTGGCACAAGTGTCTGGGTGTGCGAGTGTTAGGGTGTATCAGATGACCCCTTACTGTAGCCCAGTAGGGGGTGCTTCCCTACTCTACCTCACCTGGCGCAACGACCCCTGCCATACGATGGTGGTGCAGTGGCTGACGGAGGGGGAGGATGCCGCTTGGGTACAGTATCGCACCCTGGCCAGAACTTTGGGTGACAGAGAGGAGTGGCAGGGGGTCTCGGGGAGTGCCACCCACCTAGATGGGGGGCTCTTTCTGCAGAGGGTCGAGCTAGAGGGGCTGGCTGCGGGAGAGGAGTATGAGCTGATGGTGGGGCGTTTTCCCGCTATTGAGCGGTTCCATACCCTCCCCGAAGAGCTATCAAGGCCGCTACGGGTGGTGTTGGGGGGAGATTGCTGCGGCAAGATCGAGCTGCTGCGCGAGATGAACGAGCTGGCGGCGCGAGAAGAGCCCGATTTTGTGCTGCTAGGTGGCGATTTAGCCTACAGCGGCAGGAGGATGCGTCTCTTTGTGAGGCCCTATCGCGAACTAGAAAAGTGGGTCGCCTTTTTTGCCGAATGGACCCGCTCGATGCGTGGAGAGGATGGCCATCTGATTCCGATGGTGGTGGTGCTGGGCAACCACGACCTCAACAATTGGGAGCATCAAGAGGTGGGGAAGGGAGCGCCTCTCTTCTACCAATTCTTTCCCTTTCCGGAAGAGCAGGTGCCGCTCCAGTCCTACCGAACGCTCGATTGCGGTAACTATCTCTCGTTTCTGCTGCTCGATTCAGAACACACTCATCCCGTTGCAGGAGCACAGACTCTTTGGCTGAAGCAGGCGTTCGAAGGGCGCAGAGAGATACCCTGGAAGGTGCCTGTCTATCACCGCTCTGCCTATCCCGCTGTCTACTCTTTCAACCATGGCGTCTCTAAAGCCATCCGCTCCTTCTGGTGCCCGCTGTTTGAAGAGCATGGGGTGAAAGTGGCCTTCGAGCACCACAACCACACCTACAAACGGACCTATCCAATATGTGCCGAAGAGATCGATCCAGTGCGGGGGATTGTCTATCTGGGCGATGGCTGCTGGGGAGTGAAGCCGCGAACTCCCACCTCTTTAGACAAGAGGTGGTATCTCGCCGAAGCACAATCGTGGAATCACTTTTTTTCGCTAGTTCTGGATGAAAAGGGGCTGCATCTCGAGACGATCGGACGAGGTGGTCTGGTGCTCGAGAGGTTCTCCTTTTCTAGGGGCCCATAGTTGAGAGCAGCTCCTGTAGAAGCGCTTCAGTCCCCCTAGCTAGCTGCTGCGCTTCATCTTGTGGCAAGGCACCTGCTTGCAGGCGGGCCATCTGGTAGATCTGCTTGAGTAGCTGGGTCGCTAGCGGAAGATTGCTATCGCGCAGCGCAAGCGCTTTGCGCACCAGCGGAGAGAGCGTATTCAGCACGAGGCTCTTTTCGGGCTCGAAAGCAGCCCCTTCGCGCTGGGTCAGAGCCATCATCTCAGCCATTCTGCGATCCTGCTCCTCCACCATCCAGAGAGCGGAGAGCTGGCTACTGCCCAGCGCTTTCGCCTCGATCTTCAGATCAGGTAGGCAGCGTTTTGCCAACTCTTCCAGCCTTACCGATTCGGTTTTGCCCTCGGTGTCGAGGAGGGTGTTCTCCTTCTCTTTGTCGAGAAGGGCGTCATCGAGAGCGCCATCGACCCTGGCAAATTTGATGGGTTTCAGCTTCCCCTCCAGAAAGCTAAAGAGGGGAGAGTCGATGGGATTGCTGCTGATCAGCACCTCGATTCCTCGCTCTTTGTAGAGTTCGATGAGATGCTTCTGAGTCTCTTCGCCGCTGCTGTAGAAGAGGCTCTCTTTCGCCACAGCGCGCGATTTTGCCTTCTCAGCCGCTTCGTCGATCGTCAGCCAGTCGCCCTCAGAGCTTTTCCAGACCAGGAACTGGCGCGCTCTTTCGAAGAATTTTTCATCTTGCAGGCAGCCCAGCTTCACCAGCCACTCAATCTGTGGCCAGGCGGCGAGGAACCGCTCACGCTCGTTCAGAAAGAGACTCTGCAGGCGGTCGCACACCTTTTTGGAGATGTGACTCGAGAGCTGACGCACGATGGGATCCATCTGCAGCGTACTGCGCGAGACGTTCAGGGGGATGTCGCTGCTATCGATGGCGCCGCGTAGCACTCCCAGATAGTCGGGCAGCAGCTCTTTGCACTGATCAGAGACAAAGACGCGGTTGCAGAAGAGCTGCAGCTCAGAGCGGGTCCAGTCCAGTCTTTTGGTCACCTGCGGGAAATAGAGAATGCCCCGCATCTGGAAGGGGTAGTCCACATTCAGCTGCAGCCAGAAGACAGGATCGGGTTCGAGAGGATAGAGAGAGCGGTAAAACTGGAGATAGTCTGCATCGGTGCAGTCGCTTGCAGCTTTTGCGAAAAGCGGCTCTTCGGCGTTGATCCGATCGCCATTGAGATAGATGGGGAAGGGAAGGAAGCGGCAGTAGCGGCGCAAGATGGTGCGCAGAGTTGAGGGCTTGAGATATTCATGGCTCTCATCGTCGATATGCAGCACCACTTCGGTACCGCGCAACAGCCCCTCTTCGGGACGGATCTCGTAATCGGCGCCCCCATCGCAGCTCCAGTAGACCCCATCGGCTCCCTCTTTGTAAGAGAGCGAGCGCAGCTCGACTAGCTTCGCTACCATGTAGGCGGAATAGAAGCCGAGACCAAAATGGCCGATGATCGCCTCTTCATTTCCACCTTTACAGCGCTTCGCAAACTCTTCCGCGCCCGAAAAGGCTAACTGCGCAATATAGGTCTCGACCTCTTCGGCTGTCATGCCAAGGCCTGTGTCGCGCACAGTGAGGGTGCGCGCTGTTTCATCGACAATCAGGTCGATGCGTAGTTCGGGCCCTTCCGACAGGCTGGCAGCTCCTTCGCTGGCAAGAATTTTTAGTTTGGTTAGGGCGTCGCAGCTGTTGGCCACCAGCTCGCGTACAAAGATCTCGCGATCGGAGTAGAGCCATCTCTTCAGGATGGGTAGAATGTTTTCTGTGTGGATCTTGAGTTTGCCTTTGGTGGTGGTAGCGCTCATGGATATCCTCATGGGTGAACAGGGCTCAGGATAGCGACTTTCTCTGTTTTTAGCAATCGATAGAGTTGACTGCTAGAGCTGCCACACCATCTGAGCTGTTGCAGTTTTAAAATTCAAAATCGTTAATGAGGTTTTGACAGGGGACAGAATCTGGATGAAGCTATTAGCGGCTCAGCTCAATCCCATAGTGGGCGATCTCAAGGGCAATCGAGACAAAATTTTGCATGCGATCGAGCACGGCAGAGAAGCGGGCGCTCATCTGGTGGTGACAAGCGAACTAGCGCTCTGCGGCTACCCGCCGCGCGACCTGTTGCTGCATCAGGGATTTGTCGAAGAGATGGAGGCCCATCTCGCGCAGCTTGGCAAGGCTTGCCGCGGCATCTTTGCTGTGGTGGGGCTAGCGCGCCGCATGGGGGGCACCCTGCGCAACAGCGCGGCGCTGCTGGGCGAGGGAAAGATTCTGGGTTACTACGACAAACAGCTGCTGCCCACCTACGATGTGTTCAATGAAAAACGTTATTTTACTCCAGGCAGCGAAAATGTGGTGTGGCAGATTGCTGGTCAGCGCGTCGGCGTGCTGATCTGTGAAGATATCTGGTACCATGCGGGTGAGACCGAAGGTGTACGCTATGAGATCGATCCTGTTGCCGATTTGGCAAATGAGAAGCTGGATCTGCTGATCAATCTCTCCGCCTCGCCCTACAGAATCGGTCGGGGAGCAACGCGGGAGAGGGTCGCTACCCAAGCGGCTCTGGCAGTGAAAGTGCCTCTGCTGCTGGTATGCCAGGTGGGTGGCAATGACGATCTTCTCTTCGATGGCTACTCTCTTTTTGTCGATGCTGCGGGTCAGCTGCGGCAGCAGGCTGCCGGCTTTAGCGAAGAGCTGATGCTGGTTGAGACCGATGCAGCAGTGAAAAAGCTGCCAGTGCGCGAGGAGATGAGCGATCTTTACCAGGCGCTGGTACTGGGATTACGGGACTACTGCCACAAGCAGGGACAGGAAAAGGTCTGCCTGGGGGTCTCCGGTGGAGTCGATTCGGCTCTTGTGGCGGCTATTGCAGCCGAGGCTGTGGGAAAAGAAAATCTTCTGGGCATCATGCTGCCCTCTTGGATCACATCACAGCAGAGTCTTGACGATGCGCGGGAGCTGGCGAAACGAATTGGCTTTCGCCTGGAAGAGGCGGTGATCACCCCCACCTACGCATCAGTCATCGATACCTTAGAGCCGATGGTGGGTCACCAGGGCGATCAATGGGAGGAGATGGGAGTGACCGAGGAGAACTTGCAGGCGCGTCTGCGAGCTCTTCTGCTGATGGCGCTCTCCAACAAACTGGACTATCTGCTGCTGGCCACCAGCAACAAGAGCGAGCTGGCGGTGGGCTACTGCACTCTCTATGGTGATCTCTGCGGCGCAATGGCGCCGATTGCCGATCTATTCAAGGTGAAGGTCTACCAGCTCTGCCACTGGCTCAATCGCGAGCGTCAGCTGATCCCGCAATCGATTCTGGAAAGACCAGCCACTGCCGAGCTGCGCGTTGGGCAGGTTGACGAGCAGGATCTTCCCCCCTATGCGCTGATGGATCGCATACTCGAAGGTTACATCGAAAAATTTCTATCCTTAGAAGAGATTGTCGCCACCACAGGCGCCTCTTACGATTTGGTATTGCAGATCGCTCGGCGCGTGCAGCGTGCCGAATTCAAAAGAAGGCAGTCGCCTCCAGGCGTGCGGGTCAGCCCGCGTGCTTTACATGTCGGAAGGCGTTACCCGATTGTTCAGAAATGGCCTTAAGCTAAACCTCGGTCCAGGCGAAGGGAATCACCTCGGCCAGTGTGTCGGTGCCTAGCTGTAGCTGCAGCAGGCGGTCAAAGCCCACTGCCACGCCGCAGCAGGGGGGCAGCCCCTCTTCAAGGGCAGCGAGAAAGCGGTAGTCGATGGGTAGCGGCGCTCTGCCTGCGAGATTGCGGTCAGCAAGTGCCTTGGTGAAGCGTCGCTTCTGTTCGGCCGCATCAGAGAGCTCTTCGTAGCCATTGGCCAGTTCGATGCCGCGGTAGTAGAGCTCGAAGCGCTGGGCTCGGTCACCTACAGTCCTCGCCAGTGCCGCCTGAGAGGCGGGAAAGCCGTAGAAAACGGTGATCTCTTCGTTGCCCAGTTTTGGCTCGATCAGCAGACTGACCCCCATCTGAAGAAGAGTATCGCGGTCGGAGAGCAGCAGGCTGCTGCTGAGTCCATCTATATGTTTTTTTATAAATTCTCGCAGCGCTTCATCCGAGAGTGCGAAGGGATCTTCGCCCGCATAGAGCTGCCACGCCTCTTGGTAAGAAATTATGCGAGAGGGCTGCTCTCCCAAGAAGAGGTGGCAGAACTGTAGCGTCTCCTCGATCATCTCCTCAAACGAGAAGCCGAGGCGGTACCATTCTGCCATGGTGAATTCGGGGTTGTGCAGAGGCCCCGATTCGTCCTGACGGAAGGCGTGACCTAGGTAATAGATGTCGGGAGCGCCGGCGGCAAGAAGCCGCTTCATCGTATACTCAGGCGAGGTGTGCAGATAGCCGGTAACACCGGAGGTTACCTCCACTTGCATCACATCGATGTGCCGGTCGATAGGAGCCGCCTGGCTGAGAGCGGGGGTGTCCACCTCGATGAGGCCGCGCTCATCAAAGAAGCGGCGCGCCCGCTGCAGCATGGCAGCCCGTTCTCGCAGATGAGAGAATTTAGACGCGGCTAACGTATTCACCGGTTCTTGTGTCTACTTTAATTTTTTCCCCTTCGTCAACAAAGATCGGAATCTGAATTTTGGCTCCGGTCTCGGTCACAGCTGGCTTGAGGACACGGCCCGATGCGGTGTCACCGCGCGCGCCAGGGGATGTTTCGGTGATCTTCATCTCCATGAAGATGGGAGGCGCCACATCGATCGGCTCTCCTTTGTAGAAGGTGACATCGTAGAGCACCTCCTCCATCAGCCACTGCACCTTATCGCCTAGAATTCCCAGGGAGATGGAGATCTGATCAAAAGTATTGTCATCCATGAAGACGACGCTGTCGGACTCTTTGTAGAGCATGCGCATCTTCGACTCCTCCACATCGGCAAGATCGAGCTTTTCGCCTGATTTGAAGGTGCGCTCTACAACCCTTCCTGTTCGCAGATGCTTCAGTCTAATGCGGTTGAATGGCTGACCCTTGCCAGGTTTCACAAACTCGTTACTCACGACGGTGTAGGGCTCTCCGTCCACCTCTACCTTGGCGCCGCCACGTACATCTCCGGTGCTTACCTGTGCCATGGATCTTATTTCCCTGTTGCGGTTGTTGCTTTCCGTCCGAGGTTAGAGGGAGTGCTGTTTTTTGGCAAAGAAGAGCCGCTCTTGGTCGCTTGAGCAGACTGATCGAGGACATCGCTCATCCGGTCCACATTGCTTGCCAGCTTAGTGTTAGTGGACTCAAACTGTCTTCTTGTAAAATCAAGCTGTTTTTTTAATAGCTCGAGAGCTTCCCGATCATTTTTCATCTCTGCATGTAAGAGAGTGAGTCTTTCGATCATTTCGCGTTCCTGCTCCCCATTCTTTGCTTTTTCAAAGAGCTCAAAATGCTCCTTTACCTTCTGTACCAGCTCTTCGAAAGTGTGAGCGGTCTCTTTGAGCGAGCTATCGGTCTCGTTCAGCCCCAATAGAGATTCGACAAACTTCTCATTGCCCGAGATAAAGGTGGTGAGCTGCGTTTCTGCTTCACCGAGGAGTCGTTTCTGCTCTGTCACCTGAGTGGTGAGCGTTGTCACCTGCTCCTCCAGCTCCTCGCTGGTTTTGCTTAGGTCTTCGCTGGTGCCTTCCAGCTCCTCCGCAGTGGCGCTGAGCTTTTCTCCCGTCTTTTCCAGCTTCTCCTCTGTCGAAGAGCCCTTCTCCCCAGCCTGCTTCACTGCAGGCAGCAGTGAAAGTAGAATCGAGAGGGTAGTACCCATGGCTACCGCAGCAAAGAGCGCAGCGAGAGGGAGGTTACCCACCAGCAAAGAGAGCACAAAGCCTGCAATAGCAAGAGCCACAATGCCACAGCGGGTGCCTAGGTCGATGGGGCCCACAATATGTCCTCTAAACCAGTTCCAGGCCGATCTGATACGACTGGGCCCCTTCGGGGTGGTAGAGGAGATCGTACTACTCGAAATCAATGCGGGAAGAATGGCGGTCACGATGCTCTCCTTGGTAGAGAGGAAAAGTTGTGCTATGATGGTGATCAAATGGAAAAATGATTTCCAGAACTGTTTTCTTGAAAAGTAGAACAGGAGAGCTCAGATCATGTTGCAACCCGATATCCACGAGAAGCAGTTTGCCCTCGAGACGCTCGAGCGCTACTCTGGCTGCCCTGCCGAGCAGTTCTCCTCGAATCTTCTGCTGACCAACTTCCCCCGCTACGTCGACTGTTTCACCAAGCTATTTGGCGGAGAGGTGATCGAGGGATCGATGTTCAAGTTGGCCCACAGTCGTGAGCATGATCTCTCTATACTCGATTTCAAGATCGGCTCGCCCGCTGCGGCGCTGGTGGTCGATCTCTGCTCCTTTTTGCCGGTCAAGGCCAGCCTGCTTCTGGGAATGTGTGGGGGATTGCGCCGCCGCTACCAGGTGGGCGACTATCTGGTACCGGTGGCCAGCATCCGGGGTGAGGGCACCTCCGATTTCTACTTTCCTCCAGAGGTACCGGCTCTCGCCAACTTTCTGATGCAGAAGGCGGTAACCGACGTGCTGGAGCTTGAGAAGGCGCTCTATCATATCGGCATCACCTTCACCACCAATATGCGTTTCTGGGAGTTCAATCACGATTTCAAAAATCGCCTCAAAGAGATCAAAGCGCAGGCGATCGAGATGGAGTGTGCCACCCTCTTTGCCGCCAGCTACCGCAGGAAGTTCACCCTAGGGGCGCTACTGCTGATCTCGGATCTTCCGCTCGATCCCACCGGCATCAAGACCAAAAAGAGCTCGGAGTTTGTCTATGACAACTTCATGGAGGATCATATCCGCAAGGGGGCGGCCATCTTGCGCCGCGCAAGAGAGATGCAGTCGCAGCACGTCAAAGGTGCCTATCACCGCAACATTGGCATTCCCCGAAGCGTTCCTCCGCAAACCGAGCCCTCTCCTAAGAAGAAAGAGAGCTAGGCAGAGGAAGTCGACTCGCTCTTTCTCCAGAGAGGTAGTTGCAAAACTATAGGCTCCTAGAAAAATCGATGATTTTGCTGTCCGTTGTCAGAGCCAGCTTGCTGGCCCCTTGCCGTTCTGACGAGACCATACCCGAGAGGGTAGGCGAGGAAGAACGGTGACAAGGGGCGGCAAAAGGGCGATTTTGCTA
>DAHXNQ010000060.1 GCA_027365315.1 Rhabdochlamydiaceae bacterium | reverse complement strand
GGTGAGATGGCGGAGTAGGTGGTCTCCCTGCTCGAGATCCTTCATAAACTGGTAAAGCCAGAGCGTGGCCCGTTTGCCGACCGTGGTGGGCTGAGCAGGTTGGAGATGTGTGTAGGCGAGGCAGGGAAGATCGGCGTAGCGAAGAGCAAAATCGGATAGCGCCTTCAGCAGCTGGCGCAGCATGGTGAGGATGCGGTGAGAAGCCTCACCGATCTGCATCAGGTCGCCGTTGTCGGTAACGTAACAGGAGGTGGCGCCTAGATGGATGATGCCTCTTGCTTCGGGGCAGAGGCTGGCAAAGGCGGCGATGTGCGCCATCACATCGTGCTGCATCTCCTCTTCCAGCTTGGCAACGAGGTTCCAGTGGATCTGCCCTACAGCTGCTTCCATCGAGACGATCTGTTTGGAAGTGATGGGTAGGCCCGCCTCTTTTTGGGCGCGGGCTAATGCTACCCAGAGCTGATGCCAGAGGGTGTGCCGTTTTTGAGGGGAGAAGAGGGCCAGCATCTCTTGGCTAGCGTAGCGGCTGGCGAGCGGGGAGAGAAACTGCTGCTGTTCGCTCATGATTCGACTAGCTCTGTTAGTTGGCGCAGCAGCCGCTTAGCCTCAGTACGCTCAGATAGGGAGAGCTTGGTGCGCTTCATTTCGCTCAGCAGACGAGAGAGTGTGGTGAGAAGCTGACTGCTGGGTTTAGAGACTCTGCGGTCGCCCTCTTCGAGGGGAAAGGACTCTCTGATGAGGGAGAGCATCTCCTGCTTGGGCTGTCCGTTGTAGGCGTCGATGAGCCGTTCTTTCTGTTCAATGGCTCCTTTGCGGCTGGCTAGAGCGTAGACTGCCTGGCGCGGCATGCTGTCCAGCTTGGGATGCAGCAGGGGTGGGATGGTGCTGTAAAGCTCGTAATATTGCAGAAAATTGTAAGGGGTCTGGCGGTTGCCGTAGGTGGTGATTAGCCAAGCTGTGAAGGCGCCATCTTGGTAGCTCTTTAGAATCTGCTGGGCTCTTTTGATGCGCTCGCCATGCAGAATTGCCGCTTGGTTGCTGATGGCACGCACCTCAGCAGTAAGGGAGACAAGTTCGCGCAGATCTTCTGCGAGATCTCGCTCGCCATCGCTGTGCTGGGTGAGAATTTCAAGTAGAGACTCTTTCTCGGTGACGGAGATCTCCTGCACCTTGAAGACTCCAGCAAAGCTAGAGAGATTACCGCTAGAGGAGAGCTCCGCTAGGCCGGTCATTTTCGAAAGCTTTTCTGTAGCCTTCTTGAAGCGCTCTGTGAGCAGATGGTTTACCTTCGTCATGTACAACCGCTTTACAATCTTGCGAGAAGCTCTTCGGTGAGAGCTCGATAATCTTCGCCAGCTCGGCTCTGTTTGGCCGTAACAAAGATGGGCTTACCATGTATCGACGCCTCCGATACAGCAATATCACGCCGTACCTTGGTCTGGAGCAGGCGGCAAGGGAAGGTGGCCTCGATCACCTCGAGGAAGGTGTCGTTGCTTTTGCCCCGCGGATTCCAGAAAGAGAGGCAGACGCCCAAAATCGAGAAGGGGTGTCTCTCCGAGATGTTCTGCATGAAAGAGGAGAGGCGCTCTAGCCCTTTTATGCTGTAAAACTCGGGCGTAGCGCAGATGAGCGAATGGTGTGCGGCAATGAGGGCCGATTCGGTGAGCCAGCAGAGAGAGGGGGGGGTGTCGATGATGATGATGTCGTAAGCGAGCGGACGCAAAAGCTTTTTAAGCCGCTCATGCGAGTAGCGATCGGCTGCAAGTGCTCCAGTCACCTCGATCCGCTCGAGCCAGCTATCGGCAGGAATGAGATCGAGATTTTTGATCTCTGTCTTGAGGATCACCTCATGAATGGGCCTGGTTCCCTGCAAAACGGGGGCCAAGCTGTCGTGGGCATCGGGATCGAAGCCAAGGCCGGTGGTGAGGTTAGCCTGTGCGTCAAAGTCGACGAGTAGAACTTTTTTTTTGTGAAACTGCGCCAGCGCTGCACCGAGATGCAGCGAGGTTGATGTTTTGGCAGTTCCACCCTTGAAGCTACTTACGGCGATGATGGCTGGCATGATGGCTCGAACTCACTATGCAGAGACTTTCGCTTATATTCTTCCAGCGCTTTTTCTAGGAAGTTTGTAAGAGGGATGGAGCCAACCACCTGGTTTTCACGTGTTCGCAGCGAGACGGTGCGGCTCTCGAGTTCTTGGTCGCCCACCAGCAGCATGTAGTTGACCTGCTCCATTTGAGCGGCGCGCACCTTTTTGTTCACCGATTCGCTACTTTCGTCCACTTCGCAGAGCAGGCCCCGCGCGCGGATCTCTTTGGCCACTTCGTGAGCATAGCCTGCATGGCGGTCGGCTACGGTGAGGACGCGCACCGGTACGGGGCTAACCCAAAGAGGGAATCTGCCGGCGGTATGTTCGATCAAAATTCCGAGGAATCGCTCCATCGAGCCCAGGAGGGCGCGATGCACCATCACAGGGCGCTTTGTTTCGCCCGATGCGGTCATGTACTCCAGTTCGAACTTCTCGGGCAGCGCCATATCCAGCTGGATGGTGCCGCACTGCCATGACCTATTGAGGGCATCTCGGATGTGGATGTCGATTTTAGGTCCGTAGAAGGCGCCATCGCCCTCATTGATGCGGTAGGGCGTGCCGTGAGCGTCGAGCGCGTTGCGTAGGCCCGCTGTCGCCACCTCCCAGTCTCTGTCGGTGCCAATGCTGGATTCTGGCCTTGTAGAGAGTTCAAAGCGATATTGTAGACCAAATGTACCGTAGATGCGCTCCACAATCTTCAGCATCGAGAGGATCTCGCTCTGGATCTGCTCTTCGGTCATGAAGAGGTGGGCATCATCCTGATGGAAGCTGCGCACGCGGAAAAGACCGTTCAGGGCGCCTGACGCTTCGTGGCGGTGTACATGGCCCAATTCAGCGACGCGTAAAGGTAGTTCGCGGTAGCTGTGCCGTTTGGTTTTGTAGTAGAGCATGCAGCCGGGGCAGTTCATCGGTTTGATGGCAAACTGCCGATTCTCGATAGAGAAGGCGTACATGTTGTCGCGGTAGTGGGCCCAGTGGCCCGAGCGCTCCCACAGCTCGCGCCCCATCAACTGGGGGGTCTTGATCTCGACGTAATGAAACTCTTCGAGTAGCTCGCGCCAGAACTGCACCAGCCTATTCCAGATGATCATCCCTTTGGGGTGGATGAAGGGCATGCCAGGCGCCTCTTCCTGAATTGAGAAGAGGTCGAGCTTGGTTCCCAAAACTCTGTGATCGCGTTTCTTCGCCTCTTCTAGAGCGAAAAGATAATCTTTGAGCTGTTTGCGGTCGGGGAAGGTGATGGCGTAGATGCGGGTAAGCATCTCCCTATCGGAGTCGCCGCGCCAGTAGGCGCCCGATATCTTCAGCAGCTTGATCGCCTTGATTTTGCCCAGTGCGGGAAGGTGCGGTCCGCGGCAGAGGTCGATGAACTCTCCCTGCTGGTAGGCGGTGAAGGTTTCGCCCGGAAGTGATTTGATGATCTCTTTTTTGTAGGGATTGTCTCCAAACTGGGTCAGCGCATCGCTGCGATTTTTGAGGCTGATGCGGTGGGTGGTATGTCCCTCCTTGACGATCTTCTCCATCTCCTGCTCGATCTTGGGGAAATCCTCTTCCGAGAGGGTCACGCCTGCAAAGTCGTAGTAGAATCCCTGCTCGATGGGGGGGCCGATGGTCAGCTTGGCCTCGGGGTAGAGGCGCAGCACCGCCTGCGCTAGAAGGTGAGCCGAGGTGTGCCAGAAGACCTCTTTCCCCTCCGGATCTTCAAAGTTGTAGAGGCGAACGCGCGCACCCTCCTCTAGGGGAGTAGAGAGATCAACCTTGACCCCATTGAGGTCGGCCGCTACAGCCTGGTGGGGTTCGGTCAGATGGAGCGCTTTGGTCAGCTCCAGCAGAGTGGCGCCCTCCTCTAGCTCGATAGGCTCCTTCTTCCCTTCCACCCAGATCTTCATAGTCCATTTCCCTTGAGAACGATTTTGATGATTAGCATGACCTCTTCGGGGAGGAGGAGTCAAGATCGATCCTGAGGTGGCCCACAAAACTCCAGCTCCTAGAAAAATCGATGATTTTGGCGCCCGTTGTTAGAGCCAGCTTGCTGGCCCCTTGCTGTTCTGACGAGACCATACCCGAGAGGGTAGGCGAGGAAGAACGGTGACAAGGGGCGGCAAAAGGGCGATTTTGCTAGGGGTTGGAGTTTTGCGGGCCACCTCCCTTGCCTCAGAACTGGCAGGCGTGGAATAGTGCCGCTCTTTGTCTAGGTGACGGACTCTATGCGCTCTGTTTTGCTTGCCACAGCTCTTCTGTTTGGCTCTTCCCTGCAGGCTCTCTATGTGGGAAGCCCTGCAGAGCCGTCGGTTATTGATAAAGGGTTTTTTATCCCCGAGAACTTCTGGCTCTCGGTCGAGGCGGGCTATCAGGGCGACTGGGTGATCGACCGCAACCTCGAGGCGTGTGGTTCTGTCAGCGGTTCGATAGAGGGATTCCAGATGCATATGGACCAGGGTGTGGTGACCTTGGGAATTTTGAACCGAGTGCAGCTCTACGGTTCGGTCGGTTCGTGCAAATTGGATTTTTCTCTAATTCCCCACTCCCCGAGCAGCTCATTTCATCTGCAAAGCTACAATCAGCTCACCTGGGGAGCGGGGCTGCGCGCTCTTCTCTTCACTTGGGGGGACCTGGGCCTAGGGGCCATACTCTCCTATCAGCATATGAATCCCTCCATCAAGTCGATCGGTAACCTAAGTCTGATTTCATCTCCTGAGGGAGGGGTACGCTACACCGAATGGCAGGGGGCGGCTGGCTTCAACTACTCAGTCGATATATTCAATCCCTACATCGCTATCACCTACTCCTACGTGCATGGCGGGGTGCATAGCCACAGTCCGGATATTCCACTGTTTCATCTGAAGTTGCGTCAGCGGCTTGGCATGGCACTGGGCTGCGCTCTCTCCTCTTCCAAAATTTTCGATCTGACTTTAGAGGTGCGTCTTTTTGGTCAACGCGCTCTCTCGGCTGCTGGCAATATTCGTTTCTAAATTCAAGAGGTGGATGCAATCACCTCTAAGGTAAGTTGCAACGAATGGTTGGGGCGCAGTAGACTGTCCCCTGTTGTTTAAACGAATTGTAACTCTTCTTCAGGAACATCTCCATGAAGCCCCCCAGCAGCTCCATTCTCAAGAGGCTAGGCTCTCTTACCGCTCTATCATTATTTCTTTCTCAGCCCATGTTTGCCGACACGATCGATGCAAGGGATGTGAACGAACTGGATATTGGCGTTATCCGCGATTGGATCAATAACAAAAGGCAGGTCACCCTAAAAGAGATTGGTGGTGATCTATCGATCAGCGGTGAGATGCGTACCGAGTATCAGACCACCAGCGAAGTGAGAAATAAAACCCAGCAGCGCGGTTGGGAGGGTGCCAATCTGCCGCGCAACGAATTTGATGTCGAATTCAACCTGATGATGGACTACAGATCGGATCGTACTTGGGCAGTTCTTAAGCTAGAATTTGATAACGACATGGGCGTGGTGGGAGGAAGCCTGAATAAGCTGAAGCTGGAGAAAGCTTATCTTGGTGTGCGCCTTCTCAAGGGCAATGCGGTCAATATCGATATTGAAGCGGGGCGGCGCAGACTTTCTACTGTCTTCGATTCCAGGGTGGAATTTTCCTCCTTTATGGATGGTATGCTGCTGCGTTACGACCAGAGTTTTCTAGGCATTGCTGATTTCTATGTGCACGCCGGCGTTCTGGTGATCAACCAGAAGTGGACGCAGTTTGCCTATATCACCGAAATCGGTCTGATGAACATGGGCAATACTGGCGCTTACCTGAAATATTCGGTGATCGATTGGGATACGAAGGGCAATAAATTCACCTCCGGTGATTTAGGAGCTCCGATTCCAAAGCGCTACTATCAGTTTGTCGTCAATCAGCTTCTTCTGGGGTACATATTCCAAAATGTATTCGGCCTGAATAAGACGTTCCAGATCTATGGAGCTGGTCTCTACAATCCTGTGGCACATGGACATCAGGTGACTGCAGGTAAGAAGGCGGCCTGGGGGGCCTACATCGGCTTCTCTGTGGGTCAGCTGAAGCAGAGCCGCGACTGGTCATTCGATGCCAACTACCAGTGGGTAGCAGCGCAGGCGGTTCCCAGCTTCGATTCTGCCGGGGTGGGTAATGGTAGTATCTTCCAGGGCTTCTACACGGCCAATGTGAATGGAACGGGTGCTCTTATCACAAATCCTGCGAAGGCTGGAGGCAACACCAACTTTAAGGGCTTTCAGATGACTTTGGACTACATGCTAACCAACAACCTCACCTTCGAGCAGATGTGGCAGCAGTCGGTGGCTCTGAACAGGCACATCGGTCCCCAGCAGAAGTTCAAGCAGTATGAGATCGAGCTAATCTATGGCTTCTAGAATGCATAGCCAATCCCGCCGCCGAAAGTGAATCCTCCCACTTGGACCGTATGTCCATGTGAATTAGCTACCGACGAGCTGAAATGCATCCGCTTATAGGAATATTCTCCGAAAAGGTCGATCAATAGATGATGGATAGGCTCAAAGTTAAAGCCTGTGCCGACGAATCCGCCTAAGCCGTTCTGGCTGATATTTTCGGAAACATAATGAGAGTCATTATGTACATGAACGAAAAAATAGCGCGGGCCAAGCGTGATGTAGTATTGGGCCCAATTGTTGATCCGGATCACCGGTTTGACGCCAAAACTCAAAGGGACCTCCCAGATGCTGGTCTTCTGGTGCCCATGTATTGACCTGCCGTGTCTTTGCAAATACTCAACGCTTCCATAAAGATGCAGCCACTTCCAAACGGGACCCGAAGCGGCAAGCTGTACATCTAGCCCACCGTCATCGAAGACTTCATTCATCTCCTCCGCTCCGAAAAAGAAATAGCCCGCTTTGAACTCGATTAACGAAATTCCTTTATCTTCCGCCTTTTTAGCTTGCTCCGGTACAGCGCAAAGTTCATGGGCCGCAAATAGTGCAAACAAAGAGAACAATGTTTTATACACGAATTGACTCAAGAATCCGCTTGTGTAAGGGTGTATTCGAAAAAAACTTTTCATAAATCCTCATTGAATTACTACATTAACAGAGCTGCTCTGAACGCCACTATCGTTCACAGCAGAGACCGAATACGATGTCGCAACACCTTTTTGTCTATTGTGGTCTTGATATTCGAGGGCGTTCACGGTTGCAATGAGGGCGCCGTTGCGGTAGACGTTATACCCCACAACTCCTATAGAAGGACTTGCTTGCCACCGTAACTGATTATACAGCTCGCTCACGACTGCGAAATCGTTGTTCAGCTGCTCGCCGCTTAAGTTCGTCGGAGATAGGAAGTAGGTAGCGTAGTAGGGAAGCGGGGTGCCCGGGTAATTGCCCCAAGCTGCGATCATTTGATTGGAACTTGCGTCAAATGCCAGATAGACATTGAAGTTTACGCCTGCACTCGTCCCGGGTGGGATAGCCCCTGTTGTCCAGGCTGTTCCATCAAATATAGAGTAATAGGGTAAAGGGGAGGTCGTCCCTGCATCCTCCCAGGCGGCAAAAACAGTCTGGGAAACTGGATTATACGCCAGTGTGACATTGTCATAGACCTCCGAGCTTGCCCCTGGAGGGATTGTAGCTGCCGTCGTCCAGTCTGTCCCATTGAACACGGAATAATAGGGCAGAAAAGAGGAGCTATCTCCCCAAGCGGCAATCACTGTTTCCGTCGCTGCATCGTATGTAAGAAATACGTCAACGTCAACGCCAACGCTTCCACCTACTCCTAGAGGGATTGTAGCTGCCGTCGTCCAGTTTGCCCCATTGAACACGGAATAATAGGGCGCGTTAGTGGCACTATCTCTCCAAGCGGCAATCACTGTTTCCCTCGCTGCATCGTATGTGAGATTTACATCATAAACGCCACCGCTTGCCCCTGGAGGGATGGTAGCTGCCGTCGTCCAGCTTGTCCCATTGAACACGGAATAATAGGGCACCAGAGCGGTGCTATCTCCCCAAGCGGCAATCACTGTTCCCGTCGCCGCATCGTATGTAAGAAATACATCAGACTCATCCTGAACGCCAACGCTTGCACCTCGAGGGATTGCAGCTGCCGTCGTCCAGCTTTTCCCATTGAACACGGAATAATAGGGCAGACGACTAGAGTCCAATGCATTTCCCCAAGCGGCAATCACTGTTCCCGTCGCCGCATCGTATGTAAGAAATACATCAGCCTGAACGCCACTGCTTGCTCCTTCAGGTATCTGTTGAGCAGGTACCCATGAGCCCGCATTAAGACCCGGAAGGGAGAGTACAAAAAAACCAATCACCCATTTTTTCATCCGAAACGCTCCTGCATTAAGCCTTAAAAATTGACCGCCAAACCTAGAATTTACAGCGTACCTGTACTAAGAGATTTATCGCAGCTCTTATCGACTAAGTTGGATGTGAACGAGCAGACTGCTCATTATAAGATGGGCCGGCTGCAGCTTCGATCCCTCGATCCTTGCTCCCGGGCCGTGCACAGCACTGTCCCGGTCGCTATGGAGCGCTCGCGAGGGAGCTGGTCTCGGCCTGAATGGGCGGCTCCGCCGCACCACCAAAAGCCGCTGAAAGCGGCTTGCGACCGCGAAGCGGTCGTCTATATCTGTGGCGGAGCCGCCCAATAGACCGGACTACGACAAAGAGGAATCCCAAAGCGAAGACGAGATCGCGAGCGCTCCGTAGTCGCGCCGGGTAGTGCTGTGCACACCCGGACGACAAGGATGGATTCATCACAGTCGAAGACGGTCCACTCTCACAGCATAGGCTTGCTCGAATGAATGAAACTTCTCCCCTCAGTCTGATAACAGAGGTGGCCCGCAAAACTTTAGGCTCCTAGAAAAATCGATGATTTTGGCGTCCGTTGTCAGAGCCAGCTTGCTGGCCCCTTGCTGTTCTGACGAGACCATACCCGAGAGGGTAGGCGAGGAAGAACAGCGACAAGGGACGCCAAAAGGGCGATTTTGCTG
>DAHXNQ010000058.1 GCA_027365315.1 Rhabdochlamydiaceae bacterium | reverse complement strand
TTCACATCCAACTTCTCCCCTCGGTCTGATAACAGTTCTTATTTGTGCAACAACTCCCCCTCGGGGTGCGATTGAGGGTAGAATTTCAGTATATCGTCAAGAAGTATCAAGCTATTTCTTCATGCAATTTCCCTGATCCATACTCTCTCTCCATTAGTTGTTTAGTTTAGTGAGGCTGTTTTAGATCCCAGCACCGCCTGAGAACTTCCAAGAGCACCGCACGATTACGCCCCAAGATTTGGCAATCATTCGACACTGCACTGACGACTTCTCTCGCTAGCTGAAAGATCGTCACCTGATCGCTATGCTGCGCAGCTGTGTCGGCTATCGCCCGGTGCAAATCTGCCACCATATCGTTGATCCGTCCCTGATCGACTGGACGACCATGATCTCTATCGAGGAGGGCTAGAGTTATTTGAGTATTGAGCTCACAAGCTCTCTGAAAGCGGGCGTTATTTCCACCAATAAAATAAACAGAATCCACAGGCTTTTCCTTTTTTTTAAAATACACTTTTAAAGTGTAACAAATAGGCCTGTTTTTTTTCAATGAGCGGCTCCGCCGCAGCTGCCTACGCCGCTGAAAGCGGCGAGCCGCCGAAGGCGGCCTGGGCCGCGGCAGCGGCCCATTGGTGGTGCGGCGAAGCCGCCCATTAGACCGGACTACGACAAAGAGGAATCCAAGCGAAGACGAGATCGCAGCTAATGCCTTCGGCCCCAAAGAGACGAAACATCTTGAGGAGTGCGGCGTAAAAACAAGCAATGAGGACGCCAGCGAGGAGGGATAGATAGCGCCACCGCGAATCGCTCTTTTGCTGAGGAGCGGGGGCGCTAGATGCCCTCCGCAGCAAGTCATCATCGCTTGGCTTTTACGCGTCGACAACTCAAGGCAGGCTAAAGAAGGCGGAAGCTGCGAGGTCGCGAGCGTTCCGTAGTCGCGCCGGGTAGTGCTGCGCACACCCGGACGACAAGGATGGATTCATCGCAGTCGGAGCCGGTCCACTCTTGCAACATAAGCTTGCTCGAACGAATAAAATTTTCTTCTTCTTAGTCTGATGAGGTAGTTGCAAAACTGTAGGCCCCCAGCAAAAGGGCGATTTTGCTGGGGGCCTACAGTTTTGCAACTACCTCCTCTGTCTGTCACTAAAATGGTATCAAAGGATAGCCACTCCAGGCCATTTGCTCCACTCCTCAAGAAGTCTCAGTCGTGATCGAAAGAGGGAGGACGGCGCAGACGTTTGACGGCCGATTTCTTCTTCTTCTTGACGCCCTCTTCGAAGACGACCGATCGCGGCTTGCGGGTAGGAATGCGCCTTGGTTTGCGGTAGTTCAGCTTCTCCGCCTTTTCGCGCAGCTTGGCCAAGCAATCTAGCTTATTGCGGTGCTGGCTGCGCTCCTTCTGGCTGGTCACCACCAGCCCGGTGGGCAGATGAGTGAGGCGCACAGCGCTATCGGTCACATTGACATGCTGCCCTCCGCTGCCGCTAGCGCGGTAGGCCTCTACGCGACACTCGGCCAGAAGGTCTTCATCCAGCGGAGGCAGTACGATTTTAGACATGATTCTTCGATCCTAAGTCTTCTCCACTCCAGTAGCATATCCCGGCAAAATGGAAAACTCTCAGCGCAAAGCGCCCTTGCATAGAGGAGCTCTGGATTTAGAGAAGAACGCAATAACTAGAGGTGGTTGCAAAACTATAGGCTCCTAGAAAAATCGATGATTTTGGCGTCCGTTGTCAGAGCCAGCTTGCTGGCCCCTTGCTGTTCTGACGAGACCATACCCGAGAGGGTAGGCGAGGAAGAACAGCGACAAGGGACGCCAAAAGGGCGATTTTGCTG
>DAHXNQ010000052.1 GCA_027365315.1 Rhabdochlamydiaceae bacterium | reverse complement strand
TTGCTCGAACGAATGAAACTTTCTTCTTAGTCTGATAACAGTTCTTATTCGTGCAACAACTCCCCCTCGGGGTGCGATTGAGGGTAGAATTTCAGTATATCGTCAAGAAGTATCAAGCTATTTCTTCATGCAATTTCCCTGTGCAAAACCCCAACTCCTAGCAAAATCGCCCTTTTGCCGCCCCTTGTCACCGTTCTTCCTCGCCTACCCTCTCGGGTATGGTCTCGTCAGAACGGCAAGGGGCCAGCAAGTTGGCTCTGACAACGGACAGCAAAATCATCGATTTTTCTAGGAGCTGGAGTTGTGCAACCACCTCTACAGAATAAGCCCAAGGCTAACTCTGTAACTTGATCGCTTCGCGATCAAGTTACAGAGTTAGCCTCTACTCTCTTGGGTAGGGTTGTTCCGCTCGTTTGACGGGAATGGAGCGGGCGGATGGTGTAGTAGAGGAGGGCGGCGGCGAGCGCAATGGTGGCGCCAGGCGGCCAGTTGCCTAGGTAGGCAGCGCCCACTCCGAGGAGGTGGGCGGTAAGGGAGAAGAGGGTGGCGGCGATCATCATGGGCGCTAGCCGCGAGGTGAAGCGGGCGGCAATGGCGGGAGGAATGGCCAGGAGGGTGATGACCAGTAGGGCGCCCACCACCTGGATGAGGAGGACGACGGTGATGGCGACGGCAGCCAGGATGCCGAAGTAGATCTTCTCGACCGGTAACCCTTTTAGCTTGGCGTGAGTTTTATCAAAGCAGACTGCCTGAATCTGTCTGAAGAAGAGGGCGAGAGAGGCAAGGAGGAATAGATCCCATCCCGCCAGGAGGAGCAGCTCTTTCTGGCTGACCCAAGCGATATTGCCGAGAAGTAGATGCATCACCTCGACGTTGTAGCCGGGGGTGAGCGAAAGCAGCAGGATGCCGAGCGCCATGCCGGTCGACCAGATGATGGCGATGGCTGTGTCCTCGCGCTCGCGCGAGCGGATGCTGCTGCGGCTGAGGACAAAGGCGCAGAAGAGGGCTGAGGCGAGAGCGCCCATGAGAGGAGTGATGAAGCTAAAGCCCAGGACCCGCTGAAGAAACAGAGCCAGTCCCATGCCACCTAGGACGGCATGAGAGATGCTGCCGCTCAGCAGTACGATGCGCTGTACTACCACAAGCGATCCTACCATGCCGCCGCAGAGAGAAGCGGCGATGCCGGTGAAGAGCATCAAAAGAAGGAGGGGGGTCATAGGAGACTCTCCTCGCGCGGTGCTTTTTTCCAGGTGGCTCTGCCGGCTGCCTGATGAGGTGTGTGGTAGAGCCCCAGGCCAAAATGTTCGCAGACTCCCTGCGGAGAGAGTATACAGACCTCGCGGTGGACACAGAGGAGCGTCTCCACTTCATGGAGTACGGTGTGTAGGCTGTGAGTCACCATGACGATAGTCATCTGCGCGCGCAGTTCGCGCAGCAGGGTCAGAATCGATTTCTCTGCAGCAGGATCGATGCTGGAGGTGGGCTCGTCCAGAAGTAGAAGAAGGGGATGATCCACAATGGCGCGGGCAATCAGGATGCGTTGCGCCTCACCGCCCGAAAGTTTTCCGAAGGGATGACGGGCAAGATGTTCCATGCCGACGCGTTTTAGGGCCTGGTGGCTCGCCTCTTTGGCTTCTTCTATACCCTTGCCAAATAGGCTCAGCCTTTGAACATAGCCAGAAAGCACCACCTCCTCGGCTGTAATGGGGAAGGCGCGGTCGATGCGCGCCGCCTGTGGCACATAGCCTACGAGGTGGCGACTCTCTTCGGGAGGGCGTCCCAGTAGCAGCACCTCTCCTTGCAGCGGTGGCAACAGTCCCAGCATCGCCTGCAGAAGGGTGGTTTTACCGCCGCCGTTGGGGCCGAAGATGCCGACGTAGCTTCCGATGGGAATGGTGAGGTTGACTCCCTGAAGAAGGGGCTGACCGTTATAGCCGCACGACAGATCGATCAGTTGGATGGCTTGGTTATTCTGCATGGGAGGCCAGAAGTAACGTGGCGAGGCGATGCAGTGTGGCAGCATAGTCCTGCGCATAGGGGTCGATGCTGTCGATTGGTAGCTGCATCATCTCGGCTACGCGAGACGCCTTGGTGCGCGAGCGGCTGGTCTCGAGAAAAAGGGGAATGAGGCTGCTGCGGTCCATCTCGATCAGCTTGGCAAGATGTTTAGGACGCGGCTCTTTTCCCTCCTCTTCCACCGAAAGTTGAGTGAGGCCGTAGTCGCGACAGAAGTAGCCGAGAGCTGGGTGGGAAACTAAAATTTTCTTTCCGTGAAGTGGTGCCAACTGGGAGCTCAGCTCGGCATCGAGCGTCTGAAGCTGCTCTGTCAAAGAGATGGCGCGTTCGTTTAGCAGAGGGGCGCTCTCGGGGCCGAGGCAGCGGGTAAGAGCCTCCACTAGGGCGGGCAGTTCACGCAGTAGCTCGCGTGGACTCAGCCAGTAGTGTAGATCTTCCATACCGCAACCGTGGTGATGGTGGTGGTGCTCATGGATCAGCTGGGTGGCTGTGCGCAGGTCGAGTGTCTCTGTTTGATTAGACTTTTTTAGAAGTACAGCAATTCTCTCTTCGGAGGGCTCGCCTAGGCGCAGCCAGAGGTTGGCTTTCAATAATTCTTGCGACTCGCGCAGGGTGGGCTCATAGAAG
Source organism: Rhabdochlamydiaceae bacterium (assembly GCA_027365315.1). Taxonomy (GTDB): domain Bacteria; phylum Chlamydiota; class Chlamydiia; order Chlamydiales; family Rhabdochlamydiaceae; genus DAHXNQ01. The sequence goes on along the minus strand of DAHXNQ010000052.1, from coordinate 12,515 downwards.
TGGGGGTCGGCACCGGAGGGTACCAGCACTCTGAGATGGGTCAGGTCGGGCGCCAGTTGCTCCACCAGCTGGGCATAGGGGGCGATGGTGACCAGGACGAGTGGTCTTTGTTGAGTGGGCGCTGGCTTTGTGCAGCCCACTGCTAGTAGGGGAAAGAGTATATAAAAAAACAATTTTCTCATGATTTCTCCGCTATTCTCTCACACCATCTAATTTAGAGCATTGATCCAAAAGAGCCTCTCGACTTAGATTCTACGACGTGGCTCGCTTTTTGTGGGTCCGTCTTGGGAGGAGTGTCCGAGCGGCCGATGGAGCACGCTTGGAAAGCGTGTAAACGTGAAAACGTTTCGTGGGTTCGAATCCCACCTCCTCCGAAGTCTTTTAAAAAAGTACTTAAGCAATCATCTCTCGACCGTCTGCCTTTGCAAAAAAAAGAAGTTGCAGATAGAAGACGGTCGAAGTGACATTCCCTATACTATGCGTTGCCCTTTTTGCCATCACGATGAATCCAAAGTCACCGATTCGAGGAATGCGTCGGAGACTCATGCCGTACGCAGACGTCGAGAGTGCCTTGCCTGTCTCAAGCGTTTTACTACCTTTGAGACGGTGGATTTGACGATGCAGGTGCTGAAGCGGGATGGCAGGTATGAGGAGTTTTCGCAGGAGAAGTTGGTCAGAGGCATGGATGCAGCCTGTCGGCACACCCGTATCAGCCATGAGCAGGTGCGCACTATTGCATACAGAATCACCACCGATCTGATGGAGAGGAATGTCAGAGAGATTAGCACCACCGAACTCGGTGAGATTGCGATGGGATACCTGCAGGAGCTGGATCCAATCGCCTACATCCGCTTTGCCTGCGTCTACCGCAGGTTCAAGGATGTGGGAGAGCTGATCGATGAGATCCAGAAAGCCACCCCGCCGTCAGTCGACTGCGAGAAGGCAGAACCAATTAGGTAATCTATGGCGTTGAGTTCAAGTCAGATTGCATATTTCAAGAAGCGTCTTGAAGATCTGCAGAAAAAAATGACCTCGTTACTGCGCGGCACCACAGCAGATGTGAAGTCGCCCGATGAAGGCAAAGGCTACTCACAGCATCAGGCTGACGAGGGCACAGACGACTTCAACCGCACCATCACCATTGAAGTAACAGACAAAGAGGTGGAGATTCTAAGACAGATCGAACGCGCTCTAGAGAAGATTGACGACCACTCCTACGGGGTGTGCGACCTTACAGGCGAAGAGATTCCGCTTCCCAGGCTGGAAGCTGTACCCTACGCAACCATGACGGTAAAAGCGCAGGAGAAGAGGGAAAAGGGACTGCTCTGATGCATCGTTTTCGTCCGCTGCTTCCATTTCTTCTCTTTGTTCTGCTTCTTGCAGCCGACCTTATTCTCAAATCTTATGTGGTGGAGCAGCTGCCGCGGATTGCTGCACTCTCTGCCAACTTCCCATTTGGAGGGCTGCCGCTTCTTCAGTGGGGTCCTGTCGATGTTTCACTGGTCTATGCGATCAACCGCGGCGTAGCGCTGGGTTTACTGGCACCTTTAGCCGATATCCTCATCTATGCGCGCATGCTGATCATCGCTTCTCTAGTGACCTATCTACTCTTCTTCAACAGCGAGCGTCGCCGCATTCTGCCCTTTACGCTGCTGATTGCGGGGGCTCTGGGCAATGTGGTCGACTACTTCCGCTTTGGCTATGTGGTGGATATGTTCCACTGCCGCTTTTGGGGACATTCGTTTCCTATCTTCAACATCGCCGATAGCGCCATCTGCATCGGGGTAGCGCTGCTGCTCTTGATTCCAAATCGTCCCTCTTTGGCGCTGAAGCCCTAATGGAGGCGTCGCAGTGGCAGACGCTGGTGGCTCTTCTCGCCCCAGAAGAGATGCAAGATTTGATGCAGCATCTCTCTCCTTTCGATATCTGTCAGATCTCTTCCCCGTTGCCACAGGGAGAGGCGATCATGTCGCACGAAAATTTTTTGCGCAGCTATCGGCTCTATGTGGAGAGTCTTAGCCGTGGCGAGCTTCCCCCTTTAGCAGAGCTGCGACGGCAGCTGTCGACTCTCTGGGTGGCCGACTCCTCTCAGATCGCTCTTCTACCGGTAGCTGGGGGTCAGCGCTATCTTGTGCAGCAGCTTCGGCCCGCTCTGCATCTGCGCCTAGCAACGATGCGCATCGCGCCTGAAGATGGCAAACTGCACACCATGGTGCATGGTTCTGATGCAGTGCATTGGGGCATCCAGTTTGCCTATCCGCAGATCTTTCAGGAGTCTGAAAGTGGCGACTACCTGCGCACACCCAAGGATGGTCAGCTGTTTCATGCACTGCGCCGCTGGATGCGTAGCCACACATCCCCAACTACAATTCTTTTTAATCGGAAGATTAAAAAATATCCTATAAGAATTGGCCCCGCCTGTTTCACTTGGATCGAAAACCATCCTCAGTTAACCTCGATGCGTGCCTTATCTGTATCTACAGAATCTACATTCTTCTCTTAGAGCAACTGGTGTTCGGTTGATCATGGCCGAATCCTGTACCGGGGGGATGCTGGCTGCTCAGATGACATCACTGCCAGGAGCTTCCGATTTTTTTCTCGGTTCTCTGGTGCTCTATCACGCTCTACTAAAAATTAAGATATTAGGAGTTCCTGCCGAGCTGATCGAGCAGGAGGGGGTGGTGAGCGGCGCCTGCGCACTGGCGATGGCAGAGGGAGCTCTTCTGCTCACAGAGGAGGCCACCTGGTCGCTTGCTACAACCGGCGCACTGGGTCCTGCCATCAGCTCCGATCTGGGTAGAGTCTTTGTCGCCTGGAGCTGGAGGGAGAGCGGCGGTTCCATCGGCCGCCATCTCACGCAGCTACAGATACCCGAAGATCTGATCCAGCGGCGCGAGGCGTCGCAGAAGTGGATCTGCCGGATGGTTTGTAAAAAATTTTTAGAGTTCCTGTCATGACCGGCTACCGTCTACTCGATTCGGGCTATGGCGAAAAGCTGGAACAGTTTGGCAAATACACTCTAGTACGCCCCTCTCCGCAGGCGGTCTGGGCGCCCCACTGTCCCGAGACAGTATGGCATGAGGCCGATGCCCGCTTTTCGCGTGGTTGGCATCGGGATGAAGAGGGGGGATGGGACGGCTCGTTGCCCTCTAAATGGACTCTCGATCTAGAAGGTATCTCGCTCACTCTCTCTCCCACCAACTTTGGCCATCTGGGAATTTTTCCTGAGCACGCGGTGATCTGGCGCCAGCTGCGCTCCTTCATCGCTGCGAATAAGGGCGTTACAAATTTTTTAAACCTCTTTGCCTACTCAGGAGCGGCTACCCTGGTGGCGGCGAAAGCAGGCGCTGAGGTGTGCCACCTCGATGCATCGAAGGGGATGGTCGATTGGGCGCGCGCCAATGCTGTGGTGAGTGGTCTAGAGCAGGCGCCAATACGCTGGATTGTGGATGATGCCTGCAAGTTTTTAAGACGCGAAATCAAGCGTGGGCGACGCTATAATCTGATTCTGCTCGATCCTCCCACATTTGGTAGAGGAGCACAGGGCGAAGTGTTCAAGATCGAGAGAGACCTGTCCGAGTTGCTCGATCTCTTGAGGCAGCTGTTGCCTGTAGACTCTTCTGCAAGTCGGGTGATTCTCTCCACCCACACAGCGGGCTGGACGCCCCGCGTGCTGGGCTATCTGCTAGAGCAGCATTTTGGCCCGTCATCAGCCCCTCTCGAAACGGGTGAGCTGCTACTAGAGGGGAGCGAGGAGGGGGTGCTGGCCATCCCGAGTGGTAGCTATGCTAGCTGGTCGACTTAACATCACCAGCGGGCAGAATCCCCGCGTGAAGGCTGCCCTTAGTCTGCGTGATCGGCGCGATCGCGATAGAGAGGAGCTCTTTCTGATCGAAGGCTACCGCGAGACGCTGCGCGCCCTGCAAAATGGTGTGGAGGTGGTGCAGCTCTTCTTTTCTCGCACACTCTTTTTAGGCGAAAACGAACCTGCTCTACTCGATCTAGCTGAGACAAGAGGTGCGCGCCTATTTGCGCTGGCCCCTTTTGTTTTCGAAAAACTCTCCTACCGCGACAGGCCCGATGGAATTTTGGCGGTGGCGCGCCAGTGGGACTCCTCGTGGGAACGGCTGCGGCCACAAGAGGCGCCGCCTCTTCTCGTGGTGGCCGAGGCGATTGAGAAGCCGGGCAATCTGGGCACCATTCTGCGCTCGGCCGATGCGGTGAAGGCAGATGGCGTGATTGTCTGCGATCCCGCTACCGATATCTATAATCCCAATGTGGTGCGCGCCAGCACAGGCACTCTCTTCACCCTTCCTGTGATTCAGAAGGAAGGGGAAGAGACACTCCTCTATCTGAAAGAGCGCGGCATCAAGGTGGTGGCAGCCACACCTCATGCAGAGCTGGAGTATACCAAAGCTGATCTCTCAGGCCCTATCGCCATCGCGGTGGGTACAGAGCAGCTAGGGCTCTCTCCACTCTGGATGGAGCAGGCGGATATACAGGTGCGCATTCCGATGTGCGGTGTAGCCGATTCACTCAATGTAGCCACCGCCACAACACTTCTGCTGTACGAAGCGCTGCGGCAGAGGCGCTCATGAGCAGCCAGCCGCAGATTCTCTTTGTCGATCGCCATCTTCTGTTAGTGCTGAAGCCAGCTGGCTGGCTGACGCAGCCCGCGCTGCATGCTGCGGGGCCCGATCTCGAGAGCTGGGCGCAGGAGTGGGATAAAAACGAAGCTGCCGGCGGCCGATCCTCTTGGATACAGGTGGTGCACCGCCTCGATCGCTCTGTTTCGGGAATTGTTCTCTTTGCGCGCAGCAGCAAAGCGCTAGCCAGGCTGAACGCACAGATGCGTGAGCGTAAGATGGAAAAAGAGTACCTTGCCTGGGTTGAAGGGAATGTTCAGAATGAATCGGGACGCCTCATCCACCAGCTGCTGCACGATGACTTTAGAGCGCGGGTGGTCTCTTCGGGGGGCAAAGAGGCGATCCTGGACTATACTGTGCTGGAGCGTAAGCCCAAACAGACGCTGCTATCTCTGCGTCTGGTGACAGGGCGCTACCATCAGATTCGCGCGCAGCTAGCCGTCATAGGCCATCCCATCATGGGCGATACCAAATATGGCGCCTCCTCCTCAGGAGCTCCCGGCCAGATCGCCCTCCATCACGCTCGCTTGAGCTGCTTTCACCCCATCACGGGTGAGCTGCTCACCTGGGAGAGCTCTCCTGCTCATTTCTGAGCGAGGAAGTGGCGCTCGAGCCAGCTGATAGCCATGGTGGCGCCCATTGAAAGCCAGAAACCCAGAGACAGATAACCCAACATTAGCGGAATGGGGCCTATAGCGGAGCTGCTCCACTGATGCAGATTCAACCATTTGGCACAGCCTTGATAGATGGCCAGAATGATGAAGAGTCCCAAGATGGCGATGAAGGGGCGTAATATCCGTTTGCTTAGCTCGAGAGGATCGCGCGCTGGAATGCCGCTTTGTGCGAGCCAGAGCAGTCCTAGTGGGATGGCAAAGCCGGTTGCAGCCAGCTTGACGGTGGTGCGCGAAAAGAATGGCAGCATCAGCAGACAAGGCAGAGTGAGGCCCCAGGTGAGTAGCTTCTCTGTGGACCACCGTTCGATCTTGGGTACCCACTTCACCACAGCGAGCAGCACCAAAAGGCCTACACACCATCCTCCCAGTACATCAGAGGGAAAGTGTACCCCGAGATAGACTCGGGAGAAGCTGATTAGCAGAATCCAGAATCCAGCAACCCAGAAGCGGTAACGAAATGTGGAGAGCATCGCCAACATTCCGAAGATCACCACCGCCGACTGCGCGCCGCCGCTGGGCAGCCCCGGCCCAGTTGCGTCGACTAGAGCAAACTCTGGAAAAAAGTCTATAGGTCTAGGCTGTCCGCCCAGCATCTTCAGATCATAATTCAGCAGAGTGGAAAGAAGTAGTGCGCCAGCCATCCGGATGCCCCACTTTCTCTGCCATCCGAACCAGACAATCGGCAGAATGAAGAATGAGAAGAGCTCACTGTCGAAGAAGTCGAGTAGTCGAAAAAGAAAATCTCCCACAGGCGTACGCATTGCCTGAAGGGATTCCATCCAATGAAGTTCTGTCTGATGCAAGGTCTCTAGAAACGACATGTCGAACGCAGACTATGCCGTTTTATCGCAGGTCAATCAAGTTTTCCGATCCAAAGTTGGGGGCGCATCTAGCGCCCCCGAACTCTTCTCTGCTATGCGGAGAGGTTTAGGCGATGATTCCGCCTGGAGTTTTGTCTTCTTGAGCAAGGATGCCACCAGGAGTTTTTTCTGCCCGAGCGAGGATACCGCCTGGAGTTTTGTCTTCTTGAGCAAGGATGCCACCAGGAGTTTTTTCTGCCCGAGCGATGATTCCGCCTGGAGTTTTGTTTTCTTGAGCGAGGATGCCACCAGGAGTTTTCTCTGCCTGAGCGATGATTCCGCCTGGAGTTTTGTTTTCTTGAGCGAGGATGCCACCAGGAGTTTTCTCTGCCTGAGCGAGAATACCACCGGGGATGAGCTCTTGTTTTACAGGTCCGTCACAGCCTTCAAAGGCTGCGAGAGGACTGATCAGGGCAATTGCCGTCAGAACAGATGCGAATTTCAATGCGATTTTCATGAGAGATCTCCTATTTGCTCCAGCCGTTTTGCGATTCACAAACTGCCTAGAGCCCCATTTCGGGTCCCGACGATCATGAAACATAACTCATTTTCTTGCAACGCAGTTGCATCACAGGTTTTTTTGAGGAGCGTCGGAATGAAGCGAGAGGATAGCATGATCTAACGTAGTTTAAGGGTGGATATGCGAGAGACGATTCTCCAATCGGCGCAAGAGGCAGTGCGTGCCGCCGAGCAGCTGCTCTCTGAAGAGGCGCTTGCGTTCATAGAGAGAGCTACAAGTTTGATGGCCACTACATTAGGCACGGGCGGAAAAATTTTGGTAGCTGGCAATGGTGGAAGCCTTGCCGATGCAATCCACTTTGCAGAAGAGTTGACCGGGCAGTTTCGCGCGCCGCGTCCGGCTCTTGCAGCGATTGCGCTAGCCGATCCAGGCCATCTCTCTTGTGTAGCAAACGACATGGGCTACGACAGAGTCTTTGCGCGCGGTATCGAGGCGTTAGGTCGCAAGGGCGATCTCTTTATCGCTCTCAGCACCAGTGGCAATTCTGCCAATCTGATCCAGGCGCTAGAGCAGGCGCAGAATCAGGGACTCACTACAGTGGCCTTTCTCGGTAAGGGTGGCGGCAAGATGAAGGGCATGGCCACTCTTGAGTGGATTGTGTCGGGATTTCGCTACGCCGATCGGATCCAGGAGGCGCATATGGCAGCCATCCACATCCTAATCGAGATGATCGAGAGAGTTCTTTTTCCAGAACAGATTCAGGAACCAGTCGAGAAGCATGTGGCTCTCTCTCTTTGTTGAGATAGTAGAGGGGCGCGCCTCGCGATTGTGGCGGATGGCGCTCTTTCCATTTCTCTTTCCCGCATCACTTCTGTTTCGAATGGCCCTCTCTCTGCGCCATGTGGCGTACGACTATGGCCTACTCCCCACAAGGAAGGTAGCCCTGCCAATCATTTCGGTGGGTAATCTGTTGGCAGGAGGAGTGGGCAAGACACCCTTTGTGGCGCTGTTGGCAAGGCACCTTGCCAAGCGTGGTAGGCATGTCGCAGTGGTGAGTCGAGGCTACGGTAGGTTGGGTATTGCCTCCACTTTAGTCGATCCGCGCTACTCTACAGCCTGCGAAGTGGGAGACGAGCCGCTGCTGTTAGCGAAGAGTGTTCCCGATATTGCCGTCTGGGTGGCTGCGCGTCGCATTGAAGGGGCTGAAGCTGCCCTAGTTGGTGGTGCCGATCTAATTTTGCTAGATGATGGCATGCAGCATCGCGCTCTCTCTCGCAATCTCGAGGTGGTGCTGCTCGATCCATCGGTACCCCTATCGCCCGCTTCATTTCTGCCTTGGGGCTGTTATCGCGATCTTCCCAGCAGATTAAAACATGCATCGCTGATTGTGCTGATGGATAGACCCTCTCCATCGTTTTTACGCCACCTGCGCCGCTACAGCCAGGCGCCACAGATTTTGGCCACCATGCGGCTAGTGCGCAGCTGGAAAGGAGAGAGGGTGGCCCTCTTTTCGGCCATCGGTCGTCCTTTTCGAGTGGAGGGCTCTCTTAAGTCTGCTGGAGCCGAGGTGGTGGCGAGGCGCTTTCTGCCCGACCACACATTGCAGCTGGAATCTTCTATTCAAGAATTTTCAGACGAGGCGTTGCGGGCAGGGGCCGATAAAATTGTCTGCACAGCCAAGGATGCGATCAAACTTTCAGATTCCTTCTCTCTCCCACTTCCTCTTGAGGTAGTGCAGGCTGAACTGGAGATCTTGGAGGGGGAGAATCTGTTAGAAAATTTTCTAGAAATGATCCCGCGTTGAGCGAATAGCAAGCGCTGCCGTACCATGTCTGAGAGAAGAGGTAGTTGCAAAACTTCAGCCCCTAGAAAAATCGATGATTTTGCTGTCCGTTGTCAGAGCCAGCTTGCTGGCTCCTTGCCGTTCTGACGAGACCATACCCGAGAGGGTAGGCGAGGAAGAACGGTGACAAGGGGCGGCAAAAGGGCGATTTTGCTAGGGGCTGAAGTTTTGCAACTACCTCAGAAGATTCACAATGATGAGAGCAGCATGGCTAGCGAATATCCGGTTCTGCTTCCCAAGTTAGGGGAGAGTATTGTCAGTGCTACAGTGGTTCATTGGCTCAAAAAAGAGGGAGATCTTGTTCGCGAGGATGAGCCGTTGGTCGAGGTGGCTACCGACAAGGTGAATAGCGAAATTCCCGCCCCCTGCGCAGGAAGACTGACCGAACTGTGCGTCCCCGAAGGGCGCGAGGTGCAGGTGGGCGAGATGCTGGCTAAGATCGAGCAGGCGAATGTCGTGGGAGAGGAAATGGCTATTCCGCCCCGCATAGCGCCATCCCACCTAGAGCGGCCAGGCGAGACGGCCGGATCTCTTCAGGCGACAACCTACTTGTCGCCAGCGGTACTCTCTCTTGCTGCCGAGCGCGGCATTGGAACCGAAGAGCTGCGCCGCATCAGCGGTAGCGGCGAAGGAGGGCGTCTCACCAAAAAAGATCTCGAGGCCTATCTATCGCAGCGCACCTCTGTGCAGAGCCTGCCGCGCAGCTGTGCTGGAGCGACAGGAGTGAGAAGGCCGGCTGCCTCTTCGCCACCGGGTGGCGAGGGAATCGAGGTGCGCAAGATGAGCCCTCTTCGCAAGATGATCGCCGATAACATGGTGCGCTCTTTTTTCACTGCGCCTCATGCCTCGATCTTTGCCGAAGCGGATGTGACGGCGCTACAGCAGCAGATACAGCAGAAAAAGGGGTCGTTTGAGGCTGCGCATAGCGCCAAACTCAGCATCACTACCACTGTGGTCTATGCGCTTTCGCGCATCGCGCGAAAGTATCCTTTGCTGAATAGCGAGGTGCATGAGGACAGGGTCTACATAAAGCATTATGTAAACCTCGGCATTGCTGTCAGCGTCGAGGAGGGGGTGATGGTGCCGGTGATCCGCAATTGCGATAACGCCTCACTTCCAGAGATTGCGCAGGCTCTCGCGTCGCTGGCGCATAAAGCGCGTCATAGCCAGCTTCAGCCCAGTGATGCGGCGGGTGGCACCATCACCCTCACCAATTACGGCATGTCAGGTATCCAGATGGGATTGCCGATTCTGCGCTATCCCGAGGTGTCGATTTTGGGGGTAGGAGCCCTGCAGAAAAAGCCTGTTGTGATTGAAGATCGCATCGAGGTGCGCTTGATGCTACCCCTCTCGCTTACCTTCGATCACCGCGTCTTTGATGGCATGTACGCCTGCGAGGCGCTTGCACAGCTGGTCAGTTTGGTGCAGAGTTTAGAGATTGCCTGAAACGGGAGCGATGTGGAGCAGCTACTACAGAGAGAGCAGGAGGCTCTCAAGCATTTCTTTACAAATTTAGACCGTCAGCAGATCGACGGCCTGGTAGAGAGCTGTCGAAAGGTGCGCGGCCTGATTGTGCTCTCTGGAGTGGGCAAGAGCGGCCTTGTTGCTGAAAAAATTGTAGCAACTCTCATTTCAACCGGTACCCGGGCGCTTTTTGTGCCGCCTGTCAATTTTTTGCACGGCGAGCTGGGCATCCTGACGCCAGATGATCTGCTGCTTCTGCTTAGCAAAAGCGGCGAGACAGAAGAACTGATGGCGATTTTGCCCTTTGCCAAAAGGCGAGGCACCCCCATAGCCCTTTTGCACTCCAACCCGCATGGCAAGCTGGTGGGGCAGGTGGATCAGGCTCTTCATCTTCCCCTTGCGGCCGAGCTCTGCCCTTTCGATTTGGCCCCCACCATCTCCACCGTTCTACAGATGATTGTAGGAGATCTGATTGCAGTGGCTCTGATGCAGAGCAAGCGATTTAGCCTCGACCAGTATGCAGAGAACCACCCCGGAGGCGCCATCGGCAAGAAGGCTACACTGCGCGTCGAGGATCTGATGGTCTCTGGAGAGGCGCTCCCTCTCTGCTCTTTTGAGCAGAAGTTGGCAGAGGTGCTGCCCGAGCTCACTGGCAAGGCGTGCGGTTGTCTTTTAGCCATCGATGCTGAGCGACAGCTGCAGGGTATTTTCACCGACGGCGATCTGCGTAGGGCCATCCAGACGCACGGTTCGGGAGCGCTCGCACTGCCTATGTCGGCTTTGGCTACGCAGAGGCCCATCACTCTAGCTAAAGGGATGCTGGCCTGGGATGCGGTGAAGCAGCTGCAGCGCGACCCCAAAAAATGGGTGATGGTAGCTCCTGTGATCGAGGAGAAGCGAGTGGTGGGGCTGCTCAGGATGCACGATGTGGTGCAGGCAGGACTGGGATAGAGGAGAATATTGATGCCAGTAGCGATTTTAACGCTCTTTGCACTCGGTTATGGAGCGATCATCTTCGAACATAACCTGAGGATCAACAAAGCGGCTGCCGCCCTCTTGGCAGCAGTGGGCTGCTGGACGCTCTACTTTATCGGTTCTACAGAGCCTCTACAGGAGAATCTGGCAGTGCTATTGCACCATCTGGCCGATGTATCGCAGATTCTCTTCTTTCTGCTGGGAGGCATGGCGCTTGTCGAGCTAATGGATGCACACGGCTCGTTCCATCTAGTCACACGTATTGTGAAGACAGATTCACAGAGAGGAGTGATCTGGGTTACCTCAATACTGACCTTCTTTCTCTCCGCCATCCTGGACAACCTCACCACCACCATCCTGATGGTCTCGCTGCTGCGCAGGCTGGTGCCGGTGCCTCACGAGCGGTTCTGGCCAGTCTGCCTGATTGTGGTGGCGGCCAATGCCGGCGGCGCCTGGACCCCCATTGGCGATGTCACCACCACCATGCTCTGGATCGGAGGTCAAATCTCCACCTGGCCTGTGATGAAAGCGCTGCTACTGCCCAGCCTGATCTCTTTGTCGGCACCTCTAGTTTGGGCCCATTTCTGCTGTAAAGGTGGTGTCACCAGGCAGAACGGAATCTCTAGCGGAGGAGTCGAAGAGCCGGGAGCCCGTCTTCTATTGGCTGTCGGAATGCTCAGTCTGATTTCGGTACCCATCTTCAAGCAGCTGACCGGCCTGCCTCCCTTCATGGGAATGCTGATGGCGCTGGGGGTGGTCTGGGTGGTGACCGACCTGATGCACTACGAGAAAGAGGAGAGAGCCCACCTGCGCGTACCGCAGGTACTGGGGCGCATCGACATCTCCTCGATCCTCTTCTTCTTGGGCATCCTGCTGGCTGTCGATGCCCTCGATGCGGTGGGATTGCTTAAGAAATTTTCAGGAGCGCTGAGCAACTATTTTAGCTCCTACAGCCTCATCGCTACTATTTTGGGCATTGTCTCCTCTGTGATCGACAACGTCCCCCTGGTGGCTGCCACCATGGGGATGTACCCCATTGAAACCTTCCCGATGGATCATACCCTCTGGCAGATGATCGCCTACGCCGCCGGTACAGGCGGAAGTTTGCTCATCATCGGCTCTGCCGCAGGGGTGGCCATGATGGGTATGGAGCGCATCACCTTCTTTGCCTATGCGCGCAAGATGACTCTACCCATTCTTCTGGGCTATCTGTTGGGAATGGGCTGCTATTTGGTGATATAAATCCCTTTAAAATCGGGCGGGCGGTTTTTTTGCGAAACCGTTTGCGAGAAATCGCGCCGCTTGTGTATGTTCATACATTCCGAACGACGCTGGAAAGCAGCAAGTTCGGAAAGCGGGACGATCGGAGTCGCGCAGTTCTTTTGACAGCGAAAAAGAAGTGATGTGCAAGTGAGTACTAATTTTGGGAAAGCTTGTGCGGTAGAACTATACGTTCTACTGCCTCTAACAATTAATAATTTAATATATCAAATTCATTGAGAATTTGATCTTGGTTCAGATTGAATGCTGACGGCGTGGATGAGGCATGCGAGTCGAACGGATTTTCGGGGCAACTCGAAAATCAGTGGCGGA
>DAHXNQ010000048.1 GCA_027365315.1 Rhabdochlamydiaceae bacterium | reverse complement strand
TGCTCATTCACATCCAACTTCTCCCCTCGGTCTGATAACAGTTCTTATTTGTGCAACAACTCTCCCTCGGGGTGCGATTGAGGGTAGAATTTCAGTATATCGTCAAGAAGTATCAAGCTATTTCTTCATGCAATTTCCCTGTCCTCTAAAGGCCAATTTAAAAGCAAATCCATAACAACTTAATAATTAGGTACCTGCCTAGGATCGATTGACAATACGTCCAATATATCGTACAATTAAAGATGAAAGGCAAAACCTACACTATTTACAATACTCCCGAATATGATGATTGGCTTGATGAACAACCAGCCAAAAGCCAGCTGCAAATCCGCCAGCGCATATCGCATATTCAGGATGATGGCTATTTCGGTGACCACAAAGATGTGGATGATGATGTGTGGGAGCTTAGATGGAAAAGCGGTAGGCGAGTCTACTACGCCTGCATTCCAGAAAAGAAAATCCTACTGTTACTAGGAGGGAATAAAAATGGGCAGGGCAGGGATATCCGACAGGCGAAAAAGATCCTCCTTAAGCACGTCTCGATCGAAGAAGAGACCTAAGATGAAATTGAAGAGGGGCTCGGGAGTTCGGGAAAGCAACCCAACAGAAGAAATACTCGACGAAGAGTTAGTCGGTCATGCCATTTGGGAGTGCTTGAAAAATGGAGATTCAGAGGGTGTCGTCGAGGTGATTCAAATCTATCTGGAAGCGGCAAATAAGACAGAACTTGCTAAAGAAAGCGAGATGGCCCGTTCTACTATGTATTACACTCTCAAGAGTAAAAATCCGACTATTAAGACCTTAGCTAGGTTAATTCACGCTTGCGTTTGATTCTATTTCTATTTCGAATAATCTATAGACATTGCCAAGCTTGTCGCCACCTGGCGCGAGCTACAGAAACAGAAATACTAATGTCTTTGTTAGAGCCAATTGCTACCACTGGCTCAAGAGTCACTATTGGCTCTCTCGCATTTCGGAGAGCGGAAGCTTAACGCTCCCTTCTCGCTTGCGGCGCTAACCAGTTCTCTAGCTCTATCGGATCAACAGAGCAGAGCCTGTCGAGCAATTCTTTAGGGATAGAATTGGGTCGGCGAGCCCATCGCCCAACCTTTTCGGCATACCGCAAGAGAACAGCGAGATGTTCCGTGGGGACCTTCTCGAGGCATTCTACAAAAGAGGCGTGGAGCTCTTCATAAGCCTCAAAGTTGGCCCAGATCAGTAGTCTAGAGGCTAGCGGCATCTCCACCCAAACGTCGTGGTACTCCACCCAGTTATAGTAATCCTTAGGATGCACCAATATCGCTCCGATCTCCTCTGCAGGATATGAGAGATAGAACTCCATTGGAGATACCCCTTCGTCCGATAGCCATGCAACTGCTGGGGCGTGGGCGAGCAATAGAGCGAGTCGATTCCCCTCGAGATCTTCAAGACCCTCTAAAGGTCCCGTAGTTTTAAAGAGGTAGGCCACCTCATTTGGATATTGGAAGAGCACTTCACAATCCTTCGTAGAAGTGAAGTTTTTCAGGGCTGATAGGGGCACACCATTGTCGTAGAGCTGGCGCACAATCTGCATACGTTCTAGGCCGGCAGATGCCGCAAACTTTAGAAGAGGCGGTGGCGTCACCGCTAGAACATCGAGAGGCATTCCTACACGATCGAGCCGTTTCCAGGCGCAGAATGTCTGCTTCAAGTCCTCTTCAGAGGAGGCGAGCAGCTGCTCAAACAGCCGAGCAGGTTGATAAACCTCTGGATTAAGTATGTCTGCTAGCACCTTCTTGCCCAGAATCTTTCTGTTGGTGAGAACCCACCTGAGAAGCACCTGAAGAAATCGTCTCTCTTCGGGTTGGCTGAGTGAACGTAGAAGTTCTTGGTAGTTCTGGTGATATTTCGAAAAAATATCGAGCTCTTTGTATGGTAATAAAAGATGAAATAGCTGCTTACGTTCAATATGACTCGATCGGACTTGCCTTATCAACTCATCCGAAGGGAGCGCACCGAGAAAGAAGAGTATTTTATTTCCTCCGTGAATTCGCGAGAAAGGGCCGACAATCATGAAGGGCCATTCATCTAGATTGGGGTGCAGATTACACCAGGTTCTGCTCGTCGTGGAACGACTCTTCAGCTGCTCAGCTGGAACCTCCGAAAGGATCTTCTTGGTAACGCCCCATTGCGTCAGTGAATCTACAGCAAAAGCTGCAAAATCCCTCTCGATGCCACTTTCTAGCAGTAGGCCTTTAACAAAGGCAGACACATTCTCTCCCATTTTGTCGGTATCGATCACGGTTACAATGATACGAGAGGAATTGAGGAAGCTAGCGCGATCGAGTGGATGGGGGAGAGCTGCAGCAATCGCTGGCTGCACAATGCGTTGCAGCGCTCCTGCTGCTGGCTGCGACGCCCCAGCTGCCGTCTGATGGGGAGGCGGCGAACTGGGTCGATCGATCCTGGACGTTTGAGATGCCACAGTATGATCTCCTGCTTTAAGCGTGACTGAAGAAACGCCAGGCGCCGCTCTTTTGGATGTCGAGCTCGGTCTCTCTTTGCAGTGCGTTTTCGAGCTCCTCGATGGGCCGCTGACTCAGCTCTTCTCGCAGATGACGGGCCAAAAGATGAGGCGGCATGCGCTCGGTTCCATCTGCAAACAGATTCGAAGCTCGACATCGCTTTGCAATCAGGTCTGGATAGTGCAGTATCACCTCTAGGCGCGCTGGGGGAAATTTAAAAATCTCTTTTCCAAAGAACTCCCTGTAGAGTCGTAGATAGACCGGAAAGTGTGCAATGACAAGAGGGCGCAGATCCTTAGGCAGATGCTTCCAGCCTTGATGGTACAACCGCGTGAAATATTCGGGGGAGCGGAGTATCGCCGTCAGTTCATCGGGACTACACTGTGCCAGCCATCTCAGAGTCACAGGAGAGTCTTGGCTAAAACATAATTGAAACACCGCTCTCCAATGGGTCAGAAGTATCGGGAGAATGATTTTCAGACGAGCCCTCTTTGCTTGCTGTGCAGCAACAATCTGCGGTAAATTAGCTTCTCCTCCGATGGAGGCTATTAGAGCTATTTGTTGGGGGGACCGCACTGTATTTAATCCGTTCACCTGCTCCATCACAACAAGCTGCTCTGGCGGATAGGTCGGCATAGGGGTTGATGATGCGATTGTGGGTGAATGGAATTCCATAATTATTCTCCAAATTAAAAATGAATCTTAAGGATTGTAGACGATTTGACAATTTTATTGCAAGCGTGAGCTCCTCAAGCTATGGATGGGAACCCTGCAAAAAAAGACCCGCCCCAGTAAGCTGCTCTCATGCGAGTGTTTGTGACGGGAATGGCCGGATTCATCGGCATGCATGCAGCGAGGCGACTTGCGCAGCTGGGACATGCGGTGGCAGGTTGCGATAGCTATAATAATTATTACAATCCAGCTCTGAAGCGGGCGCGGGCGGCCGAGCTGGCCAAATTGGGGGTGATGATCGAGCCATTCAATCTGTGCGATGGTGCGGCATTGAAAGAGGCTTTAGATCGGTTTAGGCCCACACATATTCTGCATCTTGCCGCGCAGGCGGGGGTGCGCTATGCGCGGGAAGTCCCCCTCTCTTACATTGAAAGCAACATCACCGGCTGGGTGCAGCTGCTGGAACTGTGCAAAGAACGAAATGTGCGCATGGTCTACGCCTCCTCCTCTTCTGTCTATGGTCTGTCGCAACAGGTGCCCTTTAGCGAAGAGGATAGTGCCCTCAAGCCAGCTAACCTTTACGCCGCCACCAAGCGCAGCAAAGAACTGATCGGCTTCTCCTATCATCACCTCTATCAGATGCCGATGGTGGGTCTGCGCTTCTTCACGGTCTACGGCCCCTGGGGACGCCCCGACATGGCCTACTACAAATTCACCAAGGCGCTGCTGGAAGAGCAGCCTCTCACCATCTTTGGCGATGGGTCGATGCAGCGCGACTTCACCTACATCGACGACATTGTCGATGGCATTGTAGCGGCGTTACAGCTGAATGTCTCTTGGGAGATTCTCAATCTGGGAGGCTCTCATCCCTACTCGGTGTTGGAGCTGCTGGCCGCGTTAGAAAAGTTGACGGGCAAGAGAGGGTTGGTTCGCTCAGAGCCCGTTTCATCTGATGAGGTCAAGACCACTTGGGCCGATCTTACGAGGTCTCACCAGCTGCTTGACTACCGCCCGAAGATCTCTCTGGAGGAGGGCCTTGGCTCTTTTGTTGATTGGTATCAGGAGCGACAACGCCTCGAAACTCTTTCAGGCGAGGACAGCCCCATAGATCGATTGTCTGTACCGGGCAACCGGTGAGATAATCCAGCCATCGGTCGCCCTCTTCATAGCGTTTCTGCCAAACATAAAACCTGGAGATGACTGGAGAGAGCTCCACTGTTTTCAACCTCTCGAGCGGAGTCATTACCCCCATAGGAGTGCAAGTGGAGGTGGAGACCCAGTCTAACAACTCCCGCAAAAACTGGCGCTGTGGCTGATCTAGACTGTTGAAAAACCACATGTATTCACGCAGATTCTGTCCTAGTAACCAGTCGCGAACAGGTTTTGAGCTATTCCTGTGCACCTCCTGGACGAAGGGATGCTTCCACCAGCGCATCTGTTGTAAATAGGGCAGAACCACCCTCTCCACATCCAAGTGATGAGTCCCCTGCAGGCAAGTGATCAACAGCCCCTTCGTCTGATCGTCATCGCCTAGGAGGTTCCACAGCTCGGTGAGTTCCGGCTTGATGCGAAATAAAAATGTTCTGTGAGGCTCTTCAAAGCTGTCGAAATCGAACGACTTCAAATCATAACTTGGCGTGACTGATGCTATCATCGTAGCCACCTCGTTTTGGGTTTGGGTTCGGAATGACTGCGGACAGCTTGCAGACGAGGTGGATTCTCTTCAACGACTTCGATATTAGATAGAACGGCTCTCTTGTTCTCGCAGGACAGTAGCGATATTGTCGATGAGATCGGAGGCGATGAGGCTGTGCGAGCCAAGCTTGCTTGCCGCCGCTTCGCCAGCAAGAGCATGCAGACCTGCTGCGCGCAGAGCCGCCTCCTGAGGAGGTAGTCCCTTAGCCAACATGGCGGCCAGGATGCCAGTGAGCACATCGCCCGATCCTGCGGTAGCCATACCGGGATCGCCCCAGGGCATCAGGACAGGTTTGCGGCCTGGATGAAAGACCAAGGTGGGCGCACCCTTCAGCAACAGTGTGGTCTCGCGCTTTTCGGCAAACTTCTGGCAGGCGCTCCAGAGCTCTTCCTCTCGAAGATGTTCTGTGACGCGCAGCAGCTTCATCATCTCGCCATGGTGCGGAGTGAGGACGCTACCGGCGGGAAGTTTGAGGCGCGGGCAGTGGGCCAACCAGAAGAGCGCATCGGCATCGATGGCAGAGGGTAGAGGAGTGGTTTTGAGGATCCACTGCAGCAGCTTCTCCGCAGAGGAGGCTCTGCCAATACCAGGCCCCAGCAGCAGACTTTTTGCGCGGCGCGCTTCAATGAGAAATCTTTCGCGCCGATCCCAGCCCCACATCTCCTTGATCACCTCGGGAGCGAGAGTGGAAAGCTCATAGAACATCTCCTCTTGATAGAAGAGACGCACGATGCCAGCGCCCGAGCGCAGCGCAGCGAGCGTCGCTAGGTCTGCTGCTCCTGCCATGCCAAAGCTGCCGGCAAAGGCGCAGATGTAGCCCGCATCATACTTGTGTTGCCTGCGCTTGGGTTGCGGCAGCAACGGTGATGCAAACGGCAGCAATAGATCGAACTTGCCCACTGCATGCGCCAGAAGCGCTTCGGGCAGTCCAAACCGCCCGCGATGGAGCTGGCCGACAGATTCCCACCCCTCTCCCAAGAAAAAGCCAATCACAGGTAGCTCGAGATAGACAGTGTGATGGGCGCGGATGGTGGGGCCTCCGGTGGAACCGCTGGCGCCAGAGAGTCCCGACGGAATGTCTATGGCGATGATCTTCAGGCCTGATTGGTTGGCCAGCTCGATCAGGCGCGCTGCCACACCCTCCACCTGCCCATGCAGGCCGGTGCCAAAGAGGCCATCAACAACCACTCCGCGCAGAGTCGGCGAGGCGAGCGCATCGCGCGGGGAATCAACCTTGCCGCCAGCGACGACAAACCTCTTTCCCTCCTGCTGACAGAGAGGCGAGCAGGATTCGAGCGGGAAGGGGTGCACCGCCACCACATCAAATCCGCGAGATAGCAGTTCGGTACCGCAGGCGTAGGCGTCGCCGCCGTTGTTGCCCTTGCCCACCAACAACGTAACAACAGGTGCACTCGCCACCTTAGTGACTACATCCGCCACAGTCACTCCAGCCGACTGCATGAACTGCGATGCCGAACTACCCTGCTGATAGGCCAGCTCTTCAAGCCGTTTTTTCTCATCGGGAGTGACAATCGGTAGAAAGTGTAGTGCTGCTGCTGTCACAGAGGCTCCTCTTTGATGCTGCGCTGCAGAAGCGCACGCACGGCATCGATGGGGGCCATACCCTCGTAGAGAATGGCATAGATCGCTTCGGTGATGGGCACCGGAATGTCAGCCTTACGAGCCAGCTCCATTGCTGCCACACAGGTGCTAGCGCCTTCAACCACCATTCCCACCTCGGCAAGCGCCTGCTCTGCACTGCGCCCTTCAGCCAGCAGCCTGCCAAAACTGTAGTTGCGGCTGAAGCGAGAGAGACAGGTGACGCAGAGGTCGCCCAGGCCCGCAAGGCCGTTTAATGTTTCGGCTCTGCACTGCTTCACTACGCTCAGCTTGCGGATCTCGTGCAGACCGCGCGTCATCAGAGCCGCTTTGGTGCTATCGCCAAATCCCAGACCATCGGAGATGCCACAGGCGATGGCGATGATGTTCTTGAGTGCACCGCCAAAGGCGACACCGGGAAGATCGCTGTTGGGGTAGACGCGAAAGTGAGGAGTAAAGAATATTTTTGCCACCTCGTTCATCAGGTCGCTACTGTAGGCCGAGCTGACTACCGAGGCGGGCAGCTCGCGGATCACCTCTTCGGCATGACCAGGCCCGCTGATGTAAGCTACTTTGTCTTTGGCCTCTTCGCCAAAGACATCCAGCACCACCTCGTAGAGCAGCTTGCCGCTGCCCCCTTCGATCCCCTTGGAGGTGAGGACAAAGGGCACCTTCAGACCGCCCATTAGATGCAGAACCTTCTGGCAGACGGAACGCACCCCCTTCGAGGTGACCGACTCCACCAGCAGCTCGGCGCCATCGAGTATACGAGAGAGATCGCTTGTCACTTCGAGGTCGGGATGGGCCTTGTAACCGCGCAGCTTGGGATGCTCGCGTTCTACCTGCAGCTGTTCGGCAAACTGCTCGCGCGCAGTCCAAAGACGCACGCGATAACCTTTTTTTGCCAGGAGATTGGCTAGACAGAATCCCCAAGTCCCGGCACCTAGATAACCTATTCGCATCATATCTGTTTTATTCAGGAGTGGAACAAACCTTGCAAGCGAGATTGTACCTCTTTGATGCCTGAAGGTCCATGCCCCCCCTTCAGCGGAGCGAAGCGGGAAAGGCGTGGCACCTCAAATATGGCGGTGGACCGAGAGTGAGGCAGCCAGTCAAAGAGGTAGCGCTCTGCCTTCAGCAGGCTGGTCTCCTCACCATCTATCATATATTTTTTCTTGGCATAGTGCCAGGGGATGGTGTCGAGAGGCAGAGCTGCCACTCGTTCGGCAAAGGGGAGCGAAAAGGCGATCATACCGGTGTGAATGAGGGGGTAGTTCCCCCACTCCTCTTCTGGTATATCGGTATATTCGATCACCACCAACTTACCATCCCGATGGGCTAGCACGCCGGCGGTGCGCTCTTCAGAAGCGCGCGCTACAGCACAGAGGCTCACCTCCGCCTGCTGCATCTGGTGGAATTCGATCCAGGCGGGATCGAATGGTCTGGCGAGTGGATTGTCAATCGGCACTACGGTGATCAGCTCTACTCTTTGCTGTCTCCACTTTTCCAGTAGACCATCGCGAGCCAGCAGATGTAGCGCACTCCCGTTGCCATCGGGTCCTTTTAGCGAGAGCGGCCTACTCTCCTCGCTATGGAGCGGTCGCTCCTCCTGATCGCTATAGAGCGGTCGCTCCTCCTGTTGACAGAGCTGAACATGGGGAAGATCTCCTCTTTGCTGCAGAAAGCGCTCGATCGGCCCTCTTCCTTCCGGAGAGACAATCATAGCGCGCGGGGCATCTACAGGGCCCTGCTTCAGCAGCAACTCGAGCAGGGTGGCTCCAGTTTGGGGACAGATGGGAAAGAGCGCTTTGGGTCCAGGCCATCCGAGACGACTTCCCTGCCCGCCTGCAAGAATGAGGGAGGCTACTTTCTGAGACATGTATCCACCACCTCATGAGGCGTTAAGGCTACCATCTTTCCCTTTGGCGCGCGCAGGGGGGTATGGTCGAAAAGCAGATTGGGCGAGGGGACAGCCTGCTTGAGTATCCCCTGGCCTGGATCGCCCCAGAGAGAGACCACCCGAATTGGAAACTGAAGGTCGAGATAGTAGAGTAGCGAGAGCACGCCCGAGTCGGGCGCCAGAAGATGGGAGCAGCGATGGATGAGAATCCAGAGCAGAGTACGTAGACTAGTCCGGCTGCGTAGGTCATGCTCTTTGGGAACAGCAAAGAGCGGCTCTGCTTTGGCTCCCAAGAGAAAGATGGGGCAAGACGAGCGCTGCTTCAGCAGAACAAGAGCCTCTTCAACATGAAAAGTAGGCCAGTTTTTCTCGTAGCCATAGCTGGTTTCGCTGTGCACATGAAAGGCAATGGCCCCCTCCGGCAGCGCCTCAACCCAGGGCTCCGGACGAAATGTGGCGTCCCAGAAAAGACGAGGCGTCAGTCGGCTTAACTGCCAGCGGCACCAATGGGTGGGGTCGGCTCCTTCGATCACCCAGTCAAACTGAGTTGTCATATCGGGATCGATGGTCACCTTTTCGCCGCGTCTCCAGTGAGGCATCTCGAGCAGATCGACTCCTTGAAGAAGCGAGAAGCCTTCAATCAGATCGCTGCGAGTGGCAAAGGTGATATGCGGATGATCGAGAGAGAAGCGAATCATCTCCACCAGTGCATAGAGCCCCAGCGGAATATCGCCAAGGCCCCGATTCCAGAGAATCAGAACCGAGCGCGCCTCTTTGTGACGCTTCAGCTGCTGCATAAATGGGTTAGGGCCATAAGCTCGCCACAGCGAACGCAGCCAGCTCATTACTTGAGAGTGGGCAGCTTGCTATGTCGCTGCCTCAGAATATGCTGCATCTCTTCCACAACTTCTTGCGAGGTGATCTGCCGCATGCAGCGAAAATCGATGGGACAGGTGCGCTGGTAGCAGGGAGAGCAGGAGACATGTTTGTGGATCACTTTGCCCGACGAGCGGTAAGGACCTGTCACTACATCGCTTGTCGATCCAAAGAGCGCCACAAGAGAGGTGCCCAGCGCATCGGCGATGTGCATGGGGCCGCTATCGTTGGTGAGCAGCAGACTGCACTGCTGAATCAGAGCTGCCAGCTCGCGCAGCGAAGTGAGCCCTGCAAAATTGATGACGCGCGAAGGCAGACCGCGGCAGATCTGTTTCACCACCGGTATGCTGGCCGCATCACCGAAGTAGAGCAGATAGAGATCGGGATCTTTCAGCAGCTCTTCGGTCACCTCGCGGAACCGCTCGGGCAGCCAGCATTTGGCCGAGCCATAGGTGGCGCCTGGATGGATCCCCACCAGCGTTGCGCCCGCAGGGACGCCGCTATCGCGCAGCAGCTTCTGCGCCTCCTGCTTCTCCTCATCGGTGAGGAAGAGGCGCGGCTTGCTGTTAGAAATGGGAATACCCAGGGGCGCTAGCAACATCTTGTAGGTGACCACCAGATGCTGATCTTCCAGATTATCGGGAAGCGGTACGGGATGAGAGAGAAGAAGGCGGCGACCATTGCAGGGAAAGCCGATCCGCTGCTTCACTCCCCCCTGCCAAAACCACCAGGCGGAAGAGAAGGAGTGGGTGAGTAGAAGGCCTAAATCATATTTGGCTTCGCGTAGCTTCTGCGTGATGCTACGACGATCGCTGTGGCGGCTAAAGAGTCCCACCTTGCTGAAGGTGAAGAGTTCGTCGATCTCGCGATCCTCCTCGAGGAGTTCGCAGATCGGCTCGCGGGCCATAGCAGTAATTTTGGCTTCGGGGAAGGCTCTGCGCAGATCGGTGAGGATGGCGGTTGCCATCACCAGGTCACCCACCCAGTTAGGCATGCGCACAATGATATTTCTAGGAGGCGGCTCGCCGATATTCCTCATTCCACCGACATAAACTTTGATGGCGGATTTTACTGGAGATCTCGATTCCTCGCTATCCAAAAACCGGTTGGATCGAGTAGATCAGACGGTGTGCAGCAGAAGAGTCTCTCCCGCATCATCCTGGGCATCGATCCCGGCACCCGTGTCACCGGCTATGGAGTGATCAGCTGCTCCCATGGAACTGCCACCCCTCTTGACTTTGGCTGCATCCGCCCCGATGAGAAGGCGGAATTGCCGCAGCGCTTCCTCATCATCTTCGATGGCCTACTCAGCCTCATCTCCCGCTTCTCTCCCGAAGCGATCTCTGTTGAGACACAATTTTTTGCTAAAAATGCCAAAAGCGCGCTAGCTATTGGCATGGCGCGCGGTGTGGTGCTGCTGGCAGCTGCCAAGACGGGGGTGCCCATCTACCAGTATGCCCCCTCTCAGGCCAAGCTGGCGGTAGTGGGCAGTGGAAAAGCAAGCAAAGAGCAGGTGCAGCGGATGATCCAGATGCTACTGCGCCTGCGCGAGCTGCCCCAGCCAGAAGATGCAGCCGACGCCCTTGCTCTCGCCCTTTGCCACCTTCATAGGACCACCCATAGGACTATCCCGTGTACGAATTCATTCGCGGCATACTGATTGCCTCCTCACCTAGCAAAGCAATTGTCGAAGCGGGCGGCGTCGGCTACGCCCTCGAGATCCCACTCAGCACCTTCTCCTCCCTTCCCGCCCTTGGCGAAACCCTTCTTCTCTATGTCTCCTTCCTGGTACGCGAAGATGAGCAGCGGCTCTTTGGATTTCTCTCTTTAGAGGAGCGCAACCTCTTCGAGACCATCCGCACCGTCAGCGGCATCGGCCCTAAAACCGCCCTCAGCCTGATCGGCCACCTACCCCGCACCGAGCTGGAGCGCGCCATTCTGCAGGGCAGCGCCTCCCACCTCACGCGGGTGCCCGGCATCGGCAAAAAGATCGCAGAACGTCTCATCGTCGAACTGAAAGACAAACTGGGCAAGCCAGGCCAGATGGGCAGCTCCCCCCTCTCTACCACCCCTACAAGCACCTCCGATCTTCCCTCCGACGCCATCAGCGCCCTCATCAACCTCGGCTATCCACCGCTTGCCGCCAGCGAGGCAGTGCGCAAAGCGCAGGAAGAGGGCGGCCAGTCCCTCTCATTACCACTTCTGATCACACGCTCGCTGCGCCACGTCTAAAATACTAATTGCTTGTAAATCAATGAGATAAGTCAGATCGAAGACGATAAATGTTCATTTGTGATAAACTACACTTTTGAACAGGATTCTTTATGACCACTCGAAATAAGAGAGCAACCAGGGCTACGCAACCAAAAAAGAAAGCCACTCGCCAACCCAAGAGAGTGAGGCTGGCGATTGAATGCTCCCCTCAGGAGCGTAGGCACATGAAAATGTTTGCGGCCCACGAGTATAAAACTCTCAATGAGTTTGTACTGGAGTGCGTGCGCATGCGATTGGGCTGCACTCCCAATAAGACCACAGAAAAGGCTCTGCAACAGTCTGAGAGCGGAAAGGGACTGAAAAGATATAGCAACCTAGAAGAACTTTTTGACGATCTTGGAATTTAGTGCTCATTCCCACCCTTACCACGCAGTTTAAACGGGATTGGCTTTGTTGCGCAAATAGCTGCGGATAAGGCCTGTCTAAGTTCCCATTAAATCTTCAACTCGATATTTTCTTAGCTTTTCACACAAAAAAATAGGCTGAGAGATGTCCGAGAAGGCGAAGTCCAAGTACCGTATCCGCAACTGGAAACAGTATAACCAAGCGCTGGTCAATCGGGGAAGCATCACCGTGTGGTTTGATGACGAAGCGGTTGAAAACTGGCATAGCTCCATCAGATCTGGAAAACGCGGACGCCCCCAGACCTACTCCGAGGTGGCGATTCGCACAGCTCTCATCATCAAATCCGTTTTTAAACTCCCCTTCCGAGCATTGGAAGGCTTGCTAGCATCGCTGATAACTCTCGCCTTTTCAACTCCGAAGTGCAACAACGGTAGCCTCCATTTGGCACCCGTTGAAGACCTCTATGGGTGTCCGAAATTGTAGCACCTTCCGAGGTCGATTGTTAAGCCGTTCCTCCACAAGAGCAATAGTTTCATCTGGC
>DAHXNQ010000020.1 GCA_027365315.1 Rhabdochlamydiaceae bacterium | reverse complement strand
ATTCTACCCTCAATCGCACCCCGAGGGAGAGTTGTTGCACAAATAAGAACTGTTATCAAACTAAGAAGAAAGTTTCATTCGTTCGAGCAAGCTTATGCTGTGAGAGTGGACCGTCTTCGACTGTGATGAATCCATCCTTGTCGTCCGGGTGTGCACAGCACTACCCGGCGCGACTACGGAGCACTCGCGACCTCGCAGCCTCTGCCTTCTTTAACCAGCCTTGAGTCGCAGGCGCGTAAAAGCCAAGCGATGATGACTTGCTGCGGAGAGCATCTAGCGCCCCCGCTCCGCAGCTTTACGCGTTTGCGCGGGGGCGCTAGATGCCCTCCGCAGCCCGCTTATGGAGGCTCTATTCTTTTACAGGCTGCGAAAGCATGAAGAAGATCCTGTGAATCTTCGCAATGCGGAGCAGGTGAGCGAATAGCGAACCGGCCGAGACCAGCTCTCTCGCGAGCGCTCCGTAGCGACCGGGACAGCGCTGTGCACGGCCCGGGAGCAAGGATCGAGGGATCGAAGCTGCAGCCGGCCCATCTTATAATGAGCAGTCTGCTCATTCACATCCAACTTCTCCCCTCGGTCTGATAACAGATGTCAAAATCATCGATTTTTCTAGAACCGATAGTTTTGCAAGCATCTTTCTATTCTGTGCAAAGAGAAGACTATTCTGCTAGATTGGATCGTATGCATTGGTGGGATTTTAAGGCACTCAGACGAATCGATTTTCGGGCGCTGCCTATTTTATTAGCTCTGATGAGCATCAGTCTATTGGTTATCTCTTCTGTCTCTGCCAGCTGGGAAGCGGTGGGACAGGATCCGCTAGAATTACCCTTTCTCACTCCGCTAGCGCGTATTCAATTGCAGTGGTTTCTGATCGGCAGCTGCTTTTATCTCGCCGCTGCAGCATTCGACTACCGTGCGCTCCGCTCCTACGGTCCACTGCTCTACCTACTGATTCTGTTGGCGCTGGTGGGTCTTTTCTTCACTCCCGCTGTCCACAATGTGCACCGCTGGTACCGAGTGCCGGGCTTGCCGATGACGCTGCAGCCCTCCGAATATGCCAAGTGGATTGTCGTCGTGGCACTCAGCGCCTGGCTCGAAAAACGCAAAGGCTCTCCCGCCTCGTTTGTGACAGTAGGAGGGGCAGTAGCGATTGTGGGAGTGCCCTTTCTTCTCATTCTCAAACAGCCCGACCTAGGCACCGCTCTGGTGCTCTATCCAATTGCCTTGGTGATGTTCTATTTTGGAGGACTGCCCAAGATGGTGATTCGCATCATGTCGGCCATGGGAATCATAGCGCTGACACTAGTTGCTCTCTTCTTCACCGGGGTGCTGTCGCATGAAGAGATGCGCCCTGTCGCCATCAAAGTGATACGAGAGTATCAGTATGAGAGGCTCAATCCCCATACTTATCATCAGGAGGCGTCGCAGACTGCCATCGCCCTTGGCGGAGTCTCAGGTAGTGGCTGGCGGCAGAGTGAATTCACCGGCCACCAGTGGCTGCCCGAAGCGACCACAGATTCTGTCTTTCCCGCCTTCACCGAGGAGTTTGGTCTCCTGGGTGCGCTTGTCCTGCTTGGGCTATTTGCCGTCCTCATCGCCTTTTCCTTTCAGGTGACAGCGGTGGCGCGCGATTCGTTTGGGCGGCTGCTCTCAGCCGGCATTGCCGTCTATCTAGCAATGCATGTGGTGGTGAATATAGGGATGATGGCGGGGCTGCTTCCCATTACAGGCGTGCCCCTCACCCTGGTCACCTATGGCGGCTCCTCCGTCCTTTCGGCAATGATGGCACTCGGCCTTTTGCAAAGTGTCTACGCCCGCCGTTACGGCTGATGTGTCGTTGCAACATATTGAAAATAAGCTAGTTAAGTCTATGCTTGCAATTTTGCATTCCGAATGCAAAATTGCAAGATATGAGCAGATACATAGAGCGCACCTTAGAGCCGGTCTTGCGCAAGGCGGCGAAGCAGTTTCCTGCAGTTGTTCTGGTAGGGCCCAGGCAGGCTGGCAAAACCACTCTTCTAAAGCATCTTTTTTTTAACAGCCATAAGTACATATCTCTGGAACCCCCAGATGTAAGACTTTCGGCAGCATCTGATCCTAGAGGGTTTATCGAGCTCTATCCGCCGCCCGTAATCTTCGACGAGATTCAATATGCTCCCGATCTGCTGTTCTATATTAAAGAAAAAATTGACGACAACAGAAGTCAATACGGTCAATATATTTTGACAGGATCGCAGAACCTGCTTCTTTTGCAGCAGGTGACCGAGAGTCTGGCTGGACGCGCCGCCATGTTGAGGTTGTTGCCGCTTTCCTATCTCGAGATGCTAGGTAGACCACAAGACTCCTTTTCATGGGCTGTGGCAGATTCAAATGCCTCCAGAGAAAGATTGCCCCAGGGTGATTTTTGGCGGCTGATGCTGCGAGGATGCTATCCCGAATTAAGTGAGCATCCTGAAAAAGATGCTCTGCTTTGGCAGGGTAGTTACATCCAAACCTATCTTGAAAGAGACATTCGCAGTCTGAGGCATGTGGGTGATCTCACGCAATTTCAACTCTTCTTGCGATCTGTGGCGGCGAGAAGCGGACAGCTCTTTCAGATCTCGGATGTGGCAAAAGATATTGGGGTTTCTGTGAATACAGCGAAGGCGTGGTTGGCAATTTTAGAAGCTACCTACCAAGTGATCATTCTACGACCCTATTTTGCCAATCTTCACAAGAGACTTGTTAAAACGCCTAAGGTCTATTTTACCGACGTTGGTACACTCTGTTATCTAACGGGTTTACGTGATGTGGAACATATGGCATCGGGACCAATGGCGGGTGCAATCGTCGAAACTTTTGTAGTTTCCGAAATTTTCAAGAGAATATCCAATCAAGGTATCGATCCGCAGATCTATTTCTGGCGCACCTCATCTGGAACGGAAGTCGATCTACTGATAGAGGAGCAGGGAAAAATTATACCGATCGAGATTAAAGCCTCCTCGACACCCAAACCGCACATGGCTGATGGGATTGTATCTCTTACAAGCGATCTGCAAGAAAAAATCTCTCCAGGGTATGTGATCCATCTGGGTGATATGATGCTTCCTTTGGCTGGGCAGGTCACCGCACTTCCATTGGCGCGTCTGTGAACCAGAGATCCCACATCATGATTATCATTTTTTTATGGCTCTGCTGCCGTTCGTAGGTTAGTGTTGGGTAAGGAGAGGATGATCCATGGATGTGCATACATTCTTATTTACAGCGCAAGAGTGGCTAGGAGAGGGAAAGATCTCATTGAGCCTCGTGGATGAGGAATTAAAGTTTCTCACCCGCTGGAAGATCGGAGCTTTCGATAGCAGCGGCGTTCTGGAGTGCACCCAAGAGGTGCAGATTCATGGAGTGCCCGAGGCTGTGCTTAACAACTTCACCATCAGCGAAGTGAACCAGGGCAAGTTTAAGGTTGTTCTAGAAAATGAGGCGTTGGGCAGGGTAGAGGGAACAGGCTTTGTTACCGATAAGCTGATCGCCTGGGAGCTGCGCTCACAGGGAGCTTCTCTAGAAGGATTCGAAGTGTATGAGCTGATGCCCGAAGGGGGATATCGGATGAGTGCCGAGTATGCCACCGATGAGAGCCTGCGCACGCAGATTCAGGGGCGTGTCTGGATTCCAGCCACCAAGAGGTAGTCGATGAAATTAAGAAAATTCTATCTAGTCCCGTTGCTGCTTCTGCTGGCTGCTTGCTCTCATCGCGCGATGACACAGAGCTCCTATAATGAGGTACAGCTGGGCGAAACCTTCTCCGCTGTTGAGGCGCGTACAGGAAGACCCTACGATAGCCGCGAAATGGGCGATGGCATCTGTGAATATATCTATGTCGAAGCATTCAACCAGGGTCATAAAACGATCCTTGAGAATCGCTACTTCATTTTGGTGAAGGATGACACCGTGGTAGGCAAGCGCATGGAGACCGAGCGCCCCCCTCCTTACGAGCTGATCTATTACCAAACTCCCTGCGAGAAGTGGTAATTGCAATTAAATAATAAAAAATGCCCGCTATCTTTCGATAGCGGGCATTTTTGTTTTCAGGAAATTAAGCTGCCTTAATTTTGATATCCACGCCAGCGGCCACGGGCAAGATTTTCAGCTTGTCAATGGTCTCGGGGGTGGGATCGAGGATCTCCAGCATACGGATATGTGTCAGAATCTGGAACTGCTCGCGCGACTTGCGGTCGACGTGAGGAGAGCGCAGGACAGTGTAGATCTCTCGCTTTGTGGGCAGAGGGATCGGTCCTACAATTCTGGCTCCGGTGCGTTTTGCCGTCTCGACGATGTCGAGGGTGGCTCTGTCAAGAACCCGCTCGTCGTAGCCCTTCAGGCGGATCCTTATTTTTTTTCTGCTCTGTTTAGCCATCTATCGCCTATTATTTTTTCACAATC
This sequence comes from Rhabdochlamydiaceae bacterium, assembly GCA_027365315.1. Taxonomy (GTDB): domain Bacteria; phylum Chlamydiota; class Chlamydiia; order Chlamydiales; family Rhabdochlamydiaceae; genus DAHXNQ01. The sequence continues at coordinate 19,825 of DAHXNQ010000020.1, read as the reverse complement.
GCTTCTTGGATCTTCGTCGGCACGCGCTCGTAGTGCTTGGGTTCCATCGTGTAGGTGGCACGCCCAGAGCTCAGAGAGCGGAGGTCGGTAGAATAGCCGAACATCTCGCTTAAAGGCACTTCGGAGTCAATCTCCACCATGTTCTTCTCGGTTGTCTGGCTTAAGATCTTACCGCGGCGACGGTTCAAGTCACCAATCAGATCTCCCATAAACTGATCAGGTGTGGTCACCACCACCTTCATGATTGGTTCTAGAAGGATCGGCTGCGCTTTGCGCGCTGCATCCTTCAGTGCCATAGAGGCGCAGATCTTAAACGCCATCTCATTGGAGTCAACCTCGTGGTAGGATCCGAAGGTAATCGCTACCTTCACATCGACCAGGTTGTAGCCAGCGAGTACACCGGTATTGAGACCATCCTCGATACCCTTGATACAAGCGGGGATGTACTCCCTTGGAATGACGCCGCCCACGATCTTGCTGACAATCTCGTTGCCTTTGCCGGTCTCGTTGGGCTCGATCTCCAGGCAGACGTGCGCATACTGACCGCGACCGCCCGATTGCTTGACATACTTGGTCTCCATTTTGGCAGGAACCGAGATAGTCTCTTTGTAGGAGACCTCTGGCTTACCTACGTTGGCTTCGACGCTAAACTCGCGGAACATCCTGTCGCGGATGATCTCCAGGTGAAGCTCGCCCATTCCCGAGATGATGGTTTGACCTGTCTCCTCGTTGGTAGAGACGCGGAAGGTGGGGTCCTCTTCCGAAAGGGAAGAGAGAGCCTGAGCCAACTTCTCGCGGTCAGCCTTCGATTTGGGTTCGATCGCCATCGAGATGACCGGCTCGGGAAACTCCATCTTCTCCAGAAGAAGAGGTGAATCTTCACCGCAGAGGGTGTCTCCGGTGCTGGTGAACTTCAGACCGATACAGGCTGCGATGTCGCCTGTGTAGAACTCGTCGCAATCTTCGCGGTTGTTGGCATGCATCTTCAGCAGGCGCGAAATACGCTCCTTCTTACCCTTCGTGGTGTTCTGCAGCGAGGTGCCCTTGGTCAGGGTTCCTGCATAGACGCGAACGAAGGTAAGCCGGCCCACATAGGGGTCGGTCATGATCTTGAAGGCAAGCGCCGCTAGCGGGCTCTTGTCATCAGGGATGATCTCCATCGGCTCATCGGTGTCGATGTTGATTCCCTTGATGACCCCTCGATCGAGAGGAGAGGGCATCCAGCGTGTCACAGCGTCCAGAAGAGGCTGTACACCTTTGTTCTTGAAGGCGGTTCCGCAAAGGACGGGGTTGAATTTGCGCGTTACCACACCCTTACGGATGGCCGCATGGATCTCCGCCTCAGTCAGGCTAGCTGGATCTTCCAGCACCTTCACCATGAAGGCTTCGTCCGACTCGTCAACAGTAGCCAGCTCTTCTAGAAGCGTTTGGCGCATCTTTTTGCACTGCTCAAGAAGATCGGCTGGGATCGGCTCGATGCTGTACTTCGCTCCCATTGTCTCGTCGTGGAACAGATAGGCCTTCATCGACACCAGGTCGACCATTCCCTTGAAGCCACCTTCAGCGCCGATGGGACACTGCACAGGTATGGGGTTGGCTCCCATCAGCCTATCCTTCATTGTCTCTACGGCATTGAAGAAGTCGGCACCAGTACGGTCCATCTTGTTGACGAAGACGATACGTGGTACACCATACCGTTCTGCCTGGCGCCAGACCGTCTCCGACTGGGGCTGCACACCAGCCACCGCATCAAAGACCGCTACAGCGCCGTCGAGGACGCGCAGCGAGCGCTCCACTTCAACAGTAAAGTCTACGTGGCCTGGGGTGTCGATGATGTTAATTTTAAACTTGTTTCCATCGGTTTCCCAATAGACAGTGGTGGAAGCGGAGGTGATGGTGATACCACGTTCTTTCTCCTGCTCCATGAAGTCCATGGTAGCGGCTCCTTCGTGCACCTCGCCGATGCGATGAAGCCTGCCGGAGTAGAAGAGGATGCGCTCGGTGGTTGTGGTCTTACCAGCATCGATGTGAGCCATGATGCCGATGTTACGCACATTCTGGAGCTTATCGCTTTCGGGTCGTTGTCCCATAAATTTGGCTTAGCTCCTTACCACTTGTAGTGCGCAAAGGCGCGGTTGGCTTCTGCCATACGATGGGTGTCATCTTTTTTCTTGATCGTCGATCCCTGGTTCTGGAAGCAGTCGGTCAGCTCTTGGGCTAGGCCATCTTCCATAGAACGTCCCGCCTTGTCGCGCGAGTAATTGATGATCCAGCGCATCGCCATAGCGAGACTGCGCTCGGCTGGGATCTCGATGGGCACCTGATAGGTGGCGCCGCCAATTCTGCGGGATTTCACCTCGAGGGTGGGCTTGGCGTTCTCAAGAGCCAGCAAGAAGGCGTCTAGAGGATTTTCTGCCTTCACTCGGCCAGCAAACTTGGTGATGGCGTTATAGACAATGCGACGGGCTATAGATTTTTTGCCCTGCAGCATCACCTTGTTGATGAATTTAGACAGTACGGCATTGCCGTAAACTGGATCTGGTTCAGCCGTGCGTTTCACAGCTCTTCGTCGTCTTGACATCTCGGGCTACCTAAAATATTTTTTTATACTCTTCACTGGGCAGCGATGACTCGCTGCCGACCCGAGATGCTCTCTTCTTCGGGAGAAGATAAGAGAGCATCTTGAGTCAGGATGGCTACCTCTTAGGAAACACCTAAAAGCCATCCTCGCATTACTGACCCTTATTTGGGTCTTTTGGCACCATATTTGGAGCGGCTCTTCTTGCGATCCTTCACGGCCGCACAGTCCATGGTTCCGCGTACCACGTGGTAGCGCACACCAGGAAGGTCCTTTACGCGTCCACCGCGTACCAGAACGATGCTGTGTTCCTGAAGGTTATGACCCTCTCCGCCGATGTAGGCGATCACCTCTTGACCGTTGGAAAGGCGCACCCATGCCACCTTCCGCAGAGCGGAGTTAGGCTTTTTGGGCGTCTTTGTTTTCACTTGTAGGCAGACGCCACGCTTCTGCGGGCATCGCTGCAGTGCTGGAGCCTTAGTGCGACGTACTTTCTTGCCGCGGCCCTTGCGCACCAGTTGTTCGATGGTTGGCATACTTGGTTTACAATCCGTATTTTTCCCCAAGAGAAAAGGGGATAAGGAGCACTATACCCCGCACTATCCATTATTTGCAAAAGAGAAGACCCCGGTAGCTCAAGGTCTATCCAAGGTCTTCCATTCATAGGGTGTAAAAAAGAGATAAGTATGAATTGTTAAATTTTTAATTTTAATTTTAGTTTAACTGTGCAATGTGTGGGCATAAGAACAGCTTATGCCATTTCGCCCTGCGCTCTGCTCCTTTCTATTCTGCTGTGGCCTGCCCCTTTTTGGGGGAGGAGGTCAAGCACCTCCCCGCCTTTCCGATGTGAAGCCGACGCTAGAGGAGCTGTTCCAGATCCATATAGAATGCCACCGGCTGGAGCCGGCTCTCTTGAGACGATCTCTACTGCTTCTTCTCGAGCAATTTGACCCTGAAAAGATTTATCTTCTTCAGGATGAGGTGGAAGAGTTTTTGTCCCTCAGCGAGAAGAGCGCTCTCGAGGCTGTACGCGCCTATAATAAGGGGGAGTTCCCCCTCTATGCCGCCCTCTATAAGGTGATCTGCCGCTCGATCGAGAGGGCGCGGCTCTGGCGTGGGGAGCTAGAGAGAGAGTTTGTGGTGCGCGAGGAGGCTGGTCTGCCGGCTTATGGACAGTCCTATGCCGAGTTTGCCCTCGATCTCGCCGAGCTAAAAGGAAGGCTGAAGCAGCATCTCCATGCGCTCTGCGCCTTCGAGCAGAGCCAGTGCACAGGGATGGTCTGGAATCTAGAGATGCGGCAGAAGCTCACCCGTCTTGTCGAGCGGAAGCTAGCTCGAAAAGAGGAGCTCTACTTTCCGGGAGGCAAGATGCAAGAGCAGGCGCTGGCCGTCCATATGCTGAAGGCGGTTGCTCGCAGCATGGATGCCCACACTGCCTACTACACTCCTGAAGAGGCGTTCGAACTGCGTACCCTGTTAGAAAAGCAGTTTGAGGGGCTGGGGCTTGTGCTGCGCGAAGGACTCGATGGGGTGGAGATTGCCGATCTGGTTGCGGGCGGTCCCGCAGCCGAGTCGCGGCAGATCGAGAGAGGAGATCGTCTTCTCAGGGTCAATGGTATCGATGTCGCTACAATGAGCTACGATCGAGTGCTCGATCTGTTGCAAGATGGAGGCAAGCAGGTGCGTCTACTGCTGATACGAGAGGGAAGAAGCCAGCCGCATGAGGTGCAGTTAATGCGCCGCAAGATTGTCCTGAAAGAGGAGAGGGTGCAGGTCTCGGCCATTCCATTTGCCGATGGTGTGCTAGGAGTGATCGCTCTTCCCTCCTTTTATGAGAGCAGCGGCCTGAGCGCAGAGGCCGATCTAAAGCAGGCTCTGCGAATGCTGCATAAAAGTGGTAAGCTCTACGGCTGTCTTCTGGATATGCGGGAAAATTCGGGCGGATTTTTAGGACAGGCGGTGAAGGTAGCCGGCCTTTTCATCAGCTGTGGTGTGGTGGTGGTCTCCGAGTATGCCCATAACGAGGTGCACTATCTCAGGCAGCTGGATGGGCGGAAATTTTATGATGGTCCGCTGCTTCTTCTCACTTCGCGCATCTCCGCCTCAGCGGCTGAGATTGTAGCGCAGGCTCTACAGGATTATGGAGTTGCTCTGATAGCAGGAGACGAGAGCACCTATGGCAAGGGCTCCATCCAGTACCAGACTGTCACCGATCCCAAAGCCTCTCGTTTCTACAAGGTGACGGTGGGTCGCTACTACACCGTATCGGGTAGATCTACCCAAATCGAAGGGGTGCAGGCCGATCTAAAGCTACCCACCCAGTATGCGCCACTGCGCCTAGGCGAGCGCTATCTGCTGCATTCACTGCCTGCCAGCAAGCGCGATCCTGTCTATCAAGATCCTCTTCGCGATGTCTCGGGTCCCGAGCAGCGCTGGCTCGAGCGTAACTACCTCCCGCGTCTGCAGCAGCAAGTGATGAGCTGGCGCGTGCTGCTGCCCTCCCTGCGTGCTAACAGCCAGCAGCGGCTGGCGCAGGACAAAAACTACCAAGCGTTCCTCGCCTCGATCGGGCTGGAATCGTCTAAAAATAAAAATTTAGAGTTTGGCTCCAATGACCTCCAGCAGGAGCAGGGATTAGAAATCCTTAGGGATATGGCGCTTTTAGCTCCCTAATTTGTCAGTCGCTTGCGAGAAAGGCGCTGAATCCATAGACTCTGACTCTTCCTTCTGATGGCCAGGTAGCTCAGTCGGTAGAGCAGAGGACTGAAAATCCTTGTGTCGCTGGTTCGATTCCAGTCCTGGCCAAATTTTTTTGCCCCAAAAAAATTGGGCAGGGAAGAAGCCACCTGCGTGGCTTCTGTCTGGAATCGAAGTGAAGCGCCATGCAGGGCGCGAACCGGCGGGTACCGGATTCCAGTCCTGGCCAAATTTTTTTGCCCCAAAAAAATTGGGCAGGGAAGAAGCCACCTGCGTGGCTGCGGAAACATGGAGAAGACCCGGTGGGTCTTCGTAATGTGGAGCAGGTGAGCGAGTAGCGAACCGGCTGGTGCTCAATTCCAATCCTTACCAACTTTCCAGCAGTTTTACGCCGTTCTCTATTCAAAAAATTGATTTCTATAAGCGACACTGATTTTGTGCAGTAGCACAATGAGGCAAGAACTGCTCATGAAACCAGCTCGCCCATACATTTTGACGATCAATGGCGGCTCATCGAGCATTAAATTTGCTCTGTTTGAGGCGGATGATTCGCTGAAGAGGATTTTCGCGGGTGAGATCGAGCGCATCGGACTACCAAAGACCACTTTACGAGTGAAGGGGTTGAACCAGGACCACCATGTTGCAGAGGTGGTGGTAGCGCCAGATTATACGGCGGCGGCAGACGTTCTGATGGATTGGATCGAAAGGCATGTTGGGCAAGAGCTATTAGCCGTAGTGGGGCACCGCCTCGTGCATGGTGGGCCTCGATATAACAGACCGCAGCGCCTCAATGCTGAAATGGTTGAAGAGCTGCGCCGGCTTAACCCATTCGATCCTGAACATCTACCCGAAGAGATCTTGTTGATCGAAGTCTTGGGCCGACGATTTCCCCATTTACCTCAAATTGCCTGTTTCGACACCACTTTTCACCACGACCTACCGCGCGTAGCTCGGCTGCTGCCGATTCCACGCCACTATGAAGCGCTAGGAGTGCGGCGATATGGATTTCACGGGTTGTCCTATCAATTTTTGATGGAAGAGCTGGCTCGTGTGGCTGGGCCAGAAGCGGCGCAGGGTCGAGTCATCTTGGCTCATCTCGGTAATGGCGCCAGTTTAGCGGCTGTACATGGCGGCAAATCGATGGATACCAGCATGGGTTTGACACCGGCGGCTGGGGTGCCGATGAGTACCCGCTCAGGAGATCTCGATCCTGGACTGTTTGGCTACCTAGCGCGTACCGAAGGATTCGATGCAAAACGATTCAATGAGATGGTCAATTTTCAGTCGGGGTTGCTGGGCCTGTCGGAGACCAGTTCCGACATGCGCGATCTTCTAAGCTGTGAAGCGAAGGATGTGCGGGCAGCTGAGGCTGTTGCGCTCTTTTGTTATCAGATTAAAAAATGGATTGGCTCGTTTGCTGCGGCGCTTGGTGGATTGGAGACATTGGTATTCGCTGGGGGCATTGGCGAGAATGCGGCCGCAATCCGAACTCGGATTTGCGATGGGTTGGGATTTTTGGGAATTCAACTCGAAGAGAAGTGCAACGCAGCGAATGAGAATCTGATTTCTACGACGACCAGCCGAACTATAGTCCGTGTCATACGTACCGATGAAGAGCAGATGATAGCTAAGATGGTCCTTGGCTTGATGGAAACAGGAGAGTAGATCATGCAGGCAAATACCCTTTCCCCAGACCTACTTTACAAGATGGATGCCTATTGGCGAGCTGCCAACTATCTGTCAGTCGGGCAGATTTATCTCTATGATAATCCCTTATTGAAGCAGCCATTAGAGCGATCTCATGTGAAGCCTCTTGTGGTGGGCCATTGGGGTACGACACCTGGCCAGAACTTCATCTATGTACATCTAAACCGGGTCATCAAGCAGCATGACCTCAATATGATCTATATCGCTGGCCCTGGTCATGGTGGTCCGGCATTGGTGGCGCATACCTATCTCGAAGGCAGCTATAGCGAAATCTATCCCAATATCTCGCAGGACGAGGAGGGGTTGAAGAAGCTATTCAAGCAGTTCTCCTTTCCTGGAGGGATTTCGAGCCATGTAGCGCCGACAACACCGGGATCGATTCACGAAGGCGGTGAACTAGGCTATTCGCTGAGTCACGCCTTTGGAGCCGCGTTCGACAATCCCGATCTGATCGTTGCCTGCGTGGTGGGCGATGGTGAAGCGGAAACAGGACCCTTGGCAACCGCATGGCACTCCAATAAGTTTCTCAATCCCGCCACTGACGGGGTGGTGCTGCCGATTCTGCACCTAAATGGCTACAAGATCAGTAATCCCACTCTTCTAGCTCGTATCGAGCATGAGGAGCTGGATCAGTTTCTACGGGGTTGCGGCTGGATGCCCTACTTTGTAGAGGGCGATCAGCCTGAAGTGATGCATCAACTCATGGCTGGCACCATGGATAGGGTTATCGAAGAGATCCGGCAGATCCACAACAAAGCGCGAGAGAAACGAGACCTAACACGGCCGCGCTGGCCCATGATTGTCTTAAAATCTCCCAAGGGTTGGACAGGTCCCAAGATAGTCGATGGTCTACAGGTTGAAGGGACCTTCCGTGCGCATCAGGTGCCCATTCTGGTGGATCCCGAGCATCCTCAACATGTGAGCCAGCTTGAAAGTTGGATGAAGAGCTACAAGGCCGAGGAGCTCTTTGATGAAAAGGGTCGCCTTAGAGCGGAACTCGCCGATCTGGCGCCTAAAGGCGATCGACGGATGGGGGCCAATCCACACGCCAATGGAGGCATGCTGCTCCGCGATCTGAAGATGCCCGATTTTCGCTCTCATGCGATAGAGGTGCCAGCGCCCGGCGCCGTTGATGGCCAAGATACGCTTGTGCTAGGCAAATTCCTGCGCGATGTGGCTCAGCTCAACCAAGATCAGCGTAATTTCCGTATCTTTGGCCCCGATGAGACAGTCTCGAATCTCTTGGGCGCTGTGTTTGAAGTGGCGCGCCGCCAGTGGGATGCCAGGGAAGAGAAGAATGATGCATTCCTCGCGCCCGCTGGATCTGTTCTCGATTCGATGCTGAGCGAACATCAGTGTGAAGGTTGGCTAGAAGGCTATCTGCTGACCGGGCGACATGGGATATTCAACTGCTATGAGGCGTTTGTACGCATTGTCGACTCGATGTTTAGCCAGCATGCCAAATGGCTGAAGGTCACGCTAGAATTGCCTTGGCGTCGGAAGATTGCCTCTCTAAACTATTTGCTCGCTTCGCACGTCTGGCAGCAGGATCACAACGGTTTCACCCACCAAGATCCTGGTTTCATCGACCACGTTGTGAATAAAAAAGCTAATATAGTACGTGTCTACCTGCCGCCTGATGCTAACTGTCTGCTAGCGGTGGTGGATCACTGTCTGCGCAGCCGGCACTACGTCAACGTGGTGGTGGCGGGCAAACATGCCCTTCCGCAATGGCTGACCATAGAGGCTGCGATTGTGCATTGCACAGAAGGTATTGGCATTTGGCAATGGGCCAGCAACGATCAGGGGAGTGAACCAGATGTGGTGATGGCCTGCTGCGGAGATACGCCCACACTAGAGACTCTGGCTGCTGTCTCTATTCTGCGCAAGCATCTGCCTGATCTGAAAATTCGTGTCATCAATGTCGTCAATCTGATGAAGCTACAGACCGATAGTGAACATCCCCATGGACTGAGCGATAGAGATTACGATTCGCTGTTCACTCAAGACAGACATATTATCTTTGCCTTTCATGGATATCCTTGGCTGATCCACAGGCTGACATACCGCCGGACCAATCACAACCTGCATGTCCGAGGCTACAAGGAGGAGGGTACCATCACAACAGCCTTCGACATCAGGGTACAGAACGATTTAGACAGGTTTCACCTGGTGCAAGATGTGGTGGATCGTCTGCCGCATCTTGGTGCTAAAGGAGCTTATTTGAAGCAGATGGTCCAAGATAAGCTGATCGAGCATAAGCGCTACATCGCTCAACATGGCCAAGATTTGCCAGAGGTGCGCAACTGGAAGTGGGACAACTTCTCGTGATCGCTCAAGATGACTTGAAATCTTTGCTGCTACCAGAGGTGGAGAAGCTGCTTCAGCCATCACCAGATGGTCTAACCTCTGATGAGGCAAAAAAGCGGCTAACCCAATACGGGCCCAATGCAATTCAAGAAAAAAAGACAAATCCTATCCTGAAATTTCTGAGCTACTTTTGGGATCCTATTCCCTGGATGATCGAAATAGCGGTGATTCTGTCAGGCGTCGTACGGCACTGGCCCGATCTATGCACCATCCTCCTTCTGCTTTTCGCCAATGCCGGGGTTGGATTTTGGGAAGAGTATCAGGCAGCGGGCGCCATTGCTGCCCTGAAGGCCAAGCTAGCGATCAAGGCTCGAGTGAAGCGCGATGGAAAATGGACCACTCTGGTAGCGCGCGAGTTGGTACCGGGCGATCTGATTCGTGTGCGCTTGGGTGACATTGTACCGGTCGATGCACGCCTGCTGGCGAAGGAAGAGGCTATTGTCAGCCGGCTGGTAGCCATCGAGGAGCTGGCAGGAGTCGATCTGCTCTGTGCAGACAAAACGGGCACGCTCACGCAGAATAGGTTAACTCTGGGCGATCCCTTCTCTCTCAACAATCTTTCCACCGAGCAGTTGATACTCTATGCTACACTGGCCTCGCGCGCGGACAATAACGATATCATTGATCAAGCTGTTCTAATAAGTCTGAACAACGACCAGGCTTTGAAAGGCGTCCAACTCATCCATTTTTCAGCTATTTGATGCTGATCTGGTGCCGCAAATGGTCAAACATGTCGATGATGACTATGAGAAGAGAGGAGGTTTCGTGGAATCAAAGAGTAAGAAAGCCGATCTAAAGGGATATCTCTTCTTAGAAGATCTTGCCTTAGATCTGCGCTCATCGTGGAATCATAGTGCCGATATGATATGGCGGCAGCTCGATGCAGAACTGTGGGAGCTCACGCATAACCCTTGGGCTGTTTTGCAGACTGCATCAAAAGATAAACTGGCAGCGGTCTTAGCCGATCCAAAATTTAGCGACCTCGTGAGCGATCTCATGAAATCGAGAAAAGAGGCGCTCGATTCGACCACTTGGTTTCAGGAACATCATCCTCAATCACCCCTCACTTGCATCGCCTATTTCAGCATGGAATTTATGTTGAGCGAGGCGCTTCCCATCTATTCTGGCGGGCTTGGCAATGTGGCAGGTGATCAGCTCAAAGCGGCAAGCGATCTCGGTGTGCCGGTTATAGCCATCGGACTACTCTATAGCCAGGGCTATTTTCGGCAGTTCATCGACCAAAGCGGAGAGCAGCAGGAGCTCTATCCATACAACGATCCAGGGGAATTGCCCATCAAGCCATTGCGTCTGCAAAATGGCGAGTGGCTCCGTCTGAAAATCGACCTGCCCGGCTGGTCGCTCTGGCTGCGCGCATGGGAGGTGACAGCAGGGAGAAGGAAACTCTATTTATTGGATAGCAACGACATCGCCAATCTTCCTGCGCATCGAGGGATCACTAGCGAGCTCTATGGGGGTGATCGAGAGCTGCGTTTAAAACAGGAGATTGTTTTAGGCATTGGTGGATGGCGTCTACTCGAGGCTCTTGGTATAGAGCCCGAAATTTGCCATCTGAATGAGGGGCATGCAGCATTTGCTGTATTGGAGCGAGCTTTATCATTCATACGCAAGGCGAAACAGCCATTCGAAGTGGCTTTAGCAGCCACTCGCGCCGGTAATCTCTTTACAACTCATACTGCAGTCGCCGCTGGATTCGATCTCTTTTCTCCCCAGCTCATTGGTCGCTATCTGGGTCAATATGCTGAAAAAGAACTGGGCATCTCTCTAGAGAAATTGCTAGCTCTTGGTCAGCTGCATGCTGGCGAAGATTTCAATATGGCCTATCTAGCTATTCGAGGGAGTGGCTTCATCAATGCGGTCAGTCGATTGCACGGTGCGGTCAGTCGCCATCTATTCGAAGGTCTATTCCCTCACTTTCCTAGAAAAGAGATCCCGGTTGGATTTGTGACCAATGGAGTTCATATGCCGAGCTGGGATTCGCAGGCAGCCGACACTTTGTGGACTGAGGCCTGTGGAAAGGGGCTCTGGCTGAGGAAGACAGAGGAGTTGGATCAGCAGATCCGCTCTGTGCCAGATGCTAAAATTTGGCAAATGCGTAATGAGGCGCGGGCCTCTCTGATTGATTGGGTGCGAAGTCAGCTAGCAAGACAGCTCGAAGCTCGAGGTGCATCCGAAGAGATGATCAATCAAGCAAAATCATTCTTAAGACCAGATGTTTTGACACTCGGTTTTGCTCGTCGGTTCGCCGCCTATAAACGGCCCGAGCTCCTTCTTTTAGATCAGGATCGCTTGATTCGCATTCTCACCCATCCAGAGCACCCCGTACAGCTGATCATCGCAGGTAAGGCTCATCCAGCCGATGATGTGGGACATGCCTTAATCAAGCGGTGGATGCAGTTCATCTCTAGGCCAGAAGTGCGAGCTCATGTGGTCTTCCTCAGCGATTATGACATGATTGTAACCGAGCATCTTGTTCAGGGGATCGATGTCTGGATCAACACACCGCGCAGGCCTTGGGAGGCAAGCGGGACAAGCGGGATGAAGGTGCTGGTGAATGGAGGTCTGAACCTCTCAGAATTAGATGGTTGGTGGGCGGAAGCCTATACTCCCGAAGTGGGATGGGCGCTTGGAGATCGCAAAGAACATGGTGACGATCCTAACTGGGATCACTTAGAGGCTGGTACTCTTTATGATCTGCTAGAAAAGAGCGTGGTCCCAGAATTTTATAATCGAGATGCTCACCAGATTCCTATTGCCTGGACAACCAAGATTCGAGAGAGCATGGCTCGATTGACCCCCCATTTTTCCTCCAACCGTACGGTGCGCGAATATACGGAAAACTTCTATCTTCCCGCAGCGGTTTGCTATCACAAGCGAACTGAAAATCAGTGCGCATTGGCTAAGAAAATAGTCGATTGGCAGCGCTCTCTGGAGCAACATTGGGACAAACTGGGATTTGGAGAGTTGAAGATCGAAACCAATCAGGATCGACATCGATTTGAGGTTCAGGTCTATCTAAATGACTTGGATCGTCAGAGCATCAAAGTGGAGCTCTATTCGAAAGCGTTGACGCAAGAGATGGAGTATCAGGGACCCATCCCCCATACCCCCAATGGGCATATCTACTACACTGAGGTGCCCTCAGCAAATCCATCATCCAGTTTCACCCCTCGAATCATACCCTGTTATCTAGAAGTGGCTGTTGCTCCTGAATCGACTCATATCCTCTGGCAAAGGTGAAAAATATGAAGATCAATCCCCTAGCAGGAAAGCGGCCCACACCAGAGATGCTGGTGGATGTTCAGAGACTGATCGAGGCCTATTACCAAGAGATCCCCGATCCATCTATACCGGCCGAGCGAGTGGAGTTTGGCACCTCGGGACATCGCGGCTCTTCTTTAAACAGAAGTTTTAATGAGCGGCATATTCTTGCCATCAGCCAGGCGATCTGTCTCTATCGCGCTCAAGCAGGGATCGATGGCCCTCTATTTCTGGGGATGGATACGCATGCCCTTTCCATGCCTGCGCTGAAAAGTGCGCTGGGAGTGTTAGCAGCAAATGGAGTGAGAGTGATGCTCTCCGAGGGAGATGACTACACACCAACTCCGGTAATTTCCCATGCCATTCTGACATATAACCACGAACGCAAGAGTCAGCTGGCCGATGGTATTGTGATCACCCCTTCGCACAATCCTCCGGCTGAAGGAGGGTTTAAATACAATCCACCCAATGGTGGTCCTGCAGATTCTCTCATCACTAACTGGATCCAAGAAAAGGCGAATGAATTTCTCGAAAACAGAATGTCTAGCATCAAGAGAGTGCCCTACGAGGAGGCGCTCCGTGCCTTGACAACGCAGCGGCATAACTATCGGAAGGCCTACATCAGCGATCTGGCTCATGTGATCGATATGGAGGCGATTCGCCACTCCAAGATCCGCATTGGTGTCGATCCGCTGGGCGGCGCTGGAGTCCACTACTGGAAACCGATCGCCGAGATCTATGGAATCGATCTGACGATCGTGAACGACACAGTCGACCCCACCTTTCGGTTCATGCGAGTCGATTGGGATGGTGCCATCCGGATGGATCCCTCCTCTAGCTATGTCATGCAGGGGCTCATCGATCTGAAAGACCGTTTTGATATCGCAGTGGCCTGCGATACCGATCACGACAGACATGGAATTGTCACCAAAAGCTCAGGCCTACTTCCTCCCAATCACTACCTTTCTGTCGCCATCTTCTATCTGTTTCAGCATCGCCCTCAGTGGCATCAGAAGATGGCCATTGGCAAGACGCTAGTTAGCAGCCAGATGATCGATCGGATTGCAGCCAAGCTGGGACGCAAACTCTACGAGATGCCTGTAGGTTTTAAATGGTTTGTCGATGGCCTGCTAGATGGCTCCCTTGGCTTTGCAGGTGAGGAGAGCGCCGGTGCCTCATTCGCTCGTCTAGATGGCACAGTCTGGACTACCGATAAGGATGGCATCATTTTGGCACTGCTGGCCGCAGAGATCACAGCCAAACTAGGCCAAGATCCCGGACAGATCTACCAAGATCTCACCCGTCAATTTGGAGAGCCTCTCTATGGCCGCATCCAGGCCCACGCCACCCCCGAGCAGAAAAAGATTCTCAAGAACCTCTCTTCAAAAAGTATCCGCTCTAAGCAGTTGGCAGGCGAAGAGATCTCTTCGATTCTCACCGAAGCACCAGGAAATGGCGCCTCGATCGGCGGATTGAAGGTGGTGACTCCCCATGGATGGTTTGCCGCCCGTCCCTCAGGCACAGAAGATATCTACAAAATCTATGGCGAAAGCTTCCTAGGAGCCGATCATCTGGATCGCATCCTGAAAGAGGCCCAAACCATCGTCAACGAAGCACTGCGTAGCAACTAGTCTTCGATTCGAAAGATTTTCCTGTTCACCAAAACAATCTCAGACTTAGATTGATCCGTTCAGATCACCCGAGGTCGTGGTATGAATCCCGTGCGCTCCCTAGTCAAATTCTTTGCTCCCCTCTGCCTTCTCTGCTGCACCCTGCAGGCGGAGGCGCCAGCTTCATCGCGCAATCTGCTCGAAGAGTGGCGCTATCTGATGAATGGCCAGTTCTATATCGATCATGCCGGCCAGGATTTTCCCGGTATGATACGAGAGATGTCCGACCGCCTCATCACTGCTTACGACCGTCTAATCCACTTCGATAATGATCGAGAGCAGATGGATGCCGATCAGATGGAGGAGCTGGATCAGTTCTTCCGCGATCTAACCGCTAGAAGTGAGCAATTCATCCCCCTCGCCGCTCAGGAGCAGTTTGAGGAGAGGCTCGAGCAGCTCTTTGCCGATGTGGACGATGACGATGAGCCGCTGCCCCTTTCGTCCGCTGCGCAGCAGTACTACACAGAGCTTCTCTCTCAGCTAATAGATCGGCCGAAAGACCCCTCTTTATTACTCGATCGCAGTGTGCTCGAGATGGGCTACTTCCAGCAGTTTGGCCTGGCCAAAACTCTTCTCGAGCGTGTACTCATCCTCGATCCCTCCAACCTCTCAGCTCACCTTTGGCTGGCCTATGCGCTGGATGAGATCGATGCCGACGAAAACGCCTGCATCGTGAAGCAGCTGATGGAAGAGGCGCTCGAGATCAATCCCGACCGCGCCGACTGCCTCAGCAGGCTGGCACTGGCTAATCTTGATTTGGGTGGCCCGATGACACGCTCTCTCTGGCTGATGCAGCATGCAGTCGAGCTCGAACCCGAGTGGCCCGCGCTGCACGCCGCTTTAGCACTGATCTATGTGATGGTGGGCGATCTTCATGCAGCAGATCGCGAGCTGAAGGCGGCGCTGAGGCTACCGCTTCTCGACAGCAGCACTCTAGGTCCTGTAGAGCACTGCTATGAGCATCTGATCACCGGTCGCGCCTGGGATGATATCGAAGAGGAGCTAGCCCCACTGCGCGAGCTACTCGATACCCTCGACAGCTACTACCACCCCACGCCCTGAGCAACCTAAAAGCGAATAGGGTGTTTTCTCAGAAATTTGGCCCTATCTTCCGTTATACGGCCATTATTGGGCCTTATATTGACCTTGAAATTTACCTATTTTGTTGATCTAAAGTCGTTTAGAGTCGGTGGGGTATGGAAATACGGCCAAATTTGTTGCAATTTGGCCCTATTTCTGATAAATTTGGCCGTATCGGGGGTGATAAGGCCACTATATGAGCTTAAATGATGAAAATTTGGCCGTATTTCAGCTCTTGCAGCAAGAGACGGCCCCTATTGGGATAAAACAATTACTTGCCAAATTGGGCCCCGACTTTAAAGAGCGCACTGTGCGGCGATGGTTGGCTGAAATGGTTGACCAAGGCCTTGTCGAAAGGATCGGTAATCGTCGGGCTAGTAAGTATCAAGTCTTGCAGGGTGCCCGCCCACGGCCATTGAATCGTTGCTTTGGCCCCAAAAGCCATCTCGCAATTGCGTTTGTACGTCAGCCTATCTACGAACGTCCCCCCGTTGCCTATGCCGATGAATGGTTCGATGCTTATGAACCCAATCATACCTTCTGCCTTCCTAGTCATGTAAGAACTCAGCTGTACAAAGAGGGCAAACGCTCTCGCAGTGAAGATCCGGCAGGCACCTATGCTCACCATATCTTCAATCGCCTACTCATTGATCTTTCTTACAATTCTTCGCGCTTAGAGGGAAATACCTATTCCTTATTGGATACGCAGCGGCTTGTCCTGGAAGGAAAGGGGGCTGAAGGGAAGCTCGATGAAGAAAAGACGATGATTTTGAATCATAAGGAAGCAATTCGGTATTTGGTCGATCAAGCTCCCTATCTCACAGTATCGATGCAGACATTGTGTACCCTTCATTATCTTCTTGCCGATGGTCTTGTAGAAGCTCAACATGCGGGAAAAATCCGAGATCATGGTGTCCGAATTGGAGGTTCAACCTACATCCCATTCGAAGATCCAAAGAAATTAGAGCGTCAACTAGGACGAATTGTAGAAAAAGCTTCGCTGATCGAAAATCCCTACGAGCAGAGTTTTTTTCTTCTTGTGCATTTGACATATCTGCAGCCTTTTATCGATGTGAATAAACGGACAGCTCGTCTTAGCGCCAATCTTCCCCTCGTGAAGCACAATCTTGTTCCTCTCTCATTCAATGATGTTGAAAGAGAGGATTATACCGCGGCCGTAATCGCTATTTATGAGCTGCAAGATGTGCAGCCGCTTGCCGATCTCTATGCCTTTTCCTATCTGCGAACCTGCGCCATGTACGATTCTACCATCAAAGCTCTGGGGTTCGATGAAGTCCGAGTCCGCTACCGCATACAAAGACGAGCAGTTTTGCGTGAGATCATTGTACGCCGTCTGCATGGGAGTCCTCTTAAGGAATATATTTCCGCTCAAGCTGCTGAACAGATTCCCATAAAAGATCGAAAGGCCTTCATCGAGGATATCGGCGAAGACCTGAAGCTAATGGATGAGAGTCGTATTGCGGGCTTAGGTGTTACGCCTAAGGAACTGAAGGCTTGGCAAGCGTCAGATCGATAGCGCTTGCTCCCTTGCTACTGTAGCGTTTAAGCGCTCTTGCGAGTGCTGGATCTGGATGTTGTTCGTTTTTTCTTGGGGGGAGGGGGCGCATCCTTCTGTTTGATGAGAAGCCACTGGTTGCCTCGGCCCGTGAGCTGCACAAGGGCAAATTGTCCATGTAACCTCTCTCCCTCCAAGGAAAAGTGGATCACCCCTTTTTTCAGGCCTTGGCGTATCAGTCTCTCCGACTCTCTCTTCGAGTTGCCTTCCACAGAATAGGTGCCCTGGTCCCAGATCTTGACGGTACCGGCTCCATAGCCCTCCGGGATGACCCCTTCGAAGTTTCGGTATTCGTAGGGATGGTCTTCCACCATGATGGCTAACCGTTTGATCTTAGGGTTGGAGGAGGGGCCTTTAGGAACAGCCCAGCTTTTTAACACCCCATCCAGTTCGAGGCGGAAATCGTAATGCAGGGTGCGCGCTGCATGTTTTTGCACCACAAAGCGCAGTCTGCCGTGGGTAGAGCGCTGCAGGCGACCCTTGGGTTCTGGAGAGGTGGAAAAGGTTCTTTTGGCTCGGTAGCTCTGTAGACCCATCGGAGCGCCTTTTGATTCGAAGCTGACATCTTCGTTATATCAACTAAGATTATTATAGTTGTATAAGTTTTAAACTATCGATCGGAGATTAATAGCGCTTGCCCTCTTGCTGGGCGAGGCGACGCATAGCAGCCAAAAGCTCGGGTAGCCCTTTGCGTTCAGCAGCAGAGATGGGGAAGATGGTCAGCTCGGGATGAGCAGCGCGGAAAGCGGCGAGGTGCTCATCGGCTCCCTCTATGTCTATCTTGTTGAGGGCGACAAGTGAAGGGCGACTTAGCAGCTCGGGACTGTAGTTTTTCAGTTCGTTTTGCAGAGTGGCAAAATCTTCGAGGGGATCGCGGCACTCAAAGCCGGAGATATCAATCACATAAAGCAGCACAGAGGTGCGCTCAATGTGCTTGAGAAACGAGAGGCCCAGTCCCTTATTTTCGTGCGCTCGTTCGATGATGCCAGGGATGTCGGCAATCAGGATCTGTGAAAAATCATCGAAGCGGATGGCACCTAGGTTGGGGGCGAGAGTGGTAAACGGGTAAGAGGCGATCTTCACCGGTACATAAGTGATGCGAGAGATGAGGGTCGATTTGCCCGCATTAGGCATACCTACCAGTCCCACATCGGCGATCAGCTTCAGCTCCAACTCCACCTCGAGAGTCTCTCCCTCCTGGCCGGGCGTCCATTCTACTGGCGCCTGGTGAGTGGGGGATTTGAAAGAGGCGTTGCCTCGTCCACCGCGTCCTCCGCGGCAGAGGACCCACTCCTCTCCCTTTTGGGTGCAATCGAGAATGACCTCCCCAGTATGGGGATTTTTGATCAGGGTGCCGGCTGGCACCTCGAGGACTAGGTCGCGACCTCGTCTACCCTGGCAGAGGTTAGGACCGCCAGCGACGCCATTCTCTGCTTTGACAATCTTGGTATGGCGGAAGTGTTCGAGCGATAGGTGGTGGTGGCTGACGCGTACGCGTACCTCGCCACCATTGCCGCCATTGCCTCCGGCGGGTCCGCCTTTGGGGATATATTTTTCGCGTCGCCAGGAGACGACACCATTTCCGCCCTTTCCGGCAAGGATTTGGAAGCGAGCGGAATCAGTAAACATGATGAGGCTTAAGCGTTTCCTTCCAGCTTCGCTGGGAGGATGGAGACATAGGTGCGATCCAGCTTACGGAACGTCACCAGGCCATCAACCAGGGCGAAGAGGGAGTCGTCGCGTCCGCGACCCACGTTGGCACCTGGGTGCCATTTGGTTCCGCGCTGACGCACGATGATGCTGCCTGTGGTGACAAACTCGCCACCGAAAGCCTTAACGCCGAGGCGTTGAGCTTTAGAATCGCGGCCGTTACGGGTAGAACCCTGACCTTTCTTATGAGCCATGAACCTTCTCTCTGTTAACCAACAATCTCTGCAATGCGAACGCGGGCGTAACGCTGGCGGTGACCCACCTTGCGACGATAGTTCTTGCGTTGCTTGTATTTGAAGGCAGTTACCTTAGGTGCTTTAACCTCTTCCAGATATTCTGCCATCACTTTGCAGCCGGCCACTTGGGGGGCGCCGACGCGGCCCGATTTTCCATCAAAGAGGAAAAGGACGTTAGAAAGTTCTACAGAATCACCTTTGGCGAGATTGGAAAGAAGCTCAACATCAAGGAGATCTCCCTTTTGGACCCGGTACTGCTTGCCTCCGGTTTCGATAATCGCGTACATGTAGCCTCCGTCTAGAGCGCAGCTAGGATAGGGAGGATAGGGCAGAGGCGGATTCCCTGCAACTGCAGCCTGATCTTTCCCAGAAATTTAGAATTGCATGTTCATCTTTAATTCTACTACAAATTAAAATCATACTAGACAGCCACGGGAGGCAATCCATGAAAGAGGCCAAATTCTCTAAGAAGAAGCACTCTAAGATCAGCTGCAAGCATCATGAAAAAGCGCACGACCCCGTCTATGCCGAAAAGAGGATGAAGCAGGAGATCCAGCAGTCGACCACCCTCCACCCTAACGCCAAAAACCTCAATAAATAATCTCCCTTCAGGGGCGACCCCATACAGGCCGCCCCTACGTCAGCCTTCTAAACAAATAAATTAATACATCTTAACTGTGACATGATTATGGCTATATCAATCCTTTTTACGCGTAAAATCGCCCTCACAATAGTGCTGCAGGGCTTTGTTCTCTAATTGCGCGCAAGAGCCCTCATTTTTTGCCTAGGGAGTGGAGTTGTTGCACAAATAAGAACTGTTATCAGACCGAGGGGAGAAGTTGGATGTGAATGAGCAGACTGCTCATTATAAGATGGGCCGGCTGCAGCTTCGATCCCTCGATCCTTGCTCCCGGGCCGTGCA
>DAHXNQ010000015.1 GCA_027365315.1 Rhabdochlamydiaceae bacterium | reverse complement strand
GATATAGCGCGCCACAATCTCTTGAAGCACCTCGGCGGTGATATCCAGCATCATCGCATTCTCTTTCAGCCGCACCTGCACCCCTCCAGCAAAAGTGCTTAAGAGTACCGTTTTTTCCTTGAGGCGATCCCGCACTTCATGAGCCAACAGCGCATTCACCTCGTCTACCGAAACGGAGGCGGGGATGTAGGCGCTGATCTCTCCCGCCGTTCCCTCGCGTTCTAAGGTCTTGATAGCAGCAGTGATGATACCGGCGAGCGCCTCGGGTTTTAAGGTAGCCTTTTGCACCATGGCAAAGAGAGCGGGTGAAAAGAGCTGCTGCTCTACCGTCTCTTTCAAGAGGGAGAGAGCCTGTTTGCAGGCCTGATCAAGAGAGGAGCTGAAGACAGTGCGCTGCCTTGTTAATTCCTCTTTAGCCTCGAGTAGCAGCTTCTCCGCCCTCTGTTTGGCATCGGCGAGAATCTGCTCCGCCTTATGCTCGGCCTCCTGAATGATCAGTTCCGCCTTCTCTTTGGCCGGCTCGAGGGTCTCCTTGCGCAGCACCTCGCACAGCTTGCGCACCTTATCTTTCCCCGACTCAAGTTCTCTCATAGTTACAAGTCCTACCGATGATACAGCGAAAATAACCGACCTCTCCGATTCTAACAGCTGACTGTTTTTCGTCTACCGAAAGAGAAGCTATCCTGGCGCACCTATGAGAGAAGAAAGAGAGGGTTAATATTGAAAATAATGCAGATTTAAATCTAAATATGTAATTAAGGATAGTTGTGACCAGGATTGATTATATGAGAAAGCTTCTTATTGCGATGTTGACCACAACAGTCGCCTTCGCCTCCCCTCTTGCCGCTGGCGATGGAGATCTTTCCCAGTATGCCGAACAGACCGAGCAACTTTGGCAGCATAACGGCAAAAACGACGAACTGAACGATTCGATCTCTACCACGATGCTAGCCTGGGGAGTGGGCCTAGCAGTAGGCATCGGTTTGTTAGCCGGACTGGTGCATCAGTCCAATTAGACCAGCCAATTAGACTGGGAGAAAAAACTCTATTTCCGCTAGGATCGGAGGCCTGTAAATTACAGAGACTGATCATGTACAGATTT
>DAHXNQ010000080.1 GCA_027365315.1 Rhabdochlamydiaceae bacterium | reverse complement strand
AGGGTGGCAGCAATTTGAGCGATGCTTTCCCCTCTCGATTTTAAAGTAAAAATTCTACATCGTTCTGGATAGGTCAGATGATGATAGCCTTTGGGCATACGTTCCTCCTGGTGTATCAAAAAATCACCATAGAGTTCGTAGTCATCTCTGACCACTTTCTATTTTAGTCTATTTGTTGCACTTCGCCGTTGAATGGGCCGATTTACCCATGGACGCAAGAAGATTTAAACCGCCGAATACAGGCCTTTCCAAAATTAGTAGAGCAGCAGCTGCAAGCACCGCCTCGCTCCTTCCAATTTCTCATTGAAAAGATGAAAAGTTGATATCGATTAACAGGAGGTCTCTTGCAGGGCGCCTGATTCGGCGAGCTGGGTGGTGTAGCAGGAGTAGCAAGCGGGGTAGTAGGACTCTTCGGCGCCTAGCTGTACACTGGGTCCCTCGACGCTGGCTCTGCCACCTACATGGCGCAGATTGACGATCGATTTGCGGTTGCAGAAGTGGCAGGTGGCCTTCACCTCTTCGATCGAGTCGGCCAGTTCGAGGAGTCGTTTGGAACCTTCAAAAAGATGAGTACGAAAGTCTGTTCGTAGGCCGTAGCAGAGGACGGGGATGTTCTGCTTCATGCTGATGGTGCGCAGCTCTTCGATGATCCTAGGGGGAAGAAATTGTACCTCATCCACCAGGATGCAGTCGATGCCCGAAAAGTTGTAGACCAGAAGGTCGGTGGCGGCATCGACCAGGAGGTCGGCCTCCATCTGCAGCCCTGCGCGGGAGCGGATCTGCGAGGTGCCAAAACGGTCATCTAGGCGGGGCTTCAGAAGGATCACCCTCTTCCCCTGCTGCCTGTAGTTATGAGCTACTGCCAGCAGATTGAGTGTCTTTGCACTGCCTACTGTGCCATGCCTGAAATAGAGCTTCGCCATAGAGGGTCTCCCCTTGCTTTAAGCGAAGCCTATCAGAGGGGCTATCTGATGTCGAGAGAGCCTACAAAGAGATCGTAGCGCGAGTTGTGTGACATATCGGCAGGAGTGGTGACCGCTACCTTGTAGACACGACCGTTGATCAGCACCAGACGGCCCTGAATTTCAGAATTTTCCTGCTGCATGCGGAAGTCGATCGCAGGGTGGCCTTGGTGTGTCGAGAAGTTTTTTTCCACCAGAATGGCACCGGGTGTGCGCTCCAGTACAATCTCCAAAGAGCCCTTCAGCAGGGTGCGCGCACCGGCAATGGTCCACTTTTTGGGCAGATCGAGGTAGCTGATTGAGTAGATTGTGGTGGCACCGATCTTGGCAGACCAGTCGTTGTAGACAAGAGGTGGGGCTCCGGAGATATCAAAGGTCTCCTTAGTGGCCACAGGGTCTACAGGAAGAGAGAGTGAGAAGGGCTCCCCTGTGGGAGAGAAGAGCATCCAATGTTCGATCGGCAGCGCCTTCTTCGAGGTGCCGATGAGATGTTCTCCCTGCTGGCGCAGACCAAACATGGTGGCACATACCGCCACAAGAGCCACCCCCACGTAGCGGCGCCAGATAGGCACCTCCACCTGGTTCAGCTTGCCTGTGCGCTTCATGCCAAAGGAAAAGGCCTGTTTCAGGGCCGAGAGAAACGAGGGTCTCTTCCCCCCTCGCCCGACCACGCGGATGCCGAAGATGGCCTTGCCTGGTGTGGTACCCCACAAGGAGTAGAAAAAGGCTTCGACGGGCGCCCAGAGTAGAGGCGTCAGGACAGCCAGTCCCCAGAAATAGATCTCGGGGATGAAATAGGGGGCAAATTCAAAGCCAAACGCAATGAGGAGATAGAAAAGCAGATAGTCGCAAAGGCGTGCGCAGCAGCGCATCCAAAGCGGTGGATGAGATGGTTTCTCCATTGGGACTCTCCAATAATAACAGTAACACTTTCAAACTATTATAATTCAAGATATTTTTTAAAATCAAGAAAAAAGGGCTCTATTATATATTAACTCTTTGAGTTTAAGGGTTATAAATATTTTTGGATAGGAGAATCCTAAATCATTAAGCGAGAAGCAGTTTACCAACGGAGGTTCGGTCGAGGCCCATCATAATATTAGCGGGACGGTAGCGCAGGATCTCCTCCTTCATCTGGCGATGGAGCCTCTGGCGCTCTTGTGGCTCTACAGATTTCAGCCACTGCCCCAGCTCTTTCCACTCACCCTCTGTGTAGTCGCTCTGCTCTAGTTGGCCATCGAGAAACTTCAGCTGAGCGATCAGCTTATGGAACTCAGGCCTCTTCATCACCTCTCTATTAGCATATTCTTCGAGAAGTTCATTCTTTTTATAGCCTCTTTCCTCCCAAGGGGGGTTCCATCTTTGATCTACCTTTTTCTGTCTAATTTCCTTCCAATCGGGACACCGTTTCTGCATCTCTTTAAACAGCTCCTCATGCGACTCCCAACTATGGTCGTATCCAGGGCCTAAAAACCAGCCGGTACGGGTATCGTAGATGAATGAGAGCGCATCCACCTTCTGTCGCTCACCCTCTAAATATTCTTTTTTGACACGTCCTTGATCAAGAACATCCCCCATGGTGACCGACTCGATCTGAAAGGTATGCTCGTTCAGGACAACATGGACGGTGCCTAGGCGCGGCATCCTATTATCAAAGAGCTTCCGCTTATGTATGGGGTCGCGGGTGCCGCGGCTGAGTGGCACTGCGTGATCGGTGAAGCGCACTTTGGGATCGTAAGAGAGTCCTGTCTTCTCGCCAAAGGAGTAGGAGAGTCCCTCCCCCCATAACCAGGGCAGATAGAAGGGGGCAGGCCTGTTTTTCTGGCGGTGGGTCTCGAGCTGCTGCTCCTCCTCCATATCAAATTCTACCTCGTTCAGCAGCTCCTCTTCGAGCGCGACATCTTGCTCCTGCTCCTCCTCAATCTCCACCCCGGTCTCGGGAGGCACGTAAGCGGGCATACGCTCCAGCTCGGCTTCCGAGTAGGTGAGGTTACGCAGAACTTCGAGGACAGGAATCTTCCATTCATTCTCACATTGATTGATCAATCTTGCTTGCAGCGCTGTAAGGGCCGCTTTAGGCTTCTCATCTTTCCTCGGGATGGCGGCATGCAGTCTGTAGTAATCGCCGGGATTTTCATAGGTGGGCGCAGCATCCTGTACAAAGAGAGAGCGCATCTGCTCGAAGAGGTTGACGGCTATTTTCCAATCCTTTTCGTCCAGCAGCTTTTCCAGCCCCTGCTCGCGCACGATATCCTTCTGTTCCTGTAGTTTCGCCTGGTAGATGTCCTGAGCCTGCTGCTCTGCCTCGAAGCAGAGTTTCGTCTCGGCCGTCTCTCCCAGGTTCCTTAAGCCGGCTGGGCGAGCAGCAGCAATCACAAACTTCTGACCTCCACGCAGCCTACCCCGCTCTTGGAACCACCCCTCCATGGTGCCCTGATCGTCCACGGTGACAAGCGCCTTGAGATCGGGCTTCAGCCACGACTGGTCATCGCCTGTGGTAAAGGCCTGCCTAAAGTAAAACCCTTCTTTATCGCCGGTGGCAGAGCCATTCTGCTTCCACTGCACCTTCCCCTCTGCATTGTGGAACGCGACCCACTTCAGCCCGGGGTTGGTGCGAAACATCTCGTCGACTACAGCCTCTGGATCGCACTCTGCAAAAGCGCCCGCTCCATCGACCACGATATCGGATGGCTGCTCTGCCAGCATGCCAAGAGGTGATGCGGGGTCGTAGGTGATGAAGCCACGCGCTCCGCTCGCCATCCTCTCCGCCTGCTCCGCCTGCACGCGGCCCACTGCCTCGCGATTCTTGGTGAACTGCCTATGCAGCGCATCGAGCTCGCCCACCGTGGCAGAGAGCGCCTGCACGCGCCTCGCCTGCGAGACATTGTTCTGCGGATTCATCGAGATGGTGGCATCCGATGTGGTCAGCCCTCTGAGGCCCAGCCCAACAAAATACCAGAGGCGCTGTGGATCGCCATTGATCTCACTGACCAGTGTTTCGATGGGATAGCTATCGCGTAGATGCTGGAATTTACCAGGAAAGAGTCTTCTCAATTCATCACGTGCAGAGCACGAATCTTTTTCTTGGGGATTCTGCTGGCGCCATAGGTCGCGTTGATCCGAGATCCACTTCTCCAAAAGCTTAGGCGGAACGCGGCGTAAGGAGGCGGCAATCCAGTAGTTGTACTGTTCGAGAATGCTACCAAATTTGGATCCGTGATGAGCCTCTCCCTTGGTAGCCGGTACAATCCCATTGCCATCCTTATTCACCTGATAGTCTGTCTTCTCCTTTTTGCCGAGCGTCAGGGGCAGGTAGGTACAGAACTGATCTTTAAAGAAGGCAATGGCATCCTTCTCTTCGCCGCTCCAGTTGCTGTCAGCGGCATCGATTTTTTGACGAATCTCCTCGTTTTCACCAAAGAGGTAGTCCATCACCTCTTTTTCGCTCACTCCCCTTTTATGGACAAATTCGCTGCAAGCCAAGGCTGCAGCAACGCGGCGCATCGCCTTCATCCGTACAGCTGGTCCGCGTCTGCCCTGTAGGCCCTTTTTCATCCCCAGATCGGGATCGTCTTTGAGAAGCTCGAAGAGTTGCAATGCACGCGTCGGTAGCCAATCCTTGGGTTTAGGCGGCTTTCCGCCTTTCAACGGCAGCTGAATGCGGTGGCGTGGGCGGTTAGGACCGTCAAATTCATCCATCAGACGGAACTCTTTCCTTTTCAGCAGACGCCGTATCTTGCGCAGATGAACCCAGTGGTCCAGCTGGATCTCTTTTGGTTCGCTTCCCTGCAGCTTCAGTGAAAAGAAGTCCTGCGTCAGGCTGAGATATTTCTCCTCGAGCAGAGAGAACGACTTATAGTCGGAGACCACCACCTTACGGTCTCTGATTGCATGGAGAAACTCGCGATAGTGTCTTCTAAAAATTGAGACCTCTTTTTTTTCACCGGTCTTTGGATCGATACCCCACTCGGTGAGTGGCTGCTGCATGCTGAAGCAATACTCATGAACAGGATCACGCGCTCCAAAGATGGAGAGCCTCTCCCTCAATAGATTAACAGTCTGGCGGTAGAGAGGCGGTAGCACCTGCAGAGTGACCAATCTTTTGCCATTTGCCATCAGTAGCGCCCGCAGTACGCTTAAGAGAAAGGTCTTTCCTGAACCTGTGCCTGCCTGGGTAACGCTGGAGGGATCCTCTAACAGGTCGTGCAGCAGCTGAATCTGGTGCTGCCCGCCATCTAGCTCGCGGAAGGTGATGAAGGCAAAGGCTTCGAAGACCAGCAGCTTGGAGTCGTTCCCTTTGTTGTACCGCTGCTCTCTGCGAAGCATAGCCTGCAGCAGCGCTGAATCGCGCTTCCAGCTTTCGCTACCTGCGCTCTCACCCGTACTCTCCATCTTGCGAGCTGTCTCGCGGCAGACAAGAGCCAGATTGTATCTCACCTCGAGATCATAGTAGCGGATCACAGCTGCCTTCAGTTCGGCAGCTGTGCGCCCACGAGGAAGTAGATGCTCCCTCTCGAGCCTAGCAAAGCCATCCTCTTCCAAGAGCGCCATCAGCAGATCGGTGTCGCTGGCTACCTTGCGATGGCCAGCTAGTAGGGTAATCTGCTCAACCGGATCTTCAGAGCTGCGCACCAGACGATTGAGCTCAACCTTCGCCTGTTCTCTCTCGGTGGCTAAACTCTCTACCTTGGCATTCAGATCGCGAGCGAGCTCTTTTGCTTTGGTCAGAGAGTAGCTAGTGAAGTGGTTGCGTCTCTTGCGGGCAGCTATATTCTGCCGGAACTCCTCGATCTTGCGACGCGCTGCATGAGAACGATCTCTCCCCGCACCCTCTGGAAGAGGTATCTCGGCCATCGCCACAGGCTCTTCATTGAAGTAGCTAGCTAACTGCTCTTTGGTGAAGAGTAGAGGCTCACCTGAAGAACGGTATTCTAGGTTCACTCCAGCAAGCGGAACAGCAGTCTCTACATCGATCTGCTTCTCCAGCTCTTCAAGCGTCACCTCTTCTTTCTTGGCCTTCTTTCTCTCATCGCGGCCTGAGGCGCGCAGCTCTGCTAGGCGATCTTTCCCACTGAAGGGGGCCTGTTTCTTGATTTCAGGAACGACACTCTTCTTCTCATTTGTGGAGATGTTGTCTTCTACACGAGTGAGCCACTGCGTGATCGGATTTAAAAGATCCTGAGAAAGCTGACCGCTCGTCAACGTTCTCAAAGCTACAGGACTGGGTAGCTCGGAAAGAGTCTGACCATTCTCTCTAGCTCGCAAAAGCTGATGAAGTAGCGTGCAAACCTTGGCGGCCACCCCTTCACCCTCTCCAAGAGAGAGAGCGATGGCAAGCTTCACCTTGTTCGCCTGTTCTTCGTTTGTTCTCTCCTGCCGCAGGAGCTGGTAGATCGGTCCAAAGTAGGTCAAAATCTGTTCTGGATCGGGGCTCTGGTGGTCAAATCCGGAGAGGTTGGATCTTTTCAACTTCTCTGCTGCTTCGAGGATTTGATTCGCCTCTTCGAGATCGAAGGAGGGTATCGCCATATCCTCGCTCTTCGAAGCTGCCACCTCGCCGCGAATAGGGAATCGCCACTCCTGATTCTTTTCGAGGAAGAAGGGGAAGAGATGATGAGAATAGAACTCTGCATCAGCTCTCTTGACTCGCACTGTCAACTTGGTGAATTCCACTGGATCGAGTTCGATGATCTTAGGCTGCTTGCCAAGGCTGGCCAGATAGCTCTTCATCAGCGAAATGCGCAGCTCTCTGAAGCTCTCTGCTACACGGCGGTATTTCTTGTCGCCTCGGATCAGCCTTTTCAGTTTGGCGATCATCTTGAGTCCCAGCGCGCTAGCAGCTCCACCCTCTTTGTTTGCCTTCTGCAGGAAATTCTTGATGAGAAGAAGCTGTTCCTTGGTGAGATCCTCCTTCTTCAGCGGCACCCTGGCAAGCAGCTGATCGGCAAACTCATACTTGCCAAGGCGCAGTGCCAAAGAGAAGATCTGCATGAATTGCGCTCCCCTCTCTTTTTCGGAGTAGAGAATCTCTTCTGTGTGGTGCTGCAAGTCGAGAATGACCGGTTTGATCTTGCTTTGGTTGTCGATACGAAGCGCGGTGACAAGCTGTGGAGCTAAAAGAGCTCTGTGGAGGAGTAGCCGGATCACTATCTGGATCATGCGCACCAGACGCGCTACAACAGGAGGAGTATTCGCTTGCGGCTGTATCTCGGAGAGAATCGCCTCTGCAGGAGGCAGTACCAACTTCTTCACCTTTGTTCTGTCGGGATGCTCGAGCAATAGTGAGAAGGTAAGCCCCTTTCTCTCCTGCACCGTGGCGGAGAGGTTAGGCCTATATCCTTCATACTCCTTGTTTGTGCAGACAAGGGCATCATCCTCTACAGCGAAGGTGAGTCCATACCGAGGAAGCTCGATCTTCTCGATCTTGCCATCCTGTCCCCAGATCAGCATCTGCGAGAGATCTTCAATTTGTGTGAGCCCCTTTAAAAGCGACTGATCGGGCAGCTCGGTGCCGCTGGTCAGCTGCATGGGAGCAGAGGGCTCTTTACCGCGGTAGTCGATCACGCTCTCTACCTGCAGTTTATCCCCAGCCGGCTTACAGGCCACCTTGAAGAAGATCTTGCCATCTTCTCCTACGCCATACCGCGCTGTAGAGTCGCTTGGATCGAGGTAGCAGCCGTTGTTGAAGAGAAAGGGAAGCGTAACCACCTTCTCTCTCTCTATCAACCCAGCCAGTGTGGCAAGCCATTTCAGTAGTTCCTTCACTCTAGAAGGGAAACCAGAAATCTTCTCCCCGCTAGGAAGAATGAGATTCTTCAGCACCAGCAGCAGCATCATCGGCACCGACTGCAGGGCTGGATTCAGCTTGCCCACAAGCCATTTAGGGGTGCCTAGATCTTCTGGTGGTAGCGGCTCTGGCGCTTTGGTGGAGGGAACCACCTGCAGAACAAGGCCATCACGCTCGGGAAAGGTTTTGTAATAGGCGATGTTGATGCGGGTTTCGTGAGTTCTAGCAACAGCCACCCATGGATCAGCTTTGGAATTGCTGGCATCACCATCGGCCTGCTGTGAAGCAAGAGCGACAACCGATTTCTCTACCTCAGCTCGGCAAGGGCGCCCCTCTCGATCCTGAAACAGGTAGATCGCAACCCCTCCCGGCCTCTCCTGCATGGTGACCCGCATCTCTTCTAGATTCAGCCCCGAGAACGCCTCTTTGAAGAGCGGATCATTCAGCACCTCATCAGGTAGTGCGGCGAGGACAAACTGCCCCTCTTCGCCAAGAGAGATCTTTCCGGTCAGAAGCTCGATCTGGTAGCGCCCTGTTTCGCTCTTCAGCACCAGCCCCTTCTCCATGGTCCAACCGCCCTCTTCAAGGGGGAGTTTTCTTTTGGCGCAGATGGTGTCGGCAAGGTAGTTGTAGAGCGCTGGATGATTCTGTTTTGCCATCATCCGCTCTACCAGCGAGCGATAGCGAGTCTCGATCCACCAGAGCGCGCTGGGGTCGCGCGCCAAAGCAGAGCCACGCTGAGGATCGGTCATGGTTCCCTTCAGGAGCTGATAGTGCAGCATCATGCGCATGATCTCTTCACCCGAAAGCTGCTCTTTCTGCAACAGGTAGGTGAGGTCTAAGGTGAGCAGCGACTCCATGACTCCACGCCACTCTGGATCTCTCTCCGCTCGGGCCAGTAGATCCTGCACCAGCTTCTCTCCGCCCTGGTAAAAAGCGGTTGGGCCAGGCTGCACGACATTGCTCTTATCTGCATCTTTCTCGTCATTTTCCAAGCCTCTGCAGCTCTCATCGCGCAGAAAATCATTCAGCCGTACAAAAAAGAGTAGCCTCTCCACAACGGTGTGGTCTTTGCCTGCTTTCTTAGCCAGCTGCTCAATCTTCGACTTGAACCAAGCTGGAAGTGGCTTGCTACCCTTACTCAGCCATGTTTCTGGCCCGCGCTGGCAGAAGAGCATCCAGACAAAATTGCGCACAAAGGGCTGATCGAGGAGCGTCTCATGCTTCTCGAAAAAAGCGACCAGCTCCTCTCTGGTGAGATTTTCATTGAGAAGAAGAAGAAGCGGCGTCAGCTCCTCTTGCATATCGGGAGAGAGAAGATCGGGATGTCGCTTGTCATCCACCTCGGCACGCCTTAAGCCATTGTAGGTGCGCACCTTGTTGGCGAACAGTTCAGCAACGCCCTCCGGATCCCCATACATCGCTTCAGGAGTGTCGGCGCCCCACCCCGCAAACTCCCGCATGTCGCCAAACCCTCTCTCTTGGTTGAACAGAATATCGGCTGTGCTTTTAGAGGAGGGATACATTCTAAGGCCGGCATAGGGGCCTAAAAGAGGCAGTGGCAACGCAGGAAGCTCTCCCTTCATCAAGAGCTCGGAGAGCTGGCCCCAGTATGAGATCTCTGTAGGTGTGCTACGAAGGCTGAAACGGCCTCTTCCATTGTAATCGTCGCTTCCTTCGTGCCAATCCCAAGTTCCAAGGGGCATGAGCGCGCGCAGATGCTCGAGCTGCCTTTCTAGCTGAGGAAACGATCTGCCCTGCTCGGGAGCAAAAGCTTGCTGATGAGGATCTGCCTTCCAGTGGTGCCTCTGATAAAACCGATTCATCATTAAATAGTTTCGATTGGTGATCGAATTCCATGTCACACCATGTCTATGCATAAAGCTAGGCACAATGATGGCCGCAAGACGCTCTTTCAAGCCCAGCGAATCGGCTAGAAGAACTCTGTTCTCGGAAAGATGCTTCTGCCCCAGATAGAGCACCATCAGAGAGATCTTGGCGACCGCCTGATAAAGGTCGATCGACACCTCACCTCGCTGAGTCGCTTCGGTCACCAATCTTTCAGAAATATGACCCAGCTGCTGTAGCAGCTGCGGCGCACTCTGGCGAGAGATCTGGTTCCAGAAGCTATTGGGGTTAGAGCGGTGAACCTCGCCTTTTTCACCATTGTTATAGTCGTAGTGCCGATTGTAATCATATTCAGCCGCATAGGGAGAAAACTCCATCCGCAGTATCCACTCCACCATCACCGATTGGGGGGCACCACCGTCGAGAAGGTCGATCATCTCTTTTGGAGTGCCCGCCTCTTCAAACCTCTTGCCGCACCACTCTTGAGGTCTGAGCTCTGGAAACGAGGCGGTGGCCGGTTTGGCGATAGGGGCACGCCCAGCTGCTCCATCGAGGATGGGCGGCGACGCGCCATTCAGCTGAGTGGGCGGCCTCGATGTGGCGGAGGCGGGCAGATTGTAACTGGCTTTTCCCATCTTCGCCTTAGAGATCGAGGCGACTTTCTCCTGTTTGATGTTCTCCAGCCGATTCTGAACGAGGGTCAGCTCGCTTACCACCTCACCCAGCTCCTTCTTGCTGATGTAGCCCTTCTGGTGGGCGCGCAGCAGCTGCTGACTGAGAGTGCGCAGCATCGACTCCAGCTGCATGAACTCTTTTCCCTGCAGCTTCAGCTTGTCGCCATGCTGGCGCAGCGCCTGAAAGAGCGCCCCCATCTCTGCCTTCAGCAGCAGGCGACGGCTCTCTTTCTTGCCCGAGAGGGCGGGATCGACCTGCTTCAGCAGACCGAGAACCGTTTTAGCGAAGCTGTCTGTCTTTGTGGCCCACTCACTCTCAGCGACGGGCTGGCGATAGGAGGCGAGGCGGGCTGTCAATTTCCGCACAGCCGATGCAGAGAAGCCGCCCTTGAAGGGCTTTTCTTCTTCGGACTTCGCCTCTAGACTCATCTCCGACTGAGCTAGCAGGGTCTCTAGCCAGAGGCGATCCTTGAAGAGGGCACGGTCGATGTTGCTGTAGTGGATCACCGTAGGAAGCTTCACGCGGCCAGCCACATCTATCTCGTAGTTGTGATCTGCAATTTTGGCAAGAGAGCCACCTCGACCGATGATCTTAAAATCGATGCCTGTCTTGGTGGCGGTGAAGAGGTAGAAGATCTGATCACCGGGAGTGTTGCTTACCAGCACCACCTTCATCTTTCCCTCTTTCAGGCTGCTGATCTCGCGGGCCAGCGAGCGGATCTGCTTCTCCATCTTCACAAGTCCTGTCACACGGCTCTGATTCAGCTCGAGCGCCTCTATCTGCTTCTCAAGCTGCCTCAAACACTCCTTCACGCTGTCGCTGCCCTGCTGGTCATCCTTAAAAAACTGTTTCAGGTGGCTCACCATTTGCTGCGGCGCTAGCGGCGAGGGGGTGCGGTCGAGCGCCCCCACTACAGCGCAGTAGTCGGGTTTGGTCACCGGAAAGAAATAGGCGAGGATCTTGGCAATCAGCTCTTTAATCTTCTGGATGAGTCGAGCTAGCTTCCCCCCCTCTGGGGGTTTATAGCTGGGCAGGATCGCCTTCAGCTGGCGATTTTCGGTTAACAAAGAGGACTCAGCAGCAGCTTTACCGCTTGCATCGGTCGTGGGCGGCTGCGTTGTCTCCGTCTCCTCGGACTTAAGAGGAGGGAGCCTGTCTTGAGAGAGCGGGCCTTTCTGCGTCTCGATCATATTGATAACGTCCAACTGTAAAAGCAAACTTGAAAAGCCATTATACAGATCTAAACAAATAAAGTAATACATATTGAATTATTTAGTTTTAAAATTTATATTTTATATAGAGCTATCAAGGCTAAGCGATGTCCACCCCCCAACCTACCGACCCCTCCCAGAGCGTCATCAGAGCCAGCCACCCCCTTACCCCCTTTTTTAAACCCAGTCGGGTAGCGATTGTGGGGGCCAAGGATGACCAGACAAGCGTCGGCGGCACCCTGATGCACAACCTCACCAAAGGCGGTTTTGCCGGTGAAGTGATTCCGGTACACCCCACTCGCACAGAGGTGTTTGGACTGAAGGCCTACCCCTCTGTGAAGGAGATTCCAGGCGGCGTCGACCTGGCGGTGATTGTGACGCCTGCCAAAACGGTGCCGGCGATTGTGGGCCAGTGCGCCGAGGCTAAGATTCCGGCGGTGATCATCATCTCTGCCGGATTTAAAGAGCTGGGAGAGCCGGGCCTCAAGCTGGAGCAGGAGATTCTGGAGAAGGCGCGCGCAGGCGGCGTGCGTGTGATCGGGCCCAACTGCCTGGGTCTGATGAATCCGCTGCTGAAGTTCAACGCCACCTTTGCCGCCGATATGGCGCTACCGGGCAACATCGCCTTCATCAGCCAGTCGGGAGCGATGTGTACAGCGGTGCTGGACTGGAGCTTTCAGGAAAAGATCGGCTTCAGCTCCTTTGTCTCAATCGGCTCGATGGCCGATGTCGATTTTGGCGACCTGATCGACTACCTGGGCAGCGACCCCGATACACAGAGCATCCTCATCTACATGGAGAGCATCGGTAGCGCCCGCTCCTTCCTCTCGGCAGCTCGCAAAGTGGCACTCTCCAAACCGATCATCGTCATCAAGGCTGGACGCACACAGGAGGCGGCGCAGGCGGCTGCCTCCCACACAGGATCGCTTGCCGGTAGCGACGAGATCTTCGAAGCGGCGCTAGAGCGCGCAGGCGTGCTGCGCGTAAGCGAAATTGCCGACCTCTTTCACATGGCGGCAGTGCTAGCCAAGCAGCCGATCCCCAAAGGTCCCAGACTGGCCATCATCACCAATGCTGGAGGCCCAGGAGTGCTGGCCACCGACGCTACAGTGCTGCATGGAGCCGAGATGGCTAAATTGACAAAGACCACCATCGATGAGCTTTCGAAAACTCTGCCCGAGGCCTGGAGCCACGGCAACCCTGTCGACGTGCTGGGCGATGCTGGACCAGAACCCTACGCTAAAGCGATCGATCAAGTGGCGCACGACCCAGGCGTCGATGGCATCTTAGTGGTGCTCTCCCCCCAGAGCGTCACCGAACCTACAGCCACCGCAGCAAAGATCGCCCCCTACGCCCACCTAGGAGACAAGCCCATTCTCACCAGCTGGATGGGAGGCCCCGCTGTAGCGGAAGGGGCTCGGCTTCTGGGAGAAAGCGGCATCCCCTGCTTTCCCTATCCCGATACAGCCAGCGAGTGCTTTGCTCGGATGTGGCGCTACAGCAGGGGGCTTCAGCTGCTCTACCAAACTCCTACCCTGCGCCCCACGCAGGTTGAGCTAGCCCCCAGGCGAGAGGAGGTGCGTAAGTTAATCAACACCGCCCATGCAGAAGGTCGCACCATCCTCACCGAGTTTGAATCGAAGCAGCTGTTGATGGCCTACGGCATCCCTGTGGTGCAGACTGTCATCGCTACCTCTGCCGAAGAGGCTGCTGCCGCCTCAGACCACATCGGCTATCCCGCTGTGGTGAAACTGCACTCCGAGACCATCACCCACAAGACCGATGTGGGCGGCGTAAAGCTGAACCTCACCTCGCGCGAGGCGGTAGCCAAAGCCTTCAATGAGATCCTCGAATCAGTTACCCGCCTAAAGGGCAAAGAGCACTTCCAGGGGGTCAGCGTACAGAAAATGATCTCGCGCGAGGGGTACGAACTGATCTTGGGCAGCAGCATCGATCCGCAGTTTGGTCCGGTGGTGCTCTTTGGCGCCGGCGGCGAGCTGGTGGAGGTGCTGCGCGACAGCGCGCTCGCTCTGCCTCCCCTCACCAGCACCCTGGCGCAGCAGCTGGTCGACAAGACCAAAATCTCCCACGCTCTCAAAGGTGTGCGTGGAAAACCTCCCGTCCAGATGGAAAAGCTACTCGACCTGCTGGTGGGCTTCTCTCAATTGGTGGCCGAGCAGCAGTGGATCCAGGAGATCGACATCAACCCTCTCCTGGTCTCTGACAAAGAGCTGATCGCTCTCGATGCCAGAGTGATCCTGCACGAGCGTGGTCAACGCGAAGAGGGGCTACCCCGCCCCGCCCTGCGCCCCTATCCCTACCAGTACATCACCAGCTGGAAGGCGGGAACTGGCGAAGAGATCACTCTCCGCCCCATCCGTCCCGAAGATGAGACAGCGATGGTGCAGTTTCATAAGGCGCTTTCGGAAAAGAGCGTGCGCCAGCGCTACCTCGAAGTGCTCTCTCTTTCCGAGCGCACCGCCCACAAGCAGCTGATTCAGGTCTGCTACATCGACTACGAAAAGGAGCTGATCTTTGTGGCCGAAAGCTCCAAAGAGCGCGAAATCCTCGGTGTCACCCGTCTGGAACGACAACTAGGCAGCCGTGAAGCGCGCTTCACCATGCTGATCGTCGACCACTTCCAAGGCCATGGCCTAGGCAAACGGATGCTGGAAAACCTGATCGAAGTGGGCAAGCAAGAAAAACTCTCCTCCCTCTACGCCGAGGTGCTAGGCGAAAACGAAGTGCTCCTCGCCCTCTGCAAGAAGCTAGGCTTCTTGGTCACCCCCATACCCTCCAAACCTGGCTTCTTCCTTGTCCAGAAGCAGCTCTAGAGGCAAACTCTGGGGGGAAACAGACGAAGCTTCATGGAAGATCATACAGGGACGAACTCCGATCTCGAACACAGCGATTATATCGCGTATGTCGATGAGAGTGGAGACCATAGCCTCATCTCCATTGATGCTGCGTACCCTATATTTGTTCTCTCCTTCTGTATCTTCCAGAAAGACTACTACTCGGATGTGGTCCAGGGAAATTGCATGAAGAAATAGCTTGATACTTCTTGACGATATACTGAAATTCTACCCTCAATCGCCCCCCGAGGGGAGAAGTTGGATGTGAACGAGCAGACTGCTCATTATAAGATGGGCCGGCTGCAGCTTCGATCCCTCGATCCTTGCTCCCGGGCCGTGCACAGCACTGTCCCGGTCGCTACGGAGCGCTCGCGAGAGAGCTGGTCTCGGC
>DAHXNQ010000063.1 GCA_027365315.1 Rhabdochlamydiaceae bacterium | reverse complement strand
GCTCGAACGAATGAAACTTTCTTCTTAGTCTGATAACAGTTCTTATTCGTGCAACAACTCCCCCTCGGGGTGCGATTGAGGGTAGAATTTCAGTATATCGTCAAGAAGTATCAAGCTATTTCTTCATGCAATTTCCCTGGTGGAGAGGCACAGTTCATTTTTGCCCGCATTTCATGGAGCGATTAACTTCAATATCGCTTTTGCAGCCGTGATCCTAGCTATCGCCATCTGGGTGCGTCTTAAGATAGACTATTCGTCGCGGGACAAATCTTGACTCTCGAGCGCGCAGCGCTCCCTATTCACCGGGGCGCATGATGGGGAAGTAGAGGACGTCGCGGATGGAGGCGGCGCCGGTGAAGAGCATGGTGAGACGGTCTAGGCCGATGCCAAAGCCGCAGGCGGGTGGCATTCCTTGGGCAATGGCTTCGAGGAACTCTTCGTCCATGGGGGAGGCCTCTTCGTCGCCCTGTTCGCGCTTCTTGGCTTGGGCCTCGAGGAGGCTGCGCTGCAGTTCGGGGTCGTTTAGCTCGGAGTAGGCGTTGCACATCTCGCGGCCCATGATGAAGGTCTCGAATCTTTCGACGAGGCGCTCTTCGCGCTCTTTGGGCTGGCGGTGCAGCTTGCAGAGGGGAGTGGTCTCGATGGGGTGGTCGATGATGTGGTGGGGCTGGATGAGATGCTCCTCGGCAAACTCCTCGAAGAAGAGTGCGATGAGGTTGCCGCGTGGTTTGCCCTGCACCTTTTTGGGGTCGCACCCCTTCTGCAGCAGAATCTCCGCCATCTTCTCGTCGCTGTAGAGGTCCACTTCGTGGCCGCCGTAGATCGAGATGGCATCCTTCATGGTCATCCGCTTCCAGGGAGTTTTTAGGTCGACTAGGATCTCTTGAGGTTCTTCGCTAGCGGCGTTGACCGGTAGGCGCAGAATGGTGGTGCCTAGCAGCTTGAGGGCGATGGTTTCGAAGAGATTCTCCACAATGCGCATGCCGTCGGTGTAGTCGAGGTAGGCGGCATAGGCCTCCAGCATGGTGAATTCGGGGTTGTGGGTGCGGTCGATCCCTTCGTTGCGGAACACCTTGCCAATCTCGTAGAGTCGCTCAATGCCACCTACAAGCAGTTTTTTAAGTGGGATTTCTAGCGAGATGCGCAGGAACATATCTTGATTGTGCGCATTGAGATGGGTGGTGAAGGGGCGCGCTTCGGCTCCGCCGTAGACGTTCTGCAGGACGGGTGTCTCCACCTCGAGGTAGCCCAGATGCTCCATGTAGTAGCGGATCTGGCGCATGATGCTGCTGCGGGTGTGAAAGCTCTTCATCACATCCTGATGGGCAATCAGGTCGAGCCAGCGCTTGCGGTAGCGGGTGCCCTTGTCGGCAAGGCCGCTATGTTTGTCGGGCAGCGGCAGCAGCGCTTTGCAAAGCAGGGTCACCTTTTTGGCGTAGAGGGTCAGCTCGCCCACATGGGTGCGGAAGAGATGCCCCTCGATGCCCAAGATGTCCCCTAGGTCGATCTTCTTTTCTAAAAATTTGAGCGAATTGGCGATCGCTTCGTTAGGTGTGAACCCCTCAAACAGGGTCAGCTCGCGGTTGCACATCACCTGTAAACGGCCTGTGCCATCCTGCAGCTGTAAAAATGCATTTTTCCCCATAGCACGGAAGAGTACCACGCGGCCGGCAATCACCACGTTTGGGGTAACGCCCGCGGAGGCATCTTCGCTGTGCCCCATCGGTCCTTCGCCAAACATCTCCGTTACGGAGAGGGCGGTGTGGCTGGGCCGGTAGCAGGCGGGATAGGGTTCGATGCCAAGAGAGCGAATCTCCTGCAACTTCTGGCTGCGCAGGCGAAATTCTTCCTGCTGATGATAGGGGGGATGTTCAGAGCTCATAACAATCGTCGTCATAACTCCCCCATCATAGCGCGTTACTGGAATTGATCCCAATCCAAACCGATAGTTAACCGACTCGTCCGATGATGCCCAAAATGCCCAGGATGATCAGGTAGAAGGCAACAACATAGTTGAGCAGTTCGGGAAAAATGAGAATGAGTATACCAGCCAATAGAGAGAAAACTGGATATATTAAATAATGAATTTCTATCATAATAACTTCCTAAGTTGATTGAATACTTTGTGTAAATTGGTTTGCTGTTTTAACAAACTGTTGAATAGATCTCCCCTGCGCTCGAGTCGTTTAGGGAGGGTGCGTAGATTGAAGGCGCTGGGGTCGAGTCGATGGGTCACCTCTTTCCACTCGAGGGGGGTGGCTACAGGTGCACCAGCAAAGCCGCGCACCGAGTAGGGTGCCACCAGGCTTTGCATCGGGTGGTTCTGTAGGATGTCGATATAGATTTTTCTTTTTCTCTTGGCTGGGTTGCGTTCGAGCGATGTGAGAGAGGGGAGCTCTGCATGCAGAAGCTCTGCCACCAGCTGGGTAAATGCTTGGACCAGCTCGTAGCTATAGTGGCCCATTAGCGGAACATAGACATGCAGGCCCCTGCCGCCTGAAGTTTTACAGAAGTTGGGGATCTGATGCTCCTCGAGTAGGTCGTGTAGAGCGAGCGCTGTATCGACAATAGCTGAAAAGGGGGCCGACTTGCGATCGAGATCAAAGATGGCATAGTCGGGTCTATCGGGACCTGTGATGCGGGCGTGGAAGGTGTGCAGCTCGATCGCTCCCAGATTGGCGACATAGAGAAGACTCTTCAGGTTTTGAGCGACGAAATAGGAGATCTTTCTTGTCTGATGGCGGATCTGCACTGTTTTGATGAAAGAGGGGAGGTTGGGCCCGCTCTCTTTCTGAAAGAACTGTTCCCCTGAGATGCCATCGGGAAAGCGGTGGAGGACGAGGGGGCGATTTCTGAGCTGTGGAAGGATGTAGGGGGAGATGCTGTTGTAGTATTCGAGAAGATCTCCTTTTGAGATCTTCTCCCTCTTCCAAAAAATCTTATCCAAATTGGTCAGTTTAAGCATGCTCGCGGACCACCTCTTTGGGAGATTTATCGATGCGCAGCCCTTCGAAAATGGGTTGGCGCAGCTTGCCGTCACGCGTCCACTCGGCAAACGACACTTCGCAGACCAGATTAGGCTGGACCCAGGTGATCGAAGAGCTGGGCCTGCGGAACTGGTAGCTGCTATCGGCCTTTTTGGCGATGATGCCCTCCCACTTTTTGGCCTTGGCCTTGCGAAAGAGAGCTTTGCCCTTGCCGGCGATATGGTTGCTGAAGCGAAGAGAGCGAGATCTACTGGAGCGAAGAAGCTCTTTCAGCATCCGCTTGCGCGTGATGAGAGGCAGGTGGGCGAGGCTCTTGCCGTTGTAGGCAAGGAGATCGAAGAGGTAGTAGTAGGGGGTGCCCTCTTGGCTTTTCTGATAGTTCTGCAGAAGCTGAAAGTGAGATCGTCCCTGTTTGTCCAGTATGACGATCTCGCCATCAAGGACGTAGCTGCCTCGTAGGCCCTCGAGAGCTTTGACAATGGTGGGGAAGCGGGTATTGAGTGATTTCCCATTGCGCGTCACCATTTTGACCCTCTTAGCTTTGCGAGCCAGAGCACGATATCCATCCCACTTGGTTTCGAAGATCCATTCGGGAGAGTCGAACGGCTCCCGAATTAATGTTGCTAGCATCACCTTGGTCATCTGTCCCTCTACTCTCTGTTCTGTAGAGTAGGGGATGCGATGTTGTCAAATAATGGCGTGCAATTAGAAGTAGGTGGAGATGGGGTCGATGTCGACGAGGAGCTGGGCAGCTCTGCTAGCGGGTAGCTTGTACCACTCGTTGATGAGGGGGGCGAGGCGCAAGGGGCTGGGGGATTTGATCAGAAACTGAAACTGATAGTGATCTTTCACTCTGGCGTGGCCGCTTGCTACCACAGGCAGGAGGCTGCAGGTGGGTGGCAGGCGGCTCTGTAGTAATTGGCGTAGCGCCTCAGCTGTCTGTTGGGTGAGGCTCTCCTGCTTGCCGCTCAGCTGGCACTTGATGAGGCGGGTGAAGGGGGGGAATTGAAATAGCTTTCGGATTTCGATCTCTTCGCGGTAGAAGCTTTCGAAATCTTGGCTGCAGGCGTGAGCGATGAGGGGGCTATCTGGCATGTTGGTCTGTAAAACCACCTCGCCTGGGAGCGCGCTGCGCCCCGATCTACCCGCCACCTGCGTCAGCTTCTGGAACGCCTGCTCGGCGGCGCGGAAGTCGGGGATCTGCAGCGCCGCGTCGGCGTAGAGCACCCCCACCAGGGTGACGCTGGGGAAATGTAGCCCTTTAGCCACCATCTGCGTGCCGATCAGCAGATCGGCCTTGCCGCAGCGAAAGTCGCGCAGCAGCGTTTCGTGGCTGCCTTTGTGGCGCGTGGTGTCGGCATCCATGCGCAGGGTGCGCACCTCGGGCAGGACGGCGTGCAGCGCCCGCTCTACCTGCTGGGTGCCCACGCCGCGAAACTTCATGCTATCTTCCTTGTGGCAGGAGGGGCAGGCTTTGGGCGCGCGTCTGGCCTGATCGCAGAGATGGCAGCGCAGCATCTCGCCCTCTAGGTGGAAGGTCATCGGCATCGAGCAGCTGGTGCATTCGATCGCCTTGCCGCAACCCAGGCAGACCTGGCAGCTGTGGTAGCCGCGGCGATTGAGAAAGAGCAGCACCTGCTCGCCCAGCTTCAGTCTCTTCTGGATGCCATCCAGCAGCGGCTGCGAAAAGAGAGTGAACCCTTTGTTCTTAGCAAACTCATCACGCATGTCGACGACGCGCACCTGTGGCAGGTTGGCTCCGGTGGCGCGGCTGGTCAGCTTTTGCAGCTGGTAGCGACCACTCTCAGCACTATAGAACGATTCGAGGCTGGGGGTGGCACTGCCAAGGATCAGCGTAGCACCTAGAATTCGTGCGCGGATGGTGGCTACATCGCGCGCATGGTAGCAGGGCGCCTCTTCGGTCTGTTTATAGGAAGCCTCGTGCTCTTCGTCTACCAGAATGAGACCGAGGTTCTGTAGCGGTGCAAACAAGGCTGACCTCGCGCCCACCGCAATGCGCGCTTTACCCGCTAGCAGCTGCTGCCAGTGGCTGCGCTTGTCGCCATCGCTGACGCGGTGGTGCAGCACGGCGATCTTTTGGCGTAGGCGCGCCTCCAGCTTTTCGATGTTGGGTGCTGTCAGTGAAACCTCGGGCACCAGCAGCAGAGCCGTTTTGCCCATTGCTAGCGCCTTTTCGATTGCCTGCAGGTAGACCTCGGTTTTGCCGCTTCCTGTGATGCCAAAGAGCAGATGGACGGCAAACTTTTCCGCCTCGAGGCTGGCGCTAATCTGCGCGAGCGCCGCTTGCTGTTCTTCTGTCAGCGCTTTGGGATAGGTGGGAAAATAGTCGAAGGGGGCCGAGACTGTTTTGTCCAGCCAGAGCGGCTGGCAGGAGAGAATGCCCATCTTCACCAGGCTGTCGACGGGGCTGCGCGATACATCTGCCTTTTCGAGTAGCTCGGTCAGCAGCATCCCTTTGGGCTGCTTCAGCAGACAGTCTAGCACCGCAGCCTGCGCGCCTTTGTTCTGCCTTAGCACCTCCGCTTGCTCGCGCAGCTTCTCTTTGGAGAGCAGCGACTCGACAAAGAGCTGTTTGGGCGGGTCGAGCTGCTCTTTCAGCGAGGCGGGCAGCATGGAGCTGAGCACGCGGCTTAAAGGGGCGCAGTAGTAGCTTGCGATCCATTCGGCTAGCTGCATCAGGTCGGGGGGCAGAGTCGCTTCGTCCGAGAGAATAGCGGTCAGTGGTTTCAGCGCCATGGTGGGCGTTTCAGTGCGCAGCGACAGCACGGTGCCGCGTCCTGCTCGGTTGCGGATGGAAATTTCGACACGCATGCCGGGCAGCACCCTGCCGGCTAGCTCCCCTGGCACCAGATAGTCGAGTGGGCGGTCGAGCGCTAGGTCGGGGATGACGGTGGCAATTTGGTGGAGAGCAGTTTCCAAAGGGCGCGCTTCGCCTCGATCGAGTAGGTTTCTAAGTGGCCGAGCGGTACAAATCGCTCTTTAG
>DAHXNQ010000054.1 GCA_027365315.1 Rhabdochlamydiaceae bacterium | reverse complement strand
CGCTTGTTTTTACGCCGCACTCCTCAAGGTGTTTCGTCTCTTTGGGGCCGAAGGCATCAGCTGCGATCTCGTCTTCGCTTGGATTCCTCTTTGTCGTAGTCCGGTCTAATGGGCGGCTTCGCCGCACCACCAATGGGCCGCTGCCGCGGCTCAAGCCGCCTCCGGCGGCGTCGACTGCTGCAGCCGGCCCACCTTGTGACGAGCAGTCTGCTCGCTCACATCCAACTTTCTTCTTGGTCTGATAATAGTTCTTATTTACGCAACACTCAATTCGGTCTTCCAATTCTAAACCTCCAGTGATCTTTCTCGAGAAGAGAAGCTGCGGTTCTATCCGATCCCGATTAGTCTGGATAGAGCAGGTGGTTAGTAGTAATACTTTGCAGGTCATTAATAATTAAACATTTGCAAAATTCTCTATGTGTCTGCTGTTGACTTATTTAAAACGACCATGATAATCTGACCATAGACACCTTGGAGGGGCTTATGGAAGAACATATGATGGCAGGACAATTCAAGGCCGAGTGCCTTAAGGTGATGGACCGGGTGAAGCGTACACGCCGCCCCATTGTGATCACCAAGCGAAATGTTCCTGTGGCCAAGCTGGTGCCCGTCGAGGAACC
Organism: Rhabdochlamydiaceae bacterium; assembly: GCA_027365315.1. Lineage (GTDB taxonomy): Bacteria > Chlamydiota > Chlamydiia > Chlamydiales > Rhabdochlamydiaceae > DAHXNQ01. The sequence continues at coordinate 21,073 of DAHXNQ010000054.1, read as the reverse complement.
CTCTCCCGCCTTCGGTAAGCTAAAAGGCACAGTGCATTTCAAGGGAGAGATTATTTCTCCAATCGAGGAGGCGTGGGATGCCAATTCTTAAACGTTTGCAACAGCACAAAATTTTACTAGATACACATGTTTGGTTATGGAGTATGACTGCCCATCCCACCTTAATAGCTCAGTTTCGTCAATCTTTAGAGTTAGCGCTATCAAGGAATGTTGTGCTGGTTTCGCCTATTTCTGTCTGGGAGATAGGCATGTTGGTGGAAAAAAAACGCATCGAAATAGAGATGGATGTTTTGGAGTGGATAGATCGAGCTCTCGAAACACCGGGTATTCAACTGGCAGCCATTACCCCCTCTATCGCCATCCAAAGCACCCGACTTCCCAATCTGGCACATTGTGATCCAGCAGATCGCCTTTTGATAGCTACTGCGCACGAAGAGAGCGCCGTCCTAGTCACTTGCGATAAAAAAATCTTACAGTATGGGCAGGACAAGTTTCTTGCCGTATACGACCCCTCTTGAAAAGGGCGTCGTTCTGAGCAAAAAGAGTTAGTCGGGATAGAGCAGGTAGCGCTTTCTCTTGTCGAGGAAGCCCTCGCGGCTTTTTTTGTGCCGCTCGATCAGCTTCCAGGTAAGAAGTGGCTCGTCGATAAGAAGCTGCCATTCATGGCTGCTGCCGATCACCTGTGTGTAGAGTTTTCTCTTGGAATCGGGAGTGGCCTTCAGCAGGCTATTCACCTCTTTTGGATAGAGCGATTTCAGCATGCCCAACAGAAGACAGTAGACCGAGACGGGATGGCAGCGCTGCGCATCGGTGACCACAATCCGCACGCCGTGGCACTCCTCGCCCTTGTAGAGTCCGTAGAAGGGGCGGAAGTGGAAGGGGAGAAAGGCCACTCCAGGAAAGTTCTGCGCCGCAAGCTTCGCAGCATACTGATTGGCATCGATCCAGGGGGCGCCCACCACCTTGAAGGGGAGGGTGTAGCCCACGCCAATGCTGACCAGCGACAGCTCCCCCAAAATACCGGTCATCAGCGAGTAGAGAGGGGTGTCGGATTCGGGCATGTGGGGGCTGGTGGGGATCCAGGTGAGTCCAGTGTCGGCAAAGATCATCGAGCGGTGATAGCCGTGCATCGGCACCACAGTCAGCTTGCAGCCGATTTTGTACTCCTGATTGAAAAAGAGCGCCAGCTCTCCCATGGTCATGCCGTGACAGTAGGGGACATTGAGATAGCCCAGGAACGAGCGCTGATCCTCTAGCATCGGCCCATCCACCACAGAGCCGCCCGCCGGATTGGGTCTGTCGAGCACCATCAGGGGGAGACCACACTTTGCCGCCTCCTCCATCACATAAAAGAGGGTGGAGGCGTAGGTGTAGGAGCGCGCGCCGCTATCCTGTATGTCGTAGATGAGACAGTCTAGGCCGGTGAGCATCTCTTGAGTCGGTCTTTTGGTGGCGCCGTGCAGGCTGTATACAGGGATGGCGCGGTGGTGCGAGTCTGCCACCTTTTCGCCCGCAGCATGCACCCCAGTCAGGCCATGCTCGGGAGAGAAGAGCGCCACCAGCTTCAGGTGAGGGGAGCGCTCGAGTAGCGAGAGAGTGCTCTCTAGCTTTGAGTTGACCCCGGTTTGATTAGTGATCAGCCCCACCCGCTTACCCTCGAGTGCCCGGTCGTATCCTTCTACAAAAAAGCGGTCGATTCCCACCTCGACCACACCCTGTAGGGGATAGACCAAGAGAAGTAGAGCTACCAGGCTTCGTCTAAAATGGCACCGCAACGCTTTGTCCACCGCTTCGCCTCCTCACTCCATTTTTGTGCCAGACGCCGCTGACCGCAATCTCTTTCATGCTGGGCCAGCTCTCGATAGAGCCGCCTCTCCTCTTCTTTGACCAGCGTGCGCCGAAAGGCGGCCCGCTGCGCTGCCGGAAGCTTGAGGTAGTGCGCGGAGAGTTTACCTGTCTCCGGCTGCTCCGCCATAGAGGGCAGTGCGGCGATGAGCTCTTCCTGCCCATTGTCCAGAAGCTGCTCTCTCACCACCCTCATAGTCCAGTCACTCCCTAAAGTCTCGATGGCATCGGCTGGCAGAGTTTCTACCAGAGTCCCCATCAGAGATCCCCTCGATCGCGGCGGCGCCGCCAGCAGCTCGGCCGCCCACTTGAGAAGGCTCTTTTCCAGAGGAGGCAGCGCAAAACCCTCTAGATTGCGCGCCACCCATCCAGCCGCTCCCAGATCGAGTAGTAGCAGTAGTGTGCTGCGCAACACCGCAATGGGAGGCTGCTGTTCCAGCACCTCCAGCAGAGAGATCGGCTTTCCTAGAGCATAGGCGAGTGCCAGAATCTGCCACCACCCCTCCTCCTGAAGCGTCGCCTGCCAGGCTGTTGTGCCAAAGAAGGGGAGGGCTTTCAGCGACTCAGTCAATCCTTCTAGCAGCGCTCTGTGTGCAGGCAGCTGCATCCTCTCCTTCAGGCAGGTGAAGCCAAGAAGGGCGAATCGGTAGCTGCTGGCGCGCCCTAACACCCCACTTTCGTGCATCCGAAACAGAATGTGGTCAACAAGACTTTCGCGCGTCGGATGCTTGGGATATTTGCGCAGACCTAGCTCGAGACACTTGATCTCCTCTTCGATCTCTCCTGTCGCCTGGTAGATCAGTGCTTTACCAAGATACTCCAGAGGAGCTCCCAGAGGAATCTGCTGCAGCAGCGAGAACTCATCTAGCGCCGCCAGCAGCAGCAGCTCCCGTTGGCCAGCGCGCCCCTTGCCAAGAGCTTGCTTCAGCAGCGTCAGCCCTGCGCGGAAGGCGGCATCCTTTGCCTCGCTGCGCCCAGGGAAGCTGCTGCGGATGCGGCGGTACTGCGCTAGCGCCCGATCATACTCTCCGCAGGCCAGCAGACTATCGGGTACAGCAAGACAGCGCACCATAGCGTCCCACGAGCCCGAGAAGATACGTAAAGGACCCACGGGAGCGGGCGCCTCCACCACCACTAGACCCACTCTGCCACCCTGCAGTGGCAGGTAGCAGAGATACTCGAGCTCGAGAAGACCCTCGATCCAGAGACGACAGCCCAGCTGATGTTTCTCGATCAGTAGATGGTAGCTGCGTCCCACCTCGAGGGGAGTTCCCTCAGAGCGCAGCAGTTCGGCCGGTCCGCGCATCATGCGGCAGCGCAGCCGCTCGCCGCCAATCAGCTGTAAAGTCAGCCCCTCTTCTAAGTGTCCCTGCTCGCCAGGTTCGGGTAGCGCTAGCAATAGCGCCACACCTTCACCCTCGGAGGAGAAGCAGAGAGTCGTCTCGATTCGCAGCATCTCAGCAAAGGCCCTTGTCGAGATCATCGCCGTGGCGCGCGGAGAGCTGACCAGCCTGCGCCCTTCCCACCCTTCGCTCGCCGTAGGCGTGAGAGTGGCCACCCATTCCCACTTTGATTTACCCTCAATAGCCCGCTCCAGCTCGGCAATCAGCGGTGCTAGGGTGTCGTAGCGCTCTTTTGGATCGGCAGCCAGTGACCTCTTTACCATCCGCACTAGTGGCTCGGGAATTTCGCGATAGGGGGCCACCTCGACAGGCTCTTTCAGCATCTCGCGCTGCATCGTACGCCGAAACTCCTTCAGACTCTCGCGGCGGAAAGGAAGTCGCAGCGTCAGCAGCTGGTAGAGCAGCACCCCCAGCGCATAGATGTCGGTCTGCACCGAGGCAGGTTCGCCCAGGGCCCGTTCGGGCGCCATGTGCGAAATGGTTCCCGGAATCTTGCCCGGCAGAGTGACCCCCACCTCCTCTAGCCCCTCCTCCAGAGGAATCTCTGGCTCGCCCACCCTCTGAGCAAGTCCCCAATCGGCAATCAGCACCTCGCCATAACGACCAATCAGAATATTGTCCGACTTGAGGTCGCGGTGCAGCACACCTCTTGTATGGGCATAGAAGACAGCCTGGCAGACCTGCAAAAAAAGACGCATCAGAGAGGGAATCGAGGAGCAGAGCGGATCGGGCAGCCCCTCCTTTTCCCTCTCCTGAGCGCGCCTGAGCAGCTGCTTCAGACTGTCGCCCTCGACGTAGGGCATGGTGTAAAACTGCGGACCAATTTCGTAGATGGGCATGATGCCCGGATGGCAGAGCTGCGCCGAGAGGCGTGCCTCGCGCAGGAAACGGAGCTGGATGCGCGGTTTTTCTTTCAGCTCCTCACGGATGCGCTTCAGCGCCACCGAGCGGCCTGTTTTGGTGTCCTTGGCCAGAAACACCTCACCCATGCCACCTTTTCCCACCAGTTTGATTAGGTCGTAGCGATCGATCTCTTCTGTCATACTCATCATCCGCACGGGGGCGTGCCAGGTTGTAACGAGAGCGAAGATTTAGGTCAAACTTTGGATTGGAATGGCCACTTCACCAGGTAGTTTGAAGGAGAGCTCGGAACGGAGGCGAAAGATCCCCACCAGGTTGATCATCAGAAGCAGGGATCCTGCAAGAGACATCACCAAGAGAGCCTGAGTCTGTCCCACCAAGGAGAAGAGCGGCAGCGCTAGAGCAGCATAAACCAGATAGATCGGCCCTCCCCATTTGGCATGTAGGCAGCGGGCGCATTTCATCCCCACAAAGAGGTAAGCGGTGAGCGTAGTGTAGCCCAGCAAGAATAACAACAAGGGCATCCAGAGATCGACCCCTGGCAGCCGAGTAGCCAGCGCCGCCTGCACCAGCTGCGAGCCGGAGAGGCCGGGAAGCTGGTAGACACCAGTCACCAGCACCAGAAATAGCGTTACTGAATAGATGCAGCAGTGGATTAAACTTCCCAGAAGAGTCAACCGCGCCTGCCTTTCGGGCTCCTCCACCTGCGATTCACTCTGGACGATCGATTCGTAGCCGATACCGATGTCGCTGGAATAGGCGCCTCGCGAGACCCCCTGCTGGATGGCGTAGACAAACGAGCTGCCTAGGGCGCCTCCCACCGCAGCCTTGCCCGAGAAGGCTGCCTTCAGAACCTCTAGCAGCTTGGCTGGAATCTCCGGCAAATGGTGTCCGATCACATAGAGCGCCAGCCCCAGGTAGAGCAGCAGAGAGAGAGGCAGCAGCGACGAGCAGATCTTGGCCACAGGGGCGATGCCGCGCCCGCCTGAATAGAGCGCTAATAGCAACAACCCCAATAGCACAGCCGGCTGGCTCCAGCCCCAGCTGCTGGTGATCGCATCGGTCACCACAGCAAACTGGTAGATCTCGACCCCGTAGATGCAGAGCAGCAGCGCCACGATTCTGGGCACCCAGGCACTTTTGTAGGCGCGCCTCAGGAAGAACATCGGCCCGCCGTCGTAGCCACCGCTTTCCGAGCGCACCCGATGCTTGATGCCCAGATAGACCTCGGCATACTTCATCAGCGAGCCAATCAGCACCGTGCACCAAACCCAAAAGAGGGCGCCCGGTCCACCCAGCTGCAGCGCCGTCACAATGCCGGCGAGATCGCAAGACGTAAAAAATATCTTTAATGGATGAGCCCCGCGCGAAGCAGAGGCTGTGCGGCATCCGCTGGCCACCTCTCGAAATAGATGAGGCAGGGCGCGCAGCTGAAAAAAACGGGACTGAATGGTGAGGTATCCGCCCAGAGCCAGCACGAGCGCAAAGGCCACATAGCCCCAGCATAGTGTATCTAAAAGAGAGAACAGAGAGAAGAGGTGCGCCAGCATCTACAAATCATGGTGCTTTCCTAGGTTGCAAAAATGCAATGGGAAAAAAAAGCGCTCTATTTAAGAATGAGCCTCAATCTTTTACAAACCAGAGGTGGTTGCAAAACTCCAGATAATAGAAAAATCGATGATTTTGGCGTCCGTTGTCCGAGCCAGCTTGCTGGCTCGTGCCGTTCTGACGAGACCATACCCGATAGGGTAGGCGAGGAAGAACAGCGACAAGGGGCGGCAAAAGGGCGATTTTGCTAGTGTCTGGAGTTTTGCAACCACCTCAGCAGACCAGCTTCCTATTCTATGACCGAAAGACCCGAGATTTACCTAACAGGCGACCGCCCCACCGGACCGCTGCATCTTGGCCACTATGTCGGCTCGCTTCAGAACCGTCTGGAACTGCAGCAGGCGCACTGCGAACAGTTTGTTATGATCGCCGACCTGCAGGCGCTGACCGACAACGCTGGCAATCCTCAAAAGGTGCGCGATAGCGTACTGGAGGTAGCGCTTGACTACCTGGCCGTTGGGCTCGATCCTGCCGGCACCACCATCTTCATCCAGTCGCTAGTGCCCCAGTTACCCGAGCTGACCCTCTACCTTCTGAACCTGGTCACCTGGAACCGCCTGAAGCACAACCCCACCGTCAAGCAGGAGATCCAGCAGAAGGGCTATGGCGAGTCGGTGCCTGCCGGCTTCATGGTCTATCCCGTCAGCCAGGCGGCCGATATCGCCGCCTTCAAAGCGACCGTCGTTCCTGTGGGCGAAGATCAGATCCCGATGATCGAGCAGACCAACGAGCTGGTGCGTGCCTTCAATCGCACCTACCAGCGAGAGGTACTGGTTGAGGCCAAAGCTCTTGTCCCCCCCAAAGCCCGCCTTCCTGGCATCGATGGCAAGGCGAAGATGAGTAAATCTCTTAACAACGCCATCTACCTCTCTGAAGAGCCAGACAGCCTTGTCAAGAAGGTGCGCTCGATGTACACCGATCCCGGCCACCTGCGCGTCGAAGATCCCGGCAAGGTGGAGGGCAACCCTGTCTTCGACTACCTCGATTTCTTCGATCCCGATAGAGAGCGCCTCGCCGCCATGAAGGAGCACTACAGCAGGGGAGGCCTAGGCGACTCGGTAGTAAAAAAACATCTTATCGATGTGTTGGAGGCCCTTCTTGCCCCCATACGCGAGCGCCGCCGCTACCTGGCCAAAGATCCCGCCATGATCATGCAGATGCTATTCGAGGGCTCCGCCGTCGCCGCAGCAGCAGCTGCTGCCACCCTGAAAGAGGTGCGCGCCGCCATGCATCTCGACTACACCTAAATCCAAGGTGAAAAACGACAAAAAAACAGCCCCCCTTCGAGACTCGAAGAAGTGCTGTTCAGTAGAAGAACTAAGCCTTAACAGGCTCTACACTTGAGGTTGTGGAGCTTCCTCCAGCTCTTCCGGGCCTAGCAGCCAGTCGAGCAGCAACAGGAGGCCACGAATCGGTAGAGTCACTACGTAGACGATAGCGCTGATCGCCTTGCTGAAGATGGACTGTTCTTCTGCTGGTAGCGAAGGGATGGTCTCCTCTTTCTTCTCAGCGGTTTTAAGAATCTCCTTTTCGGCAGGTTTCTCCACTTCCTCTGTCTTGGTAAGATCATCGACCTGATTCGAACCAGACTTATCTGGTTGAACCACCTTCTCTTCTTCTACGATCTGGTCTGGTTGAACCACCTTCTCTTCTTCTACGATCTGGATGACAGCATCATCCGGCTTCACAGCCCAGAGCTGATTGTACTTCACCCTGTATTGGAGCGCATTTTGTCCATCGATCTGCAGCTCTGTAGGAGCCTCCAACCTGGCAATCTCCAGCGACTCCGGCTTGCTGCTGAGTCCCAGCAACCATGTCACAGTTCCGCTGATTTTTAGAGCCGATCCCTCTTGAGAATAGGCGACACCTTTAGCTTGAAGGAGCTTTTCCAGCGTTTCATTCTTCCGACCCTTGTCGATAATCTGTCCTAGGAGGATACCGCGCAGTAGCTCGATCTGGTCTGAAGTCAGTATAAGGGGGTTTCTCTCCTCGACTGGGGGAAGTTGATCCACCCGCATTACCTTGAGGATATTCACTTCTTGGACAGCGCCGCTCATAGTATTACTCCGAAATTATTGATGTAGGAAAGTATAACAAAATGAGCTGTTTTAACTAAATTCATTAAACTTAATTTTAATTCACAAATAAAAAAAGGCGAGGTTCTTTCGAACCTCGCCCTAGATCTGTTATTTATTTAGTTTGTGCTGTTACGGATTTTTCAGTAGATTCTGTTACTTTTTTGTTATCTTCTTTAGTTACTGCAGCCTTTTTAGCAGCAGCAGCAGCAAGTGATTCCTTCTGGAGCTCAGCAGCTTTTTTGCGCTGTTCCGCGGTGATCGTGCCTTGTTTTCTATTAGCTTCAGGTTGCAAGGTGTTTACGGTGTACATGGCTGCTACAGCTCTAGGATTATATTTCTTAGCTGTCTTCACCGCTGTTTCTGGGCTATTGTAAGTCAGCTTAGTTGCCTTGACATAGCTGAAAAGGCCCGCTGCCAATGGACTGAGCTTACGGGGAAATGCCTTCAGTGCGAAATAGAGTTTGAATACCAAACCTGATAGAGTCGGGATGACCTTTGCGCCAACGTTCGCGAATCTTCCAGGTTTATATTCGATAGGTTTAGATTCAGTTTTCTCTTCTACCTTAGTTTCTTCTTTTTTCTCTTCTACCTGAGGGGTTTGGGCTGGCTTCTCTTCTACCTGAGGGGTTTGAGCTGGCTTCTCTTCTACTTTAGCAGCAAATTGCAGATTCAGATTGATGACCGTCCTATCGGTTTTCATTAGTGTCCAAGCTTTTGTCTTTGCATCCTGCTGCATGTTACCAACCACTGTCAAGTGTTGAGAGCTGTCTTTTGTTTGGCAAAGTTGAAGATTATTTTTTTCTTTATCAAATTTAATGCAGTACAGAGCGCTATTAGCGATATTTACATCTGCACTAGATAGTGTAACGAACGCTTTTCCGTTCTCCTTTAAAACCTTAGCAACAGAGGTTCTGTCTGCATCGAATTTAATATTTAATGTGTCTAGCATGTTACTTCTCCTTGTATTGGTTACTAAAACGGTTAAAGTTTATCATATTTGACAATTAATTTTTATTTGTTATTGTGTAATATTTTATTAAGAGTTTTTAGGTCGTCCTGTCCTCACTCTCTCCAAATAGAAAGCTGGCCTCCCTATTGGTGAGGAGGCCAGCTAGTGCGGTTAGCTAGAGGCGGAAAGGGTTTTGGGAGTGAGGAGGTAGGCAATGAGGCGGAAGGGCGAGCTCACCACAGTCCAGATGAGGCGGAAGGGTGCGGTCACCACAAACAAGACTCCCGAGCCCATTGCACCGATTGCTCTGCGGGGGAGAGAGTGGATTGTGGTGGTTTCTGGCTTTGTCTTTCTGTTTTCTGGTTTCTCTTTCTTCTCGATCGTTTCGGAAGAGGAGTCCGCGATCTTTTTTGCATCTTCTGAAGCGGGTGATGCGGCAGGTTCGCTCTCAGGCGGCTTCATTTCTGAAGCTGGTACGACACAGAAGCCCTCTAGTGGACCCTCTTGCCCTGAGAAGGTAATACGACCTTCTTGATCAATCCCGCCTAGATGTATATCTTCTTCATCCTCGGTGCCGAGGTTTGTCTCGGCATAGATAGGGAGACTAGCATCACTCTGCCGCAGGGTAAATTGGTGGTTTTTGTATTGAGACCAATCTGTCAGCATCTCTGGGAAGGCCTTTTTCAGTGCTTCGATCATGCTGTCATGATCTAGGTAGCCTATGCGTCCTGTTTGCTTATCAGCATTCTCCGTAAAAGCGATCTGCCGAACAGGTGTAGAGGGAGCGATCGACTCGATGCTGCTCTGTTCTGAAAGTGGCGGTGTTGAGGGAAGAGCGAAATCGTTGCCTGTTTGAGTTTCATCGGAGTAAACCAATTTAGATGTGCTTATTGGGGTAGATGATTCCATAGTTTCTTCTCCAAATTGAAAAAGTAATGACTAAATTATAGAGAAGAATTGACTTGATAACAAGCGATTGATTTTAAGTTATTGTTAATTTCTTGTTATTAGGGAGAGGAATGACTTAACCAGAGCGGCCAAGAAGTCAAAGAGCCAAGAGAATCTAGAAGAGCTCTTCGGAGGGGTTGGTGTATCTGTCTTTGTATCAATCTGAATCTGAATGTCTTCGGAAAATAGATGTTTACAATCAGCTGCAAGCTCAAGCCTGTATAGGCTGCTGTTTTCGATAGGGGAGAGGGTGGCCAGTTTTCTATCCACGCTATTTGAAGCCCGAAGGAGAGGATGATCCTCTTCCTCAACGGGTTCGATCGCATAGATCTCGTACTGCTTGCCGTTAGGGACTAGCTGAAAACTTTCATTAGGTAGCTGCTGCTGAAACTCTTCGTTAGAGCCCTTCCAGAGCTGCTGAAGGCAGGAGCTGGGGAGGGGGCGACAGCCTAGAACGCTATAGGGTGAGGCGGGGGCAGCTTGCCAGGTCTGGAGGGTAGGGGCTGTGGGTTGCATGGGCTCTTTCCTTAAAGTTGTGATCTCCTTCAATTATACACAAAAATATAGTTTAATCTTAACTATTTTTTAATTAAAGATGTAAGTGGTTGGTTATAAGATGTTAGAGCCAGCGCTTGCGCTCGAAGAGGTAGAAGGAGCCCAGCGAGAAAAGTAGGATGAGCAGCAGGACGATGAGGAAGGCGTAGGGGTTGCTCTCGAAGGGGAGGCGGACATTCATGCCGTAGAGGCTGGCCACCATGGTGGGGATACTGAGGATGATGGTTAGGGCGGTCAGCAGTTTGATGGTCTTGTGCAGGTTGTTGGTGAAGATAATCTGGTAGGAGTCGCGCAGTGAGCGGATACTCTTGAGGTTGATCGAGCAGAGGTTTTCCGACTGCTGGATGGCGAGGCGCAGGTCGTCCAGCAGCTCCTGGTTCTTCTCGTCCAGGATGGTATAGCGGCCGGAGGTGATCTCGTCGAGGACGGCGCGCATGGGCAGCAGGGAGGAGAGGTACTGGTTGAGCACCTCCTCGTTGCGGGTGAGGGCGGCGATGTCGTCGCTGTCGACCAGGATCATCTCTTTCTGCTGCTCGAGGACGTTGTAGCGCACTCTCTTGATCTGCTGGGTGAACTCGTGCGAGATCTTCAGCAGTAGATGGATCAAAAGTTCTGACTTGTGGAGGGTGGAGAGGCAGCTTTGTTGTTGCACCACCATATGTACCCAGGGGCATTTGTGGGGAGAGATGGAGATGAAGTATTTTTTGGTGAGAATGAGGGTGACGGTGGAGGTGTAGAGTCCAACCTCTTGGTCGATGGGGTGTCTGGTGAAGATGAAGAGGTAGGAATTCACCTTCTCGATGCGAGGGATTTCGTGCTTGTCGAGGCAGTCTTGCAGGTCGAAATAGTCTAACTCGAGCAGGTCGCCTAGGGTGCGCAGGTCGTGCGCATCGGCCTGGTCGACATGGATCCAGCAGCCCTCTTCGGGATGGCTTAGCTTTTCAAAGGCCTCGCCGGGCAGACGTTTGAGGTAGTATTCCAACATAGGTACCTACTAGAGCGTACCCGACCTTGGGTACACCCTAGTAGGTACCTATGCTGGAAGATCAGCTTTCCTGCAACTGCTGGATCGTCTCTTCGAGCTGCTCCAGCTTTTTCACATAGTGGGCGATCTTGCGCAGGTAGACCTGCTGACGGTTATATTCGCCTAGGGGGAGCACAGGGGCGCCAGAATATTTTTCGCCCGGCTTGGTGAGGCTTTTGCTGACGCCACCGCGCGAGGCGATCATCACGCGGTCGGCAATCTCCACATGCCCCACCACGCCTGTCTGTCCACCCATCACCACATAGGAGCCGGTTTTAGAGGAGCCGGCGATGCCGGTCTGCGAGACGATGATATTGTGGGGACCCAGTTCGACGTTATGGCCAATCTGCACCAGGTTGTCCAGCTTGGTACCGCGGCCGATCCGCGTCATGCCAAAGCGTGCTCGATCGATGGTGGTGCAGGCGCCCACCTCGACGTCATCTTCAATTTCTACAATCCCCAGCTGTTCCAGCTTCTCATAGCTGCCATCTGGCCCCATGATGAAGCCAAAGCCACAGGAGCCGATGATAGCTCCAGGCTGCACCACGACGCGACGGCCCAGTTTGCAGCGCTCGCGGATGGTGACGTGGGGGTGGATGATGCAGTGGGAGCCAGTCTCCACCTGATGCCCTATGCTGGTGTGGGCACCGATCTGGGTCTGGTCTCCTATTTTGACCCCCTGGTCGATGACGACGTAGGGGCCTATTCTGACCCCAGCACCCAATTGGCAGGAGGGATGAATCACCGCAGTGGGGTGGATGTCGCTAAAGCCGCTCCCTTCATCTCTTCCTAGGAAGAGCTCTACCAGTTGCTGGAAGCTCTTGGAGGGGGAGGGGCAGAGAAGATAGTTGCGCTGGTCGCTCGGAAGCTCTTCAGGCCTGAGGCAGATGACGCCTGCTTGCGAGGAGAGCATCGCCTCTTTGTAGCGCATGTTGGCTAGAAAGGAGGCGTCGGAGCAGCCCGCCGAAGCGAGATCACACACTCCGGTGATGATGTAGGCTGGATCGCCTTTCATCTCCACGCCAAGTAACTGTGCAATCTCGCTCAGCAGATAGGACTTTGCTGATGTCATGGCTAGGTTTAGTGTGTGAGTGGAGCTGCCTGATTTGTTGCGGTCTGATTTGCTGTCGCCTGAGCGCGCATCTCTTGCTCAAACATCCTATCCATTTCGGCAATCACATCGAGTGTGAGGTCCAGCTCGTTATCGCTGAAGAAGCAGGCTTCGCGGTTGAAGACCATAGATAGCTTGCGCTTCTTGGCGATGTTCTCGGAAGCGAGTGCCACCACTCCCACGAGGTTTTGGCCAATGCGCATCTGCGCCTGGTTCAGCACCTGGTAGTACTGGTTTTGGTAGCGGTTCATCTCTTCGTTCAGCAGCGAAAATTTTGCCTTCAGTTCGTTTTCTGCTTCAGGAGAGAGACCATCTAGATAGTCGCTGTCCTTCAGTTTAGTGGCCACATCGTTCAGCTGCTTTTCTGTATCTTCCAGCAGTGTGGTCATCTGGGTGCGGATACCCTCAAAGTTAGCCGCCTCCTGCTTGCCCAGTTTAGAATCCTGGTAGCAGAGACCAAAGTTGACCACTCCAACAGGAGAGGGTTCGCCAGCTTCTAGGGGAGCTGCTCCTAGCGAGCCGGCCAGCAGAGAAGCTGCAAGTGTCCAAGTAAAATATCGTTTCATCCAATCCTCCTGAAAGTGCTGCTAAAACTGTCCCCCCATCGAGAAGTAGAACTTCTGCACCTTCCCGAGGTCTTTATGGCGGTTAAGGGGGAAACCTATTCCCACAATGAAGGGCATACGGTTCATGATATCCACCCTCGCGCCAAACCCTGCAGTCCAGAGATAGGTCTCGAATCTGCAGCGCCTGATGGAGACCATACCTCCATCAACAAATACAAATCCATCGAGAAAGGGGAAGATCTCCTGTAGGTACTCTGCAGAGAAGAGTGAAGCGGTGATGCCTCCCGTAGGATCGTCAGTGTCGCCGTCGCGCGGTCCGATGCTGAAGGCGCGGTAGCCACGCACCGTGGTCTCGCCCCCGAGGAAGAAGCGCTCGCTAAGGGGGATTTCGAAGGCTGAGGGGGTCTGCCAGAAGGGGAAGAGGAAGTGCAGGTCGGCCCTAAACTTCAGTATTCCTCGCTTCCAGAGGCCGTAGTAGAAAGTATTGGTGAAGTTAATACGACCAAAGTCGACATCGCCTCCTACACCGGCAAATTCTCCCTCTAGCAGCGAGCGAAAGCCGTTGTGAGGCTTGATAGGATGGTCGGAAGAGTCATAGTTGAGCGACATCCCCACTATCGAGATGAGCCCTTCCGCGTTGACCTCTTTGGCATTGAGATTTTTGATGGTCTTTGTTCCGCCCTCTGGGGTCGTTACCTCAACTGGCCGTTTGAGGCTGCTACTGAGGCCGATTAAGCTGTTACGGATGCGGTATTTGGTGTTGAAGGTGAGGTATCGAGCGAGTGGATAGCCCGCATTGACTGTAAAGGTAAGAATTTTCTGATGGTAGTCATCGTTGATGATGTCTGTTGTCATGTAGTTGCCATCAACGCCCAATCTCCAGAGGCTATCGCGGAAGTAGGGATCGAGCCAGGAGAGGGTATAGCTGAGCTGTTTGGCACCGATATTGACCCTGGCGTGCAGATACTCTCCACCGCCGCGCAGCACCGAGGGTCCCTCGGCGAAGAATTTGCCAAATCCCTTGATGTTGAAGTTGCTCTCGGCGATGTCGAGGCCTCCAAAGATGCTGTCGGCGCTACTCAGACCGAAAAACAGTCCCACGTTACCTGTGGTGGTCTCTTCCACTTCGATGTAGACATCGCGGTAGTTTTCGCCCATTGCCACATCATCTTTGCTGCGAACGGCATAGACGTTTACCGATTTGAAGTAGCCCACATTCATCAGGCGCGCTTCGGTATATTTAAGCTTGGCGCTGTCGAAGGTTTCTCCCGGTACCAGCAGCGACTCGCGTAGGATGACGTTGGCGCTGGTCTGCGTATTACCGAAGATGTGAATCAGGCCGATTTTGTACTCCTCTCCCTCTGATATGGAGAGGCGGATATTGTAGAGCTGTTCGCCTGGGACCAGTTCGGTTTCGTACTGGATATTCGCTTCGATATGTCCCTTGCGGCCATAGAGCTCTTTAATCGCCTGCTGGGTCTCTCGCAGTTTTTCGGGAGAGTAGGGATCGCCCGGATGGATGAGAAGCTGCTTATCCAGCTCTTCATTGGTGAAGAGGATGTTGCCCTCGAAGGAGATCTCTCCCACATGGTAGAGGTGGCCTCGATCGGCCTTCACCTGTAGCAAAATCCACCCTTCGTAGTCGGTAGGAAGGGGGGAGATCTCGACTCTGGCGTCGGCATATCCTTCGTTCTGCAGAAGGTTGGTGATGGTGAGCTTATCCTGCTCGACCGCCTCTTCGTTGTAGACACCTGTGCCGTTGAGCCAGCTGAGGAAGAGGTTGTGCTTCTTGGTGTAGATCTGTTCGAGGATCTGACTCTCTTCTTGGGGAGTGAAGTTGACGAAGACAAGGTCGGCAATCTTGCCCGAGCGGCCTTCGTCTACATCGATCAGGATCTTGACCTTGCCGGTCTCTGGATCGGGTAGGACTTTGTACTGCAGCTGCGATTCGAAGTAGCCCTTCTTGATGTAGAATTCGCGCACCTTGTTGAACGCCTTATTGAAGCTCTGACGGTCGAAGATGCTTCCCTTTTTGATGCCCAGTTCTTTGTTCAACGTTTTAGTGGAGATGAGGTTGTTGCCGCTCCACTCGATCGAGGAGATAGGCGGTTTTCTCCAGAGCAGCAGGGTGATCTGAACCTGCCCCTGCTGCAGTTCGACGCGAGGCTGCACCCGGTCAAACTCTTCGGAGAGTGTCTTGAGATCACCATCGAAGGTGGCCTGCGAAAAGGGGGCCCCTTTTGTGGTCTTCAGTTTAGTGAGAATCTGAGAAGGGTCAAACGACTCTCCCGCTGGCAGGTTTTCCATCTGCACGCGTATCGAGCTGACAGTTTTGCCTTCGAGGGTGCTGGGAGTGCTCTGTGTGGTAAGTGGTGAAGGCGAAAATCCAAAGATTGGCGTGCATGTGAGCAGCAATAGAGAGAGGCAGGTGGAGAGTTTCTTCATCGCAGATATGCTCGCAATCGTGGATAGCTAAGGGAGAGAGGGTAGCAGGATGGGATTTTTTTGGCCCGTAAAAGAGCATTAGAAGTGATGGCGGCCTGTGAGTGCGCGAGAGAGGGTGTAGCCGTCGAGGTGATCGAGGGCACTTCCCATCGGCATGCCAAAGGCAAGGCGGGTCACTTTGGCCTTTAGACCGGCCAGTTTGTCGCGCAGTAGCAGCGCTGTAGCGTCGCCTTCGACAGTCGAATCAAAGGCCAGCAGCACCTCCTGCACACCATACTCTTCGATGCGCCGGCGCAGTAGATCGATCTTGGCTGGATCGGGCGATTTGCCTTCTAGTGGCGAGAGCAGCTGCCCCATCACATGATAGAGGCCGGCGTAGCTGCGGGTCTCTTCGATCAGGTAGACCTCTTTGGGCGAGGCCACCACACAGATGGTAGTCCTATCGCGCTGCGACCCTTCGCAGAAGGGGCAGACCAGCTCCTGCATGTAGCAGCCGCAAAGAGGGCAGGGCGATAGAGCATTCTGCACAGTGGTCAGAAGCTCTCCTAGTTTCGCCAGATCTCCCGCCGTCCAGCTGACCAGATGAAAGCCGTACCGCTCGGCTGTTTTGTTGCCCACGCCGGGCAGTTTTTTCAGCAGCTGGATCAGCTGCTGCAGCTGTGAGGGGTAGCGCGCCATATCAAGCGCTATTCTAGGCGGCCCATGATTTCGAGCAATAGCTGCCACTGTAGAAAAATCTATAAATAAAATTATATTTAATTAATTGCCTGTAAAGCAGTTCCGGGGTAAAATTTGACGACTTCAGTTTAAATCTAGAGGAACAACTATGGCATCAGCAGCCCCAGCAGCAACCCCTAAGCCAGACGCCTACTTCGTACTGGATGGCGTATGCTGTGAAAAGCATATTACAAGACGCTCTAAAAAAGGACAGATTACCCAAAAGCGTCTCTATGTAAACGGTTGGTGGAAAGAGAGCTCCAATCTCACCCTGCTAAAGGATCAAGGACCATCGTGTATCGAGATGGTGAAGGGTATCGAGATGGTGAAGGAGCAAAAAGATAAAATAAGATTTAGTTACCTGAGTGATAAAAACGTCTGCGGTTATATGAAGGGCGTGGGGTTAACGATTGCCCCCGACCAGACATCAGTGCCGACTGTTCTGCGCAAAGAAAATGCTGCGAATTTTCTGGAAAACAAAATTTTTATATACCAAGTATCTAAAACGTCTAAGAGTAAGAAGCTAGAAACAGTGTCTAAGCAGCTACAAATCATGAATCTGGATAAGTTTAACGAGCTTGTGTCTGCCGCTCAGAAAGATACATGCCCAAAAAAGCCCTCCACTCAGAAGGGGCCTGTTGCAGAGCCGCCTTCGAGCCCGTCTTCCGAAAAGGATGATGAGAAGCCTATAGCTTTTCCAAGAGGAGACGATCCCACCATTCAAACACCCAGAGACCCATCAGGGCAGATCGACCCCACTAAGCAAGAGCCTACCAAGCAGCAGGCGCAGAAGGATCCCATTACGACCCCTCCAGGTGGTGATAAGGGTGGTGATCAGATAGATAGTGATAAGGTGGAGGGCAAGGGGGAACCCAAAACGGGTGAAGCTGCCAAATCAACTACCGATTCAACAGAGAAATCGGGAAAAAGCGGCGATGAGACCAAGAGCACAGATTCAGTTCAGGATGTTCCTCCTTCAGAGAAGAAAGGTGGCATCTTCAACCTGATTGGACGATTTGTTTCGTTCTGGCTGCTCTTTGGCTGGCTCTCCTGGCTCTTTAGTTCAAGCGATAGCAAGCCAGCTGCAGCAGAAGCGTAACTCAAGCTTGCGATTTTCGTAGTCGGAAAAATAGGCCCGATTCATCATGCTCTCTTAATTCAGAAGAGGTTGTGTTAGTATGGCTTTGCTGTCAGGTGTGATTAAAGATGAGCTCCTCAAGTATACAGCTCTCCAGTTGTACTTAGGCTCTCTCAAGAAAAGAGGGGGAGAGCAACTCTTCCACAGCTCCCAAAAGTCGTATTAAAAGATTTATAGACTTCTGGATTCTCTTTGGATGGTTCTCTGCTCTGTGCGAACTGATTAAGAAAAAAAATAGTTAGTTTGTTTTTTTGCCTTGATGGTGTAGACTCTCTTCTATTACAAAAGATTCTTGATTAGAGGATTACCATCATGAAGGAGAAGGCCATCATCGTAGGCACCGGCTCCTATTTGCCGGAAAGGGTGCTCTCCAACGCCGATCTAGAGAAGATGGTGGAGACCTCGGATGAGTGGATTGTCTCGCGCACCGGTATGAAAGAGCGGCGCATTGCAGCAGCCGACGAATTTTCCTCCCACATGGGAGAAGAGGCATCGAGGCGCGCGCTGGCTGCGGCTGGGATAGAGCCCGGTGCGGTACAGATGGTGATCTGCGCTACTACCACGCCCGACCACGCCTTTCCTAGCACTGCCTGCCTGATTCAGGGGCGTCTGGGGATGACGGGGGCAGCCGCTCTCGATATCCAGGCTGCCTGCTCGGGCTTCATTTACGCTTTGTCGCTGGCTAAGGGATGGATCGAGGCTGGTCTTTATGAGACTGTTCTGGTGGTCGCTGCCGAGAAGATCTCTTCCCTCGTCAACTACAAAGATCGCAACACCTGTGTGCTGTTTGGCGATGGCGCCGCAGCAGCGGTGGTGCGCGCTGCGAAGCCTGGCGTAGGCCGCGGTCTTCTGGTGAACGAAACCTGCCTGGGAGCCGATGGTCTATTGTCGGAGCTGGTGATGGTACCGGCAGGGGGTTCGGCTGCGCCAGCTTCGCAGGCGACTGTAGAGGCGGGTCTACACTATCTCAAGATGGATGGAAAAGAGGTCTTCAAGCACGCTGTGCGCCGGATGGAGGGCGCCTCGAAAGAGTGCCTCGACCGGATGGGGCTGAAAGAAGGAGAGATCAGCTGGTATGTTCCTCACCAGGCCAACATGCGCATCATCGAGGCGATTGCTAAGAGGTTTCAGGTGCCGATGGAGAAGGTCTATCTGACCATCCAAAAGTATGGCAATACCTCCGCCTCGTCGCTTGGGATCACTTTAGACGAGCTGTTGCGCAATGAAAAGCTAGTTGATGGAGAGCATCTGCTGCTGACCGCCTTTGGCGCAGGCTTAACTTGGGGCGCTTCAGTTTTGACTCAGGAGACTCTCTAAACTATGACGCGACGCATCGTATTTCTCTTTCCTGGGCAGGGAGCTCAGTATGTAGGAATGGGTAGTGATTGGCACTGCCCTGAAGTGCTGGCCACCTTCGAAGAGGCGAGCGATATTCTGGGAATGGACATCAAGAAGCTCTGTTTCCAAGGACCCGCTGAACAGCTGACCGAAACCAAAAATAGCCAGGTGGCTATCTTCACCATGAGCGTGGCGCTGCTGCGCTCGCTTCGCAAGCGTTTTCCAGATCTTCAGCCTATGGTGGCAGCCGGCCTCAGTTTAGGTGAATATAGCGCTCTGGTGGCGGCAGGAAAGCTGCCGTTTGCTGAGGCTCTTCGCCTGGTGCAGATGAGAGGGCTTTTCATGCAGCAGGCGTGCGAGGAGCAGCCGGGCAGCATGAAGGTGGTGCTGGGGATTGAAGAGGAGGCTGTGCAGCGGGCTTTAGACCAATTGAATGGCCAGGTCTGGATTGCCAATCTAAATTGCCCAGGGCAGGTGGTGATTGCAGGCAGGAAGGATGCACTCGAACAGGCTGCAGCGCCGCTGCAGGCGCAGGGGGCTAGACGGGTGCTGCCTCTTGATGTCTCAGGGGCGTTTCATACGCCTCTCATGGCAACAGCTCGCGAGAAACTGAGAGAGGCAATTGCCAGAGCGCCCTTTGTCCGTTCGGATGTGTGGCTGGTCATGAATACTCCTGGCTCTTTTGTGGACGATCCCGAAGAGATCCGCAGCTTCTTGGTGCAGCAGGTAACGCAGCCGGTGCGCTGGGAGAAGGGAATTCGTCTTCTCGAGAAAGAGGAGGTGCAGCTTTACCTCGAGATTGGCCCTGGTAAGACACTCAATGGAATGAATCGCAAGATCGGGGTGATGGCTCCCACTCTATCGATCGATAAGATGGCGGATTTGGTTGAGCTAGAACAATTTCTAAGTGATGGACATCTATGCAGCTGCTAAAGGGAAGACGGGCACTTGTTACAGGAGGAACGGCTGGTATTGGGAAGCAGGTTGCTCTCACCTATGCTCAGCAAGGGGCCCATGTGGCGATTATGGGGACGAGTGAAGAGCGCGGCGCTACCACTATTTCCGAGCTGAAAGAGCATGCAATCGACCTCTCCCAAGAATTTCTCTTTCTGAAGGCCAATGTCTCTCAAGCAGAGAGTGTGGTGCCAGCTTTAGAACAGCTGCTGAGCGGCTGGGGCGGCCTGGACATCTTGGTGAACAACGCCGGGATCACGCGCGATCAGCTGCTGATGCGGATGAGCGAGGAGGATTGGGACGATGTGCTCGATACCAACCTGAAATCGGCCTTTCTTCTCACCAAAGGGGTGGTGCGTCCGATGATGAAGGCGCGCAGCGGCCGGATCATCAACATCTCTTCGGTAGTAGGGCTGACAGGCAATGCCGGTCAGGCCAACTATGCAGCCTCCAAGGCAGGACTGATCGGCTTCACCAAATCGCTGGCACTCGAGCTGGCTGGCAGGGGGGTGCTGGTGAATTGCATCGCTCCCGGTTTCATCGAGACCCGCATGACCGATGCGCTGACTGAAGAGCAGAAAAAGGCGATTCTCAGCAAGGTACCTCTAGGGCGTATGGGTAGTCCCCAATCGATCGCCGATGCGGCGCTCTTCCTAGCTTGCCACTTTTCCGACTACATGACCGGCCAGGTGCTGGTGGTGGATGGTGGGATGGTGATGTAGCTATCTCATTTCAGGCTTAGTGACAAAAACGTTTTCTCTGGTATCCTGTTAGCCAGATAGGCGTAATTCTCGAATAAGGAAAGCAGCTTCTATGGATATGGAAAAGGAAGTTATTGACATCGTAGTCGAACAGCTCGGCGTAGATGCGAAAGATGTAAACCTAGATAAGTCTTTTGTAGAGGATCTGAATGCCGATTCTCTCGACCTGACAGAGCTCATTATGACATTTGAAGAGCGTTTTGGTTTTGAGATCTCCGAGCAGGATGCCGAGAAGCTCAAAACTGTCGGCGATGTCGTCCGCTACATCAAAGCCAAGAAGGCCTAACCCCTAATTTATACTTGACTCATCAACCCGAAAGAGCAGGCTCTTTCGGGTTTTTGTATTTCTAAGGTTCGCCGGCCAGCTGCAGCTTCGATCCCTCGATCCTTGCTTCCGGGCCGTGCACAGCACTGTCCCGGTCGCTACGGAGCGCTCGCGAGGGAGCTGGCCTCGGCCGGTTCGCTCTTCGCTCACCTGCTCCGCATTGCGAAGACCCACTGAGTCTTCTCCATGTCTCCGCAGCCTTAGAAGCGCAGCCGGTGGTCTTGTTGCATAAATAAGAACTGTTATCAGACTAAGAAGAAGCAAGTTTTATTCGTTCGAGCAAGCTTATGTTGCAAGAGTGGACCAGCTCCGACTGCGATGAATCCATCCTTGTCGTCCGGGTGTGCACAGCACTACCCGGCGCGACTACGGAACGCTCGCGACCTCGCAGCTTCTGTCTTCTTTAGCCCGCCTTGAGTCGTCGACGGGTAAAAACAAGCGATGATG